>JAFXPL010000005.1 GCA_017527945.1 Bacteroidales bacterium | reverse complement strand
GTGGGCTACTCCGACGCCTTCTCGTTCAACCACCCCTCGGGCAGCTGTCCGCGCTGCGGCGGACTGGGCGAGATCCGCGAGCTGGACATCCACAAGCTGGTGGATTTCGACAAGTCGCTCAACGACGAGGACACCATCCACTACATCGCCTTCGGCAAGGGTGGTTGGCGATGGATACGCTACGCCCACAGCGGCCTCTTCGACCTCGACAAGAAAATCAAGGACTACACGCCCGAGGAACTCGACCTCTTCCTCAACTCGCCGCAGATCAAGTTGAAGAACCCGCCTTCCAACTGGCCCAAAACCGCCAAATACGAAGGGCTCATCCCGCGCATGTACCGCAGCATCATCAACTCGGAGGAGGGGCTGCTCCACGCCTCCGTGCTCAACCCGATGCTGACGATGGGTACCTGTCCCGACTGCGGCGGCACGCGCCTCAACGAGAAGATACGCTCCTGTAAAATCGGCGGACTCAATATCGCCGAGGTGACGGCGATGAGCATCAGCGACTGCCGCCAATGGATGGAAACCATCGACAATCCGTTAGCGGAGGACATCAAACGGGCGACCATCGAGCGGCTGTCGGCGTTGGAGGAGATCGGACTCGGTTACCTCACCCTCGACCGCGCCATCGGCACCCTCTCCGGCGGCGAGGCGCAGCGTTGCAAGATCGCCAAATACATCAACTCGCCGCTCTCCGACGTGATGTACATCCTCGACGAACCCAGCGTGGGCCTTCATAACCACGACATCCTGCTGATGCAGAAGTCGGTGCAAAAGCTCAAGAGCCACGGCAACACCGTCATCCTTGTGGAACACCACAAGGAGATCATCAAAATCGCCGACCACATCATCGATATGGGGCCCGGCGCGGGGATGAAAGGCGGTGAAATCGTCTTTGAAGGCACATACGAAGAACTGCTGCACAGCCAGACGCTTACGGGCACGATGCTGAGCGCGACGAGTGCCATCAAGGAGCAGGTGCGCACGCCCAAGGATTTCTTCCTGTTGGAGAACGCCCATCTGCACAACCTGAAGAATGTTTCCGTCAAGTTGCCGTTGGGCGTGATGTGCGGCATCGCGGGCGTGGCGGGCTCGGGCAAGAGTTCGCTGATGGAATGTTTCCGGAACGCCTATCCGCATCCCGTAGGGGCGAATAATAATTCGCCCCAACAACCCGTACAATCCCAACAACCCCACCAAGACATCGTCTATATCAGCCAGAAGAGCATCGGCATCAGTCTGCGTAGCACCCCGGCCACCTATCTGGAGGTGGCTGACGACATCCGCAAGCTCTTCGCCAAGACCAACAAGACCAAGGCCGACCTCTTCTCCTTCAACGGCAAGGGCGGCTGTCCCGTCTGCCAGGGCAAGGGCATCATCGTCAACGACATGGCCTTTATGGATGCCATCGAGACCACCTGCGAAGCCTGCGGTGGATTGCGCTATTCGCCGGAAGTGCTCTCCTACAAGGTGAACGGCCTCAACATCGCCGAGGTGATGGACCTCACCGCCAACAAAGCCGCCGAGCTGTTTGCCGGAAGTGTGATTGCCGAGAAACTGGAACCGTTGCGCAAGGTCGGCTTGGGTTACCTCCATCTGAACCAGTCGCTCTCCACCCTCTCCGGCGGCGAGCTGCAGCGCATCAAGTTAGCCTCCTATCTTCGCGACGCGGGCAAGATCTTCATCATGGACGAGCCCTCCGACGGTCTCCACGCGGGCGACATCAAGCGCATCCTCAACCTCTTCGACACGCTGGTGGAGGCGGGCAACACCATCTTCCTCATCGAGCACAACATCGAGATGCTGAAGTCCTGCGACTGGCTCATCGAGCTCGGTCCCGGCGGCGGCGCGATGGGCGGCGACATCATCTTCGAGGGAACGCCCAAAGCGATGGCAGAGGATACGGAGTCTGTCACGGGGCCATATCTAAGGTAACTTTGTCGCAGCAGGTCTGTGAACGCTAATTCTAAGCCCACGAAAAGTGATTTATAATCGCATAGCGAATGATTTTTGACAAATAAAGAAAATATCAAAACAAATCCAATATGAAACACATTACTAAAATTCTCACAGTTTGCTGTCTGATGGTGGCGGCTGTGGCGCTGGCGATCGGTGTCAGCGGATGCCGTAACAACCAACCCGAGTATTGCACCGTGAAAGGTACCATCAAGGGACTAAAAGAGGGAACAAAAATCAGACTGGAAGACGACTTCGACCATTTCAAGGTTATTGAGACAACCCGTGTCAAGGATGGAAAATTTGAGTTCCATCCTCGTATTTCAACACCAACCCACGTGTATCTGTATTCACAAGACGACACGCAGTTGAAAGATTTCTTTCTCGAACCGGGAACGATTGTCGTCGATGTGGACGCCTCTGACGAAGAAGATTATGAGGTCAATAACGCGACAGGCACTGCCGCCAACGATATCTTCAAGAAGATTGACGAATTAGAAAACAGTGGCGATCAAGAGGCGGTTGAGGCGCTCAAGCGAGAAGTGATTAACGCAGAACAAGCTGGTCCGTTGGCATTGTATTATGCGGCACATTGGTATTCATCGGCAGAGGCGCTTGGCATTCTCGACCGCTTGATGCCCGAGCTGGCTGAGAAGCAATACGTCGCCGAATTACGTGAGGAACTGACACGCCGTCTGAAAACCGAGCCGGCGCCGGAAGGCAGTAAGCCCAACTATTTCATTGACATGACCTATCCTGAGGCTACCGGGAAGCCCGTCAGTCTGAAGTCGGTGGTGAACAATCCGGCCAACCGCTACGTCCTGCTGGATTTCTGGGCAACCTGGTGCAGCGGATGTGTGGAGAAGATCCCACAGCTTAAGGAACTCTACGCCAAGTATCATGAGAAGGGATTGGAAATCTATTCCGTAGCGGAGAACCCCGATGTGGAGTATTGGAAGACCTTCATCAAAGAAAAAGGTATGACGTGGGTGAATGTATGTGACGATCATCCCGGACGAGACGGCAAGGCATGGAAAGATTATACCCTTCCCGGCATTCCGACCGTCCTGCTGATTGACGGCGAGACCGGCGCCATCATTGCCCGCGATGTGGATATGGACAAGATACTGGGTGAATTACTCCAATAAAAAGAATTCGGCCAACCACTGGAAAATCATCAACCAGCAGAAGGTGACCGCCACCAACGATCCTACCGACCTGCTCTCTCGCATCAACCAGCAGCACGGCACCCACACCATCGACTGGGCCGAGAAGTTAGGTTTGGGAACGAAGAAGTATAAGTTGGTGAGCATTGACAAAGAGTAGTTTTTTTTGTTAAGTTTATGAAAGACAAGCCTATTGCAAAAGTCCCTGTAGGAGACATAGCGTTTTACGCCTTCGATGCCCCCATCCTGCAAAACGAAGAAATGGATGCTGCATACGTGGAGGTTCCCTATGATATCAAAGAGCTCTTCGGCAAAGGGCGGTTAGCAGTTCACGCCACCTTCGACGGAATGCCTTATGACGGCCAGATTGTCAAAATGGGGACGCCTTGCTTTATCCTAGGCTTGCGAAAGGACATTCGGAAACAGATCGGCAAGAGTTTCGGCGATATGGTGCACGTGACTTTTTGCGAAAGAATAAAACCAACAGCAATATGACCAATTTGGAAAAATGCAACGCAGGCATCGAGTATTCGTATGCCGATGAGGAGCTGATCGCGCTTAAGACCGAGGCCATCCGGCAGTGCGAGATCTTCAACGCCATCGATGGACGTGAATATGTGGCGCAGTACCGACAGCTGCAGCAGATGCTCGGCGCGGTGGGCGAGCGCGTGTGGATCGCCAAAACCTTCAACTGCGACCGCGGCAAGAACATCTTCATTGGTGACTACTTCACTGGCAACCACAACCTCACCATCCTCGACATTCGCGAAGTACATATCGGCAACCATGTGATGATTGGCCCGAACACGCTGATCACCACCGTCGGGCACCCGCTTTCGCCCAAAGGCCGCCGCGATTACCACGCCTTAGCCAAGCCCGTGCGCATCGGCAATGACGTGTGGATCGGCGGCAACGTCACCATCCTGCCCGGTGTGACCATCGGCAACAACGTGGTGGTAGCAGCCGGCGCCGTGGTCACCGAAGATGTGCCCGACAACACCCTGGTCGGCGGCGTTCCCGCAAAAGTCATCAAGACCATCGAGAACGACATCTGAGATAGAATGCGTGCTACTTTTTTGCCAATACCAATCAATAAAGTCATTCAACAGTACAGACACATCTGAAACCGTGAAATTCTATCTCACCCTAACACCACGTCCATCACCATCATCATAACGAAGCCAATGGCAAAACCGATGGTGGAGAGGTTGGTATGGGTGCCCTGGGCGGTTTCGGGGATGAGTTCCTCTACCACCACGTACATCATGGCACCAGCGGCAAAGGCCAGCAGATAAGGAAGCGCCACCCCAAGAACACTTGCCAGCAGCAGGATGGCCACCGAGCCAATAGGCTCCACTACGCCGCTCAAGGTGCCTATAAGGAACGATTTCATACGGGAGTTTCCTTCCGCATGCATAGGCATCGAGATGATGGCACCTTCAGGGATGTTTTGTATCGCAATGCCGATGCTCACCGCCAAGGCGGCACTGAGCGAAAGCCCCTGCGACTCACCGGCAAAGACCACTCCCACCGCCATACCCTCGGGCAGGTTGTGGATGGTCACCGCGAGCGCCAGCATCGTCGTGCGCGAGAGCTTCGACTTCGGTCCCTCGGCCTTCTGCGAACCGACATGCAGATGCGGCGTCAACTCGTCGATCAGCAGCAGGAACGCGATGCCCGACAGAAAACCCATGGAGGCCGGAAGAATCTTCTCGCCTGCCATCTCGATGCTCGGTATCAGCAGCGACCAGACGCTGGCAGCCACCATTACGCCGCTGGCGAACCCCAACAGCGTCTTCTGCAGTCGGTCGGGGATATCCTTTCGCATGAAGAACACGAAAGAAGACCCTAACATTGTACCTAACAAGGGCAGTAATATTCCGATAATGATTGGATTCATCGCTTCATTATTTCATGATGCAGCCTTGTTTTTGCCGGTGATTCGGTCCCGAAAGCCGCTTAAGCCTGGAGCCATTTATAGCGGGCCAGGGAATGGATGGGCAAAAACGGAATCAGAATGGGGGTTTTCTTGACGTAGGCCTGGTATTCGGGGTCGTTGCCATAGACCTCGTTCTGGCGCAGCTCCAACCGACGGGCGCCACTGAACATCACATAGACGATGCCGATGTAGCCGATGGCGACAATAAGCCACTGCCACCACACAAGGCCGGCACCGATGCCGCTGAGCACCACGCCCGTCCAGATAACCACCTCACCGAGGTAGTTGGGACAGCGCACAATCCGATAGAGACCAGTACTGACAAACCGCTTGGGGTCGCGCTTCTTGGCGGCGGACTTCTGTGCGTCACTGAGCGCTTCGAGCAGGATGCCGCAGAGCACCACAACAGCACCAATCCAAGCCCAAATCTCGCTGACAGCAACACCTTGCTCTGCATTGGAAAGTCGAAACGCCACGGGACTAACCTGCGCAACATACAGTACGGCACAGAAAAGCCACACCGTAAGGATCTCGCTCAAAGGCTTTTCCTGTTGCAACGACGGGTCATAGAGGATTTTGCGATAGGCAGCCGCTTTACGTTCGCGCAAGAAAAGATAGGTGCCGAGTCGCACTCCGAAGACAAACAGCAGGACAAGGAGCGCTATCGTCGGCAGACTGAGGCTGTTGTGGTACATCACACCCATGGTTACTGCCAGTGTCGCCACGCCATATCCGTAGCCGAGGCTAAAGAAATAGATGAAATACTTCCAGCCCACGGCCGAAACAGCGAGCGAAACCGCCAAAAGAATAAGTAAATCTGTCATAATATTCTAATTATTTTACATTTCCATTCCTATAACGATGATTGAAAGTGTTTATTGCTTGAGAGGAGGAAGGTCTGACGGCATTCTCCCTTTTCGACAAAAACAGAGCTGTAAAGGTACATAAATTACGAATATACACAGACAGATACAAATGAGGCTGTAGTACGATTTTTTTGGGGATGGACAATCGGGATTTCAAGGCTTGCCAGGGCGTTTGTCATCCGTTACCATCACTTACTTGTTCCCTTGCAGGATAGTGGCGATGGCGTAACACTCGTTTTCCGCCGGGCCCGGCACGCAGCAGGCACCACCAGCGATTTCGAATATAATCTATAGGGCACTCAGCAAGAAGATTTGCTTTTCCTCAGGCAAACGTTCCATCGTCTCACTGTTCAATGTTCAAAGTTTAATGAAGTAGTAGTTAGTTTTCTAAAAGTTCGTCGTATATTTTCAGGTTTTCCTTCAGTTCGCGGGTCAGTCGCAGCTCGTAAACCGCGTATGCAATGCAGACGGCGTAAAACAGCGCGGACAAAAGAATCTGCAGAGGAGTAAGATATTGGAGATCCGTAAAATGGAATGGCTTGCGATAGAAGATATAGGCGAAAACGGGGAAGCTTGCGGCAAGGCAAAGAGGCAGGACGAGGCTGAATCCCCATATTGTAGAGCGTTTCAGCGCCAGATGCCAGCGGTCGGCGAAGCGCATCGCTTCGAGGGTGGGTGAGTTCAGCGGGTCGTGCTTCCAAAAACGGGCCACCCAAACCGCGTACCACACCACGCTGGCGATGAACAAAACGTTGAATATCAGGTAGGGCACGGCCAAGTTCCAGCTGGCGAAGCACATCCCTGCCTTCGAGAGCACGAAGACTTCCACCAAGATGCCCAGAACCACGGCACTGAGGTTTTCAATCAGGAAGCGGCGGTGGGTCGAAGTGATGCTCCGGTGCAAAAGCCGCCGCACAGACTCCTGCTGCACGTGCTCGATGCGCTGCAGACGCTCGTCCTGCCGCTGCCAAAGTGCTTCTATCTGTTCAAATGTCTTTTCCATTGCTTTCGGTGTTTAATATGGCTAACTTCTGTTTGATACGTTCCACCCGTTTCCGCGCGGCGGCTTCGCTGATGCCTACAATCTCGGCTATCTGAGCGTACGGAATCTTGTCCAGGTACAGCAGGATGAGCGACTTGTCGGCTTTGCCCAAGAGGTCGATCAGGCGGTAGAGACTTTCGGCGAGTTCCTCGTATTTGAGGTCGGCGAGGGTGGCGACCATCTCGTCGGTGAGCAGCACGAACGAGGGGGTTCGGCTCCGCTTGCGCAGTTGTGCGACAGCGGTGTTCAACGCCACGCGATAGACCCAGGTGTTCTCCTTGCTCTCGTGCCGGAAGTTCGGCCACGCCTGCCAGAGGTTGCACACGATGTCTTGGTACATGTCGCGGACGTTGTCGGGCTGCCGGTCGGTGTAGAAGAGGCACACCTTGAACAGCGTCCGCTCGCACCGCGCCAGCATCTCCATGAATTCCGATTCTCGTTGGTCTCTCATGTCAGGGTCGTTTTGCCATATTAGTTGCAAAATTATCAAAAATGTGACGTGAGAAATTTTTTGATTCTCCGTGTTCATCGCGGGGTTCACCGGGGTGCTGGGACAGCTCATCGAGCTGGATCCCGTGGTGCTTGTATGGCACCGGATGACGTGGGCGGCCGCCCTGATGGCGTTGTTTCTTTTCATCAAAAAAGAGATGCGGCACTTCCGTTTCAAGGATATGGCTCGGATGGGCGGCGTGGGCATGCTGCTCTGCCTGCACTGGATCTTCTTCTACGCCAGCATCAAGGCGTCGAACGTCTCCAACGGGGTGGTCTGCTTCTCCTTGGTCGGGTTCTTTACCGCGCTTCTCGAACCCATCATCAACCGGCACCGCTTCTCCGTGCGCGAGTTCCTGTTCAGCATTCTCACGGTATGCGGCGTCTATCTCATCTTCCACTTCGACACCCGATACCGTTTGGGCATTGCCTTGGGAATCGTCTCCTCGGCCTTGTACGCCCTGTTCGCCATCGCCAACCAACACGTCGGCAAGCACTATGAGGCCAAAAATATGCTCTTCTGGGAAATGGTCGGCGGCATTGTCGTCCTCAGCGTCATCCTGCCGGTTTACAACGCCATCCTGCCGGTCGGGAAGTTCCTTCCGACAGGCATGGACTATTCCATCCCTATATGGCCTTTATGGTGGTGGTTTGCACTATCGGGCTATGCTTGTTGCAAAACATTGTCCTACAGAAGATTGACGCTTTCACGGTCAACCTCACCTACAATCTGGAGCCCGTCTATAGCATCATCCTCGCGATGCTGATTTTCCAGGAATACCACGAGCTGAACTTCTCGTTTGTCCTCGGTATCGCGCTCATCATCGTCTCGGTGGTGCTGCAGACGTGGTCGAAGGTCAGGGTGAAGAATCCGGCGTGAGGGGGTGACTCATCCCCGTTAGGGGATGCCTGTCTGTAGCCAACGGATGCCCATGTGCGGTTTCAAATCTCTGTAGGAGATTCATTTTCAACATGTTGCCAGAATATTATTGTTCCCGATATGCAACCCCATACGGGGTTGTGGGGGATGCCGCATCGCCAACGGCTACAGATAGGGAACCCCTGACGGGGTTTGAGTTTTAAATAATGTGTATTTTTGCAGCATAAAAACTAGGAGGACGCAATCCGCCTTGCTATCAGCTACGACGGCGGCATGACCTGCCAGATGATCTACCACGGGGACAATGGGTGGAGGTTGCGATAACCCCTCAACACATCATAGAGACGTTGCGTACAACATCTCTAAAGATATTTCTATTTGTTTAAGTGTAATCGAATTTCATGTATCTTTGCCACAAAAACAAGAATTGGTATAAATTCGTCTAACCCTTTGACAATAAAATGACTGCGGGAGAATTTTGCAATGCGTTTCTGTCTGTGCTCAACGCCATGAGCCCCTATCTGCTGCTGGGATTCCTTATCGCCGGAATCCTGCATGTGTTCGTGCCGAAGCGGTTCTATGCCAAGTATCTGTCGCGCGACAACAAGCTTTCCGTGCTGTGGGCGGCATTGCTGGGCATCCCGTTGCCGCTCTGCTCGTGCGGGGTTATCCCCACGGCCGTCGGGCTCAAGAACGAGGGTGCCTCGAAAGGCGCGGTGGCC
>JAFXPL010000025.1 GCA_017527945.1 Bacteroidales bacterium | reverse complement strand
GCACATGGTGCCGCTTTTCGAGGATGAGAGCATGGGCAAGTCTGAATGCCAGGCCAAACAGGACGAAATGAATGCCGAAGAGGGCATCGATATCGTCCGCTGCAAGTAGTCGCGGATTTTGCGATGGTTTCCTTGCGTCGGTTTCTTTGCGACGCGTAATGAAACGGAGTTGATTTAGGTCAACTCCGTTTCATTTAATTTTTGTATTTTTGCGCCCCTTTAATAATATAGAACATGGACAGAGTTGTTAGCGGCATCCGGCCGACCGGATTTTTACATTTGGGCAACTATTTCGGCGCCCTCAGAAATTTCATCAAGATGCAGGAAGAGAATGATTGTTTTTTCTTTATTGCTGATTATCATTCACTTACGACGCATCCGACGCCCACGGACCTGCAGTCTAACGTGCGGAACATTCTGATAGAGTACATCGCGGCGGGCCTCGACCCCGAGAAGGCGACCATCTATGTGCAGAGCGACGTGCCGCAGGTGTGCGAGCTGTCGCTGCTGCTCTCGATGAACGTCTATGTGGGCGAGCTGCAGCGCGTGGCCTCCTTCAAGGAGAAGGTGCGCCGCCAGCCCGACAACGTCAACGCCGGCCTGCTTACCTACCCGGTGCTCATGGCCGCCGACATTCTGCTGCACCGCGCCGACAAGGTGCCCGTGGGCAAGGACCAGGAACAGCATTTGGAGATGACCCGCGACTTCGCACAGCGCTTCAACCGCATCTACAAGAACGAATACTTCAAGCTGCCCGTGGCCTACAACTTCGGCAGTGAGCTGGTGAAAATCCCCGGCTTGGACGGCTCCACCAAAATGTCCAAGTCCGACAACGAGAATTCCTGCATCTACCTTTCCGACTCGCCGGAGGTGATCCGCAAGAAGGTGAAGAAGGCCGTGTCGGACAGCGGTCCCACGGAGCCGGGCCAGCCCAAGACGCAGGCCGTGGAGAACCTCTTCCAGCTGATGAAGGCCGTTTCCGCGCCCGAGACGCTGCAGTTCTTCGAGGAGCAGTACCAGAACTGCGCTATCCGCTACGGCGACATGAAGAAACAGCTTGCCGAGGACATGGTCGCCTTCGTGCAGCCGGTCTATGAGCGCATCCAGGAGCTGAACGGACAGGACGACTACATCCGCCGGGTAGCCCGCGAAGGGGCGGAGAAAGCCCGCGAGAGCGCGGCCAAGACCGTGCGCGAAGTGCGCGAAATTATCGGAATAAAATCCTTCTAACCGTCTGAAATGTCGTTACTTACACAGTATCCTCTTTGGCTGGCCGTTTTCGCAATCCTGTTAGGTGTCGGCTATGCTTTGTTCCTCTACTTCCGGAACGACAACGTGGTTTTCGAGAAGCGCTCCCGCATCGTGATGGCCTCCCTGCGCGGCGTGGCCATGTCGCTGATCGCCTTCCTACTGCTCGCCCCCATGCTCAAGATGATCCGCAAGCAGACCGACAAGCCTGTCATCCTTTTCGCCATTGACAACAGCGAGTCCATCAAGTCCGGGAAAGACGCCGGATACTACACCTCCGAATATCCGAAACAGCTGCAACAGTTGGTTGACGAACTTGCCAAGCAGTATGACGTGGACGCCTATTTGGTGGGCGATGAGAACCTGTTGGCGGATAATCAGAAGGTGAATGTCGATTTCTCCGACAAATCCACGAACCTCTCCGCGCTGTTCGACGAGGTCAGTATGCTTTACGCCAACCGCAACGTGGGGGCCATGGTAATGCTGACGGACGGCATCTACAACATCGGATCCAACCCGTATTATGCCGCCCAGAAGACCGGATTCCCCGTCTATACGGTCGGTCTCGGCTCCGACGAGCAGGCCACCGACTTGCTCATCGCCGACATCGTGCACAACAAAGAGGTGCTGAAGGGCAACCGCGCCCCCGTGGAGGTGAAGGTGCAGGCTGGCAAACTTTCGGGCAAAACAGCCAAAATCACCGTCTCCGATGACCAGGGCGAGGTGTTTTCGAAAACGCTTCAAATATCTGGGAACCAATATTTTGAAACGGTATCGTTTTTGGTTGACGCGGAAAAAACGGGGCTGAAGCGTTTCAAGGTCGATCTCGACGAGTTAGACGGCGAGGTGACCTACAAGAACAACCACACGCAGTTCTACCTCCGCGTGATTGAGTCGAAAGACAAAATCGCCATCGTGTATGACGCGCCGCATCCCGATGTGGCCGCTATCCGTTCGGCCTTGGAACTGTCTGAAAATTATGATATTACGGTAGCGTCAGTGGAGGAGTTCAAGGCTAATCCTGCCGAGTTTGGACTGGTTGTTCTGCACCAGCTGCCCTCGAAGAAACATCCCGCCTCATCGCTGCTGTCGCAGATTCGCCAAAACGGAGTTTCAGCCTTGTATGTCGTTGGCACTCAGACCGATCTGAATGCCTTCAATGGGCTGAACACCGGTTTGCAGATCATGCAAGGCAAGAACATGACCAACAATGCCACACCCGCCTACAACCCGAATTTCATGCTCTTCTCTTTTTCGGAGGAGGCGCAGCAGCTGCTCCCTGTGTTGCCGCCGCTGCAGTCGCCTTTCGGGACCTACAAGGCCGCTGTTTCCGCAAATCTCTTTATGACACAACGGATTAGCGGTGTGGAAACCAAATATCCGCTGGTGATGTTCAACGACGTGAACGGAGCCAAGACGGGCATCATTTCCGGTACAGGCCTCTGGTCGTGGAAAGTTTATGACTACGTGAACAACCAGAACCACGACGCCTTCAACGAGATCGTTAGCAAGACGGCCCTCTTCTTGGTGGCGAAGAACGACAAGAGTCCGTTCCGGGTGCGCCACAACGCCGTCTTCGCCGAGAACGCGCCGGTGGAGTTCTCCGCCGAACTACACAACGAGAGCGGCGAACTGCTCAACACCCCCGACGTGAAACTCACCATCAAGGGCAGCGGCGACACCACCTACGACGCGCAGTTTTCCAAGCAGAACAATGCGTATTACCTGAATATGGGCGAATTGCCCGTGGGCACCTACACCTGGACCGCCAAGACGCAACTCGGGACCAAAAGCTATGAAAAGAGCGGCAGTTTCTCCGTGCAGGAGATCTTCGTGGAGACCGCCAATTTGGTCGCGGACTTTGACTTGCTGAAGGGCATCGCACAGACCAGCGGGGGCAAGTTCTTCGCACGCGACGAGATGCAAAACGTGGCAAAGGCAATCAAGGCCAACGAAAACATCAAGCCGGTGGCCTCCTACCAGAAGAAATACTCCATGTTGTTGAATTCCCCGTGGTACCTTGCTGCCATCGTGCTGCTGTTGGGTATTGAGTGGTTTTTGCGGAAGTGGCATGGGGGGTATTGAGTTTAGGGAGTTTAGGAGGATTAGGAAGATTAGGATTAGGAGGATTAGGAGGAGTAGGAGGATTACGAAAAAGGCCGTTCATCGGGTGATGGACGGCCTTTTTCGTGTGGTCTGGAGACTGTTATTTGACGATGGCTTTCAGGTCTTCGTCGCTGGGGGAGTTGAGCAGGGCGGAACCCACGAAGTGGATTTCCGGGTACTTCTCCTGCAGGTCTTTGGCCGCTTTGTCGATGGTGGAGCCGCCGGAGGTGGCGAAGAGCACCACGTTCTTGCCGCTCAAGTCATGGGCTTCGATGAAGGTGTTGATGATGGTGGGGGCGGTGTACCACCAGATCGGGAAGCCGATATAGACGGTCTGATAGTCGGCGATGTTGTCGATGTGGTTGGCGATGGCCGGGCGGGAGTTGAGGTCCTTCATCTCCACCGAGCTGCGGGAGTTTTTGTCGCGCCAGTCGAGGTCGGCGGAGGTGTAACGCTTTTCAGGGACGATTTCCACTAAGTCGGCGTTCGCGATCTTGGCCAGACGTTCAGCCACGCCTTTCGTCACGCCCGAAGCGGAGAAGTAAGTGACCAGCGCCTTGCCGTTTTGCTGCTGCGTCTCCACAGCCGCGCTGTTTTGGTCTTCTTTCATTGCTTGTTGGTTTTTGTTCTGGGAGCATCCGCATAATATGATGCAGACGAGCGCCGCTGATGTGAATAACTTTTTCATTTTAGTTTACGGTTTACTATTTATGTTTATTGTTTGCTTTGAACCTTGAACCTTGAACTTTGAACCTTGAACTATCGTTCAATGCTTGTCGAAGGAGAGGTCGTGGATTTCGGTCAGGCGGGTGTATTCGGAGGTGGGTTGGATTTGGTAGATGTGCTTTTCGCTTTGCAGGTAATAGTGGTTTTTGTAATGGATGAGTTTTGGTTCGCTTAATTCTATGCCTTTGATTTTCAGCAGGTTGTTTTCGAATTTATAGACCACTTTGTTTCGGATGGGGGTGCTCCAGAACTGCACTTCCACCATTTTAGTGGCGTGTTCGGGTGCTTCGGTCGCATTTTTGCTGGCATCGAAATAGAGCACGGGGGCTTCCTGCCGGGAAATCATCTTTTCGGAGGTGACGCTGGCTTCGGGGAAATCTACCGGTTCGGGTTCCACATCTTCATCCAGCATGTAGTCCATGGCGTTGCCCTCCACATACAGGGAGTCCGTCAGCAGGGAGTCTGCTTGGGCGTTGGCGTCGGCGCGGAGACTCGGGCCGTTTGGGTACTGATGGATGACGTACTTCACAACCGTGTCCTTGCCGGTCGGTATTTCCGGTGCGATGACCCGCACCTCTGTCGGCGATTTGGCCCCTGTCTTGCTCAGCACGATAGCGGTGGCCAAGATGCCCGTCAGCAGCCCGATGACCACACCGATCAGCAGGATGAGTCCTTTTTTCGTAGTCTGGTTTGACTGATTTTCCATCGTTTAGCGTCTGAAAAATTGACGTGCAAAAATACATTTTTTCCATTCACAAATTCAAGTTAAATGGTCCTTTCTTTTGAAAAAAGCAATGGGAATCCCATGTTTTTATTACTTTTGCCAATTCGTTTGAAATAGTAACAAATACCTTATTATATGAAGAAAGTTTTTATCGCAATTGCTTTGTTGGCAATGTTTTATGCCTGCACGAACAAGCAGGCGAAGACCGATGACAAGGTTATCGGGAAACCCGAAATCCAGGTTCAGGACGGCCGTTTCACCCCCGAGGTGATGTGGGCGTTGGGCAAAATGGGCGAGAAGGCCGTGTCGCCCGACGGCTCGCAGATTGCCTACACCGTCACTTATTACGACATGGGGCAAAACAAGGGCAACGCCGAGATCTACCTGATGACCACGGAGGGCAAGAACGTCGCCCGGCTGACCACCACGGCCGCCTCCGAGTTCAACCTTGTGTGGGACGATGACGAGACGCTGCTCTTCTGCCGCGACAACGACATCGTCTCCATGACCGTGAAGAACGGCAAGGAGAAGATTCTGGCCACCCACGAGCGCGGTTTCGAGGGGTTCAAGCTCGCCCCCGACGGCAAGTCTGTCGTCTTCATCACCACCAAGCCCGTTGTGCGCCCTGGGCACCTCGACAAGTTGTACGCCGGCCTCGACAAGACCACCGGCCGCATCAACGAGGACCTCATGTACCGCCATTGGGACCAGTGGGTTGACGAATACCCGCAGATTTTCCTCGCCGAGTTCGGGGAAAAAATCGATGTGGAACATGCCGTGTGCCTCATCGACAGCACTTTCGAGTGCCCGATGCGCCCGTGGGGTGGGGTGGAGCAGTACAACTACAGCCCCGACAGCAAAAAGATTGCCTACACTTGCCGCAAGAAGACCGGCTACGACTATGCGCACTCCACCAACAGCGACATTTTCCTGTACGACATCGAGAAGAAGACCACCCGAAACCTCAGTGAGGGCATCATGGGTTACGACCAGAATCCTGTGTTCAGTCACGACGGCAAATATATCGCTTGGGAGAGCATGGAACGCGACGGCTACGAGAGCGACCTGATCCGGCTGATGGTGTTGGATCTTGAAACCGGCGAGCGCACCAACATGTCGGAGAATTTCGACTACTATTTCACCGGAATAAGCTGGACAGACGACGACAAGGAGATTCTCGGTGTGGTCTATTACCGCGGCACCGACCAGATTTTCGCCTGCAACCGCGAGACCAAGGAGTTCCGTCAAATTTCCTACGGCTATCACGATGTGCACAGCTTCGAGCTGAAGAATGGGAAACTCTACGCTGATCAGGTCTCGATGCAGTATCCGTCTGAGATTTACGTCTATAACCTGTCCGACAACAAGGGTGAAGGCAAGAAGATTTCCGCCATCAACGACGACATTCTCTCGCAGGTTCGCATGGGCAAGGTCGAGGAGCATTGGATCAAGACGGTGGACGGCAAGGATATGCTGACTTGGCTGATTTATCCGTACAACTACGACAGCACGAAGACCTATCCCGCTTTGCTCTACTGTGAGGGCGGTCCGCAGTCGGAGGTGGGCCAGTTCTGGAGCACGCGCTGGAATTTCATGGTGATGAGCGGTGCGGAATACTTCATCATCGCGCCCAACCGCAGGGGCACCGTGGGGTTCGGCCAGGCCTGGACCGAGGCGATCAGCGGCGACTATGGCGGCTTGTGTATGCAGGACTACATGCGGGCGGCTGATTTCTTCGCCGACAGTGTGAAACAGATTGATAAAGAGCGTCTTGGAGCTTGTGGTGCCAGTTTCGGCGGTTATAGCGTCTATTGGCTCGCCGGTCATAACCACGATGTGAAGGGCTACAACGACGGTCGTCGTTTCAAGGCCTTCCTGGCGCACAATGGCATGTTCAACTTCGAACAGCAATATTTAGAGACGGAAGAGATGTGGTTCGACAACTGGGACATCGGCGGTCCTTACTGGGATTGGAACAACCCGCAGGTCAAGAAGAGCTACGCCAACTCCCCGCACCTGTTTGTGGATAAATGGAACACCCCGATTTGCGTGATCCACAGCGAGTTCGACTTCCGTATCGTGGCTTCCGAAGGTATGGCGGCCTACAATGCCGCGCAGATGCGCCATATTCCGAGCCGTTACCTCTATTTCCCGGATGAGACCCACTGGGTGCTGAAACCGCAGAACAGCCTGCTTTGGCACCGCAACTTCATCGACTGGTTCGATACGAATCTGAAATAACGATTGCGGTTTCCGGCATCGCCTGGCATTTGAACCGTCATCAACGAAAAATCCCTGCAGAACTCAGTGTCCTGCGGGGATTTTTTAGTTTGACCCGTTCAGGGTGGTTATTTATTCATCCTGCGGTCGAGTTCTTGGGCGATGTAGGAGGCCACGTCGTCGGCGTAGGTGTTGGCGCCGAAGCCGGCGTCATAGCCCAGCTCTTTGGCCAGCTCGTGCGTGATGCGCGGGCCGCCGCACACCACGATCAGCTTGTCGCGCAGGCCTTCTGCTTCGAGCATCTCGATCAGTTCGGTGAGGTTCTGGATGTGCACGTCTTTTTGGGTCACTGTTTGGGAGACCAACAGTGCGTCGGCGTGCATTTCCACGGCCTTGGCGATGAATTCCTCGTTCGGGATTTGGCTGCCCATGTTGAGAGCCTCGAACATGTCGTAGCGCTCGATGCCGTAGTGGCCGGCGTAGCCTTTCATGTTCATGATGGCGTCGATGCCCACCGTGTGCGCGTCCGTGCCCGTGCTGGCGCCCACCACCACGATTTTCCGGCCGATGTGCTCGCGGATGAAGTCGTCCGTCTCCTGCATCGACCACACCGTGGATTCCACCTTCGGGACGTGGATGGTGGTGTAATCGACTGTGTGTGTGCAGGCGCCGTAGCAGTTCACGAAGGTGAATCCCTCCGTGAGCTCTTTGAAATAGACGACTTGCGGGTTGTCGAAGCCCATTTTTTTCATCAGTTGTTTGGCTGCCTCTACGGCTTCGTCGCCGCAGGGCACCGGCAAGGTGAAGCTCAATTGCGTCTTGCCGTCGTTCATGGTGTCGCCGTAAGGCTTCACTTTGGTTAGGTCTAAGGTCTGATCAAAGTCCTTTTGATCCATTGAATATAATCCGCCGCTCATTTTTCTAAAGTTTAAGGGTTATTGGGTTAAGGGTTATTGGGTTAAGGGTTATTGGGTTATTGGGTTATGGGTTATTGGGTTAGCTTTTCATTCCCACGAAGTAGTCTTCTTTGTCGTCGAAGAGCACGTTGAAGGAGGTCATGCTGCCGTAGATGCGGGAGATGTACTGCTGGAGGTTGACTTTTTCCTCGTCGGTGAGCGAGCCGCTGCTGTTGATGTTCTGTTCGAGCACGCGCAGGCGGTCGCGCATCATGACGATTTTGTGGAAGAAGGTCTCCACGGGGATCTCCTTGGGGGCGAGGTCTTTGTTGGCGGGCTGCAAAATCATGGTGCCGCCCTGCCATTTCTTGCCCAGCTCGGCCTTGTATTCGATGCCGTTGTACTGGGTGAGGATTTGGGTGAGCACCTGTTTGAACTCGCGGATGTTGAGTCTCGGGGTGTCGTCCTCAACCTCGTTGACTTCCACCACCTCCAGTGCCACGGCCGCCTTGGAGAACTCCAGTTCGCCGCCGCGCACGAAGATGATCTTGTAAGTCAGTGCGTTGTTCTGGCTGATGATGCCTTCGCCGTACTTCTCGTGATTGACCCGGGTTCCGACCGGGAGGTTGTCTGTATCGTAGTTTTTATCCATATTTACGTTTATTTTTGCGTGCATGTCCCACACGGCACTGTGCTATGGCCCCTCACTGCGCTTTGCTGAGGCCCCACACTGCGCTCCGCTTGTGTGGGGCTAATTGCACTTTGTGCGTTTAGCCTCTCCGAGGCTGTTCAAAGAACGAATTTCGTATAGCAAGGGATGATTCTTGCACAGTCCTAAATACTAAGCTCTAAATCGGATTACCAGCGTTCCTTCATCATTTTGATGAACGGGTTGAAGTAGTTGTCGCCTTTGGTGACCACGCCGGCGAGGCCCTTGCCGCCGTCCTTCGGGCGCTTCACGTCGCCGAAAATACCTTTCTCAAGGGCGGAGAAGAGGCCTTCCTGGACGATTTGCTGCAGCAGGTCGATGGCGTTGTTGAGGACGGTCTTGGCGCGTTCGCGGCAGATGCCGCCCTCGCGGAACTCCATCTCGTCGCCGATGCTGCGCATGTCGTTGAAGATGTAGCGGGCGTTCTCGATGGAGAGGTAGCGGTCGCTCATGAAGGGAGTGTGGATGGCTTCGGTGGGCATGCCGAGCAGCTGGATGCCCTGGTGGGTCCAGATGCCGATGATGTTGAAGAGGGCGTCTTGAATGTGGCCGCGGAAGATGTTGCCGGTCATGAACTTGGTGGGCGGCATGTACTTCAGGGTGGCCTTCGGGAAGATTTCGCGGGTCATCTGCG
>JAFXPL010000024.1 GCA_017527945.1 Bacteroidales bacterium | reverse complement strand
ATGGGTTAATGGGTTAATGGGTTAATGGTTAGGAGGTTAGGAGGTTAGAGGGTTAATAAGTTGGTAGGTTAAGGGTGTGGGGCAAAGATACATTTTCTATACTTCTTTGATTTTGTGTAATAGCAGGTCATCGCAATTTGATTTGACCTCCTCGAAAATTTCACGGCAGCGTTCAACGCCCATCTTGTTTTTTGTTCCGACAGCTATCATGTCTTGTAGGGTGGGGGTGCCTGTCCTGTTGACAGATGTTGCATGCTCACCATTATATCCCTCCGTACACAGCGTCAAATCGTATGCGGGCGCAAGATGCCAGGAATATCGGCCACTTCCATTTTTTGAAACCAAAAAACTGAAATTCTTGCAGTGGTCATCTTTGTTGCCAGTCAAATAGTTGAACACCATGCGTCGGTACATTTCCTCCACTTCTTTTGCATTTTGGGTGAGAAAACCGGTCAATGCAAGCAGGTTTTCATAGTCAAGAAAAGGCATACTCAACGACAGGCACAGCAATCCGCCTGCTGTTGCCGTATGAATTCGCTTCCCGTCAGGCGCAATGTCGAATCGGCGGGTTGTAAAATAGCGACCGTTCGTGAGCTTGCAGTCAGGGATGTTTATGCCGCATCTTTTGGCCACTTCATTGTAATGGAACTCTTGTTGCCCAATATCGGTAGGGTCGTAATAGTGGCGGAACTTGATCAGCCAATGCCCTTCGTTATCGCTGAAAATGGCTTTCGGACGTGCTCCGCCGCTGTTGCCGCTATTGTATAGAAGCAACCCCGCATCGGTGTCTTGCTGTTCTTTCAACACTTGCAACGCTTTCTCTTGAAGGAGATCGAAATCAAGAATCTCGGAATCTTTAATTACTTTTGTCTCAGGATGATACGTTAAAGCCCCCATTCCACTATTGCCAACAATGCTCAATCTGTCAAGGGCAGACAGGTTGTCGTCGTTGATGCCTTCACGCAAAAGCGCTTTGTGAAGCAGATAGCGCCCGTAACCATCGGGGAGACTGTCTTCGAAAATGCCGAAGTTGCCGTGGAAAGGCTGATGTTTGGCAATAAACAGACCTGCTTTCAGCGGAAGCTCTAATGGTGATATGCTGAATCCGTCGGACAGCCATGCACTGTCGTATTCGAAGGCGCACAGACGATCGTCGGGGGTGAGGGTCAGCGTCCCGACAACTCGGTCGTGATATTTCACCATCAATTTATTTGTTTTCATTTCTTATAAGCTTTTGTCTTTCCTGTGTTTTTCCGAATTTGTGTCAGTTCCTCCATTGTCGAGTATTTTGGGTGGGCAAACAGGCTTTTAACTTCCGCGGTGTAGCCCAGCGCCATTGCCAGTCCTATCAGATTCTTCAGCGAAACAAGCCCTTTCTGCTCGAACCTCGCCACGTTACTCAACGCAATATCAGCACGTTCGGCGACCTCTTCGCGCGTCATCCCTTTTTCCACCCTGCGATGGCGAAAATCCGCCGCTATCTGTTTGCTGATGTTGTCAACATTGTCAAGCAGATAGTTGTCAAGAACTGATAACATATTATCTATTCCGTCGTTGATCATATAGAAACAATCAAAATATTACCAGTTGCAAAGATACACTTTTTTTGAATAATAGCGTCATATTATTTATTATAAATCTCCCCCTGGATAATCATTCATCATTCATCATTCTTCATCACCTTCCACCCTCCGTTCCCCTCCGCGACGATGAACCACGCCTCCAATTCCGGATGCTGCTTCACGATTTGCGCGGAACGTTCGTGGCCGAGCACCATGAAGGCGGTGGCGTAGGCATCGGCGGTGGCGCAGTTGGGGGCGAAAACGGTGACACTCAGTAGGTTGGTGCGCTCGGGTCGGCCGGTGCGCGGGTCGAGGATGTGTGTGTAGCGCACGCCGTCCTCCTCGAAGTAGTTGCGGTAGTTGCCACTCGTGGCCACGGCGCGGTGGTCGGGCAGGGGAAGGCTCTCGAAACTTTCCCGCGCGCCGTCGGCCGTTTGGGTCGGGACTTGGATGCCCACCTTCCACGGTTTCCCGCTTTTGCTGCCCCGGGCCGCCACCTCGCCGCCGATCTCGACCAAGCAGTCCGGGTAGCCGTGCTCCACTAACCAGTCGGCGACCCGATCAACGGCGTATCCTTTCGCCACGGCGTTGAAATTCAGCTGCACGCGCGGGTCTTTCCGGACGATGCTGTCGCCTTGCAAGTCAACAAGTTGGAAACTGACGAATGCGCGAACCGCCGCAAGGGTGTCGTCGCCCACGGTGTGCCGCACGCCGTCTTTGCCGAAGCCCCACAGCTGCACCAACGGCTGCACGGTGCAGTCGAAGGCGCCGTCGGTGGACGCACTCACGGTCTTGGACAGCCGCAGCACGTGCAGGAAGTCGTCGTTCGGCTCGACCTCTTCCCCCTTGTTCCAGCGGTAAATCAGCGAGGTGGTGTCGAAGATGGAGAACGTGTGCGACAGCTCTGCCAGCAGCGAGTCGATTTGCGCGTGCGGGAGCGGCCGCTTGTCGCCCGTTTCGGTGGCGCAGGTGACGGAGTAGGTGGTGCCGAACGCCTGTCCCTCGATGTGTTTGCGGCTTTTCTCGCCGAAATGGCACGAGGTCATGAGGACGAGCAGGAGGATGACGGTTATGAGACGATGTTTCATATACGGGATGGTTTGCGGGCGCAAAGGTACACTTTTTTTGTGGGTGGGTGGTGGATGTCCGTAATTTGTGTACTTTTGCGCCCGTTATGCCTACATTTCGCAAAATGCAAACGGAATCGCATCAGGCTTCCTCCTCTGGCGAAATCACCTCCTCGTTCGAGAACATTTCGGACGTTTTCATCTCTTATTCGGAAATCCCGTCATTAGGCTTCAACAGCCTCTACAAGGCGCAGCGCTATGGCAAATGGTTCGTGCTGAAGGGGCTGAAGCCCGAATTTCAGCACAAGGAGGTGTACCTCAATCTGCTGACCAAGGAGTTCGAGCTGGGGGTGAGGATGGACCACCCGCACATTGTGCATACCCTGAGCCTGGAACGCGATCCTGTGGTCGGCCCGTGCATTGTGATGGAGTATGTGGATGGCATTACCCTGCGCGAGTTTTTGGCGCAGCACCCCACCCGCCGGGAACGGTTGCGTGTTGCGAGGGAGGTGCTGCAGGCAATGAGCTACTACCACAGTATGCAGATTATCCACCGGGACCTCAAGCCAGACAACATCCTCGTCACCCGCAACGGGCACAACGTGAAGATCATCGACTTCGGGCTGGCCGACAGCGACTGGCACGGCATCCTCAAGCAGCCGGCGGGCTCCGACAAGTACAGCGCCCCCGAGCAGAAGGCCGGCGACGTGCCGATTGACAGTCGCGCCGACCTTTACGCCTTCGGGATCATCCTGCGGCAGGTCTTCCCGTATGGCTACGGGCGGATTGTCCGCAAGTGCACGCACGCGGACCGCGAGCGGCGCTTCCGGAATGCGGACGAGATTCTGTCGTGGATGGATCGCCATAAACGGACAATCCCGATGCTTGTCATGTTGGCAGTCGTGGCCATTATCGGGGTGGCGGCGCTGGGGTTTTCACATAAAGAGGCGGAAAAACAGGCTGAAGAGCAACCTATTGAGACGAACGAGACGCAAACCGTTTCAGAACCTTACGGAGATGTTGTGGAAAAGGAGGAGATACCCTATCAAGCTCCATCACAAGAACTGTCGAGCCAAGTGGAAACACCCGCCAAGACTCCGAACACGGTCGTGGAGAAAACGGACGGAGAACAGATTCTGGCAGAGGTGCAAAAGAGTGTCGAGCAGGCCGTGGATACGCTTTTCCGTCGCTTTTGGGATTGGAACAAGTCGGCGGAAGCACGTGGATTGTCGGCTGTTGAGAAACTGTCGGAATACGGGCAGTCGGATTTTTTCAAAAACAACTACGAGATACGGGAGCGGCACCGCGCGGCTGTGCTGAATGACGTGGTGCACCGTTATCCGCAGTGCGAGGGGCAGCGCGAGGCGTTAGTCATCTTCTACAACACCCTGTTTGCAAACAAGATGATTGCGGTGAACAACGTGGTGGTCGGCTGGCAGCGGGCGGCGGAGTGAACAAATTTTTTTTGAAAAAAATGTATATTTGCGGCGAAATCGGAGTTGAACTCCGATTTTGTCTAAAATTGAATTATTATGTTGATAGATAGGTGTTGTGGATACTCAAGTTTTATACGATGGGGAAGAATCCATGGACTTGACATTCAACGGATTCGGGAATTTTCGACAAGTCCCATACATTCCTTTTTAAGGGATATTCAAGACTGGGCGGCAGCGCGAGGCGTTAGTCATCTTCTACAACACCCTGTTTGCAAACAAAATGATTGCGGTGAACAATGTGGTGGTCGGCTGGCAGAAGACAGCTTAGTCCTTCAGGCAGCGGACGGAAAACGCATTGTTTTGACCATGGGAAATGATGTTGAAACCGCAGAAGTCTGAACAAGAGCTTCTCAAACAGGCGTGGTCAACATTAACATTTGACGGGTCGTCGGTAATCCAAAACACTGCTTCTTCAAGGAAAGCGGAGCCCGCAGGCAGAGCGGAGAACCCCGAGGCGTTATTGGTTGCGGGAGTATTGCCCACGGAGCATTCGTTGTCGGAATAAGACCAGAACTTTGTGGAAGCCAATGCCTTGGCGACAAAGTTGATGTTGTCACCGCATCTGTATTCGGCTTGGCTGCCTACATAATCGACAAGTTGATGCCACTCAGCGGCACTCGGTACGTGCCAACCTGCAGGGCAGACGCCTTGCAAGCCGCTGGGGTTGGCACTGCTGGTGTCCGAACCATGCAAAGCAGCCGCTCTGTTGTAGAGATATCCGAATATGGGGACCGCCTCGTTATCGCCATTCCAAGGGGCAAAGCGATAGGGTGTGGTTGCGTATGTGGTTGCATTATAGCCAAGAGCTATCGCCGTGCCGTCGGCAAAGTGCGTGGTGCGCAAGTTTTCCCGCATCCAGCACTGCTGCCCGATGGGAATGGTGCGATAGACATTGCCGTCGTAGTCTGTCACCGTAGTTCCGCCACAGGAGTCGGCAAAATAGGTGGTGAAACTCCGTTCCTCACCGTAAGCAGTACCCACATCGTTGGTGGCGTAAGGTCGCAAATAGTAGGTGGTGCCAGGCGAAAGGCCGGAGATTTCACTGTTGAAGCGGCCTGTGCCGATGCCTTCGGAGGTGTGGCTGTCACCCACGGTAGGGTTTTGGGAGGTGCTCCAGCAAAATCCTCTGGTGGTTACCGCCGATCCGCCACTGGCCGTCACAAAACCTATGCAGGAGGCCGAAGTGGCGTCAATGCCGTCGAGAGTGATAAGCGAGACGACCGGCAAAACAGCCGTGCTGCTGTCCACCCCCGAATCATTTAGAAGACAACGTACGGAAACGACATCGTAACCACTGTTGAAGGAAATATCCCCCCAGTTACGGAACGTCTTTTCCTCGGTGTCCTGGCCGCCATCGCCGAGCCCCGATCCGAAAAACGAAAAGGAATCGTAACAGAAGAAACGGGCTTCATCATGGTAGTAAAAATTCCAGGAAAAGAAGCCCGCCGGCAACGCAGAAAAACCGGTGGCATTGTTGGAAGGCAAATCCATCTTAGGAGAACACAAACTTAGAGGAGGGATCACTCCTGCGCCATTTTCCCATCGGGTGGTGGAGGCCAATGCTTTGGATATGTTGTTGCCGTTGCAAGTATGTTGGCTTTGGCTACCCACAAAATTCATCAACTGTTCGGATTCAGTACAACTGGGTATATGCCATCCCTCAGGACAAATTCCTTGCACCCCGTTGGGATTGGAGTCGTTTGCGTTAGCTCCGTGCATTGCTGCCCCTATATTGTAAAGGTAGCCATAAATGGGCACATTGCCACTGTTGTCTCCGGGAGCTCTTCGATAATTGTCATAGGAAGACGGGTACTCGGGGATGGTCATGCCATCGGGATAGTGCGTGGTGCGAAGGTTCTCCTTCATCCAGCACTGGGTGCCGATTTCGACCGTGGGATAGCGGTTGCCGTCGTAGTCGGCCACTGAGTCGATGCCGCAGTAGAACGGACCTATGACCGTGTCGGAAGTCAGAGTGGTAAAACTGCGCTCCTCGCCGTAGGCCGTGCCCACACTGTTGGTGGCGTATGCCCGCACGTAGTACGTGGTGTTGGCGTACAAGCCGAATATGTGGCTTGTGAAACTGCCGACACCGCTGCCGTCGCTGGTGTGGATGTTGCTCAAGGTAGGGCTCTGCGTCGTGCTCCAGCAGACACCGCGCATCGTCACGGCGCTGCCGCCGTCATACGTCACATTGCCGCCGCAGACCGCCCCGTGGATTGCGGTGTCCGTCACCATGAATGTGTGCACCTCCGGTAGATCCGACTGCGTGTCGAAGTAGAGGATGTCCCCGAAGGTGGTCCCCAACGCCGTCCTGGCATAGGCCCGGTAGTAGTAGCAGGTGCCCATCTGCAGGCCGCTGACCTCATAATGGAAACTTCCGCCGCCCGCGCCGTCCGTGTAGTCGGAGGCCCCGGCCAACTGGGCGTTGTCGGTGATCAGGAAGCCGCGGTCAAGAACAGGATACTCAGGGTTCTCCGTCACCAACCCGTTCAGCCGTGCCGAAGTGGCCGTGATGTTTGTGGCCGGCTCGGTGGTTACCGTGGGCTGCGGCAGGTTGAAGGTGAGGGTAATCAGTTCCGAAGCGTTTTGGCTTTGAAGCTGCGGCTCGCTGGTGAAATCCGTGCCCGCGATGTGAGCACTGCCCTGATACAGCATCCAGTCGCCGAAGGTGAACGGCAGGTTGGTGCTGCCCTTGGTGTTGTCATCCGACTTTGCCATCGGAAATGTCTCCCCGTTGCCGAGGTATTCGATGCGGTTCTGTCCGGCGCTGCCCGCGTTCACCATCTTGATCCGCACCGTGCCGCCTTCCGTGCGGGCGCTGAGCAGGTAGGTCTGCGGCGACAACAGCCAGGCGCGGAAACAATTGTCGCCTTGGTCCAAAGAGCTGGTGTAGGCGGCCGTCACGTTGCCGTTCAGGTCGCATATTTCGAGCGTCACTGCCGAGGCTTCCGGCAAGTGTAGCACGAAGTCCGTCACCCCGTCAAAAGGGTTCGGCACGTTTTGGAAGAGGCGCACCCCCTTTCCCTCCGATTGCGGGTCATGGATTCCGACAGGCCCGATGAAAAGAACCGTGTCGGGGTAGTAGAGCATCTCCTGCCAGTGCTGGGTGACGTTCTCCACGGTGACGGTGCTCAACGGGACGTGCTGGCCGTATTGGTTTTGGCCTGTGAACTGAAGGGTCGCCTGGTCTTGCGCCTGAAGCGTGAAGATGGTAGTCGACAGTATCGTTAGAATGGTGGTTACAAATCTTGTATGTTTCATTGTCTTGCTTGATAATTAGAATCTTAGATATTGCTCGTCGGCTTCGGAGAAGGCGTTGCATTTGTACAGGTACTGTAACATCTCATCGGTGGACCGACCATAAAGCGTTGCGGTGAAACGATGCAGCATATCCATAACTTTCAGGTATGCAGATGGATCTTTTTGACGGCTTAACTTCCTTAAAGCGAGCAAATAATCCTCCCGACAGACTGTAGGAACGATGATTTTCGCCTCTCCCGCTTTGAAGAGCTCTGCGTTCATCATCATCCGCGCCACCCTGCCGTTGCCGTCGTCAAAGGGATGGGTCTCGCTGATGAGGTACATCATATAGACAGCCCTTGCCATCGGGGAGGAAAGGGCGGCATAATAGCTGAATCCCACCTCCAACGTGCCGGGAACTAACTTGTAATCAACAAACTCCTTATTCCCAGCCCGGTTGTTGCGCTCCTTGAACTGCCCGGGATGCAAGTCGGGCCTCCCAGATAGCAGGATGGTATGGCGGCGTTGGAGAATATCCTTTAGATCTTGGATGGACTCGGGGCATTGCTGCATCTCATTGCGGTTAGAAACCACATTGAATGTCCCTAATATGTCGTGGGAGTCTTCAGAACGGTGGGCGGCTGGCAAACCGGACTCTACAATTCTCCTGGCCTCGTCCACCTCGAACTCCGTTCCTTCAATATAATTCGAGAAATAGCTCTCGTAAAATGCAATATTCCGGTACTCTAACTCGGAGGAGACTACTGGATATGAAAGAAAATGATGACTTTGCAGGGCATCGAACAATGTCTCAAAGAGTGCTTTACGATTCTCATCGTAGGGCATTCCCGCCGCCATCGCCCTTGTCGCAGGTGAAGACAGAACATCTGCTGAATGCGTGGCCAAAATCGCCGAAATCAGAATATTGATTCGTTTGAACTCCCGATCCATGCCGAGACGCTGTGCCGTGGCACGCAATTGGTCCCGATAATCGTTTAGCGCATCCTCGCCGCCGGCAATCATCACGCTTCCCAATTTCTTTTCCACAACTTCTTGCGGCAGAATCTTGGAACATCCCCCTTCTTTCTTGGTCTGCTGCATGTTTTCCAACATCCATCTATATTCGCTGGCAATGAACATGTTGCCGTATCGCATGTCTTTTTCGTCCGGTTCGGGACCTTTGAGAATATGGACGGTCACCCCTGGCAAATCCTTGACGTTCCGGTTGGATTTTCCGGTCAGGAAAAAGTCGCCGGAAGGGGTGATGCGCATTTCGTAGGCGCTTCGGTGACTGATGACTGTCCCAGGAAAACGCCACATCAGAATATGGAGGATGTTGCGACGGACAATGCTCTCCGGACTGTCAACGAGGTTGGAGGAATAGATTTTAGGGGCTATCTTCCGCAATTTTCCCTCAGAAAGCAATCTGGAAATAGCTCTCGACACCTCCGGATTCGAAGATGCGAATATGATTTCTTTGTTTGTGTCGAGATAGACCATACAAATTTTTGCGAATAAAACGCGCAAAAATACAAATTTTCGCGAATAAAAATTGCTGATACACAAATTTTCGCAAAAATAGGTTCGGCGGTGCGACCTACGGGCGGCACTCCATCGCCACCCGGAAGCCTACGGACACGCTGGCGGTGTTACCGTTGTAGGCATCCCGGCAGGTGGTGCGGCAGTAGGCGGGCTGGTAGGTCCATGCGCCGCCGCGCAGCACGTATTGTACACCAGATTCAGTGATCGGGTCGGTCTGCGGTGTGGCGGGATATGTCCCGTATGTGTCTGAACACCACTCCCATAAGTTTCCGCTCATGTCGTGGAAACCCAGTTCGTTAGGGTGTTTCTCACCCGCTTTGTGCAGCCCGCCTCCGGCATTTCTGTTGTGCCAGGCCACGTCGTCCGCGTTGTTGCTGCCGCTGAAACGGAAGTGCAGCGAGCGGGAACCGCCCCGCGCGGCATACTCCCACTGTGCCTCGGTGGGCAGCCGGAAAGGCAACCGGGTCATGGCACTCAGCTTCTCCAGAAACCGCAGCGCCTCGCTCCTTGACACATTGTAGGCGGGGAAGTCGTCGCCTTTCCCATACTGTTCCGACCAGTCCAACTCGTAGCCCATGACCGTGCACCATTCCTGCTGGGTGAGCTCGAACTTGCCGATATGGTAGTCGCTGAGCGTCACTTCGTGCACGGGCCTCTCGTTGCTTTGCGCCTCCGGATCGTAATTGCTGCCCGCCGGGTCGGCATTCTGCGCGCCCATCTGGAACGTGCCGCCCTCCACCCGCACCAGATTCGCGATCAGGTTCCGTATCACGTTTTTCTGCTCCTCGCCAATGTCCATCGTGTCGGCCCAGTGGATGAGGATCCCGTTGACGTTGTCCACAGGGGTGAAATCCTCGTTTTCATAGATGTAATCGCCCTGTACAAAGACGGGATCCTTGCCGCAGGAGGCGAAGACAGCGGCAACGGCAACAAAAAAAGCCACAACAACCAGAGAAAAGCAATGTGGGAGATTCCGCTCGCTCACTGTGTTCGCGGCGGAATGGTGCACACTGTTGAATAGGCGAGAGGGAAAAAGATGGGCGGCGAGATAAATTGTACTGTGGCCAAAGATGTCTCGTTCGCCGCCCATCTTTTTTCCCTTTTGACCTTGACCACGATGCACCATTCCGCCAGAGACGTCAGGAACTGGCGGAATCTCAAACGTATTATGTAACTGCAACTTCATGACTTTCATTGTTTTTTTTCACGGGGCAAACAAAATCCCACCCCCATCTTCACGCCAAACGCGCCCCGCACGCCGTTGATTGAGTTCAAATTGTACACCATCCCGCAGGCTTCCGCCGAGAGTGCCACGCCCTTGACATGGAACATCACACCGAGCGAGGCCGTGGGACCGTAATAGCTCCGTTTCGGGTAATGGTGCCAGCCATGGTCGCTTTCGAGGTTGAGGGTGCGGTAGCCGTAGCCGGCCCCGAGATGGAAGGAGACCAGGTTGTGCGGCCGTACGACGAACCCTAATTGGCCTTCCATGTAGGTGGTCTTGGAGATGCCGGTGAGGACGTAATGTTCGTCGGGAGTGAAGGGGGAGAAGGCCCCTCGGAAGTTGAAGTTGGTCATTGCGCTGAGATACCAGCCGAAGAACTTCACCGTGCCGACCTTGAACCCGAACGACCATTGCGGCATGGCGGTGTATTGGGCGTTGAGGGTGAAGAAGGTGGTCAGCGGGAGGGCGTTGAGGTAAGCCTTTCGCCGGGTCGCACGTTCCTTTCGTTCGGCGGCTTTCTCGGCGGCGAGGAGCTCCCGGAGACTGGCCTTGACGGTGTCGGCGGCAGTCGTCTGGGAGGGTGGGGGAGTGTTTCCCGCCTTTCTCGCAGAATCTCCCTCCCCCCGCACAAAGTCACGGTCATTGTTATAGTCTAAGTTATAGTTATTGTTATAGTTATTGTTATAGTTATTGTTATAGTTATTGTTATAGTTATAGTTATTGTTATAGTCATTGTTATAGTCATAGTCATTGTCATCGTCATTGTCATCGTCATTGTCCTCGCGGTCCATCGCCAGTCGGAATCCCGTGGAGGCGTCGTTGCCGCCGAGGTAGAAGGAAGGGGTGACGTCCGGAAGGAGGCCCGATCGGACAGCGCATGTCCATTCCGATTCCGTGGGGAGACGGTACTGCATCTTCGTCTTCTGGTTGAGCCATAAGATGAAGAGCTGCACCTCGTCGCGGGAGACGTTGGTTACGGGCAGGTAGTCGTCGGCCTCCCTGTCCGCGTAGGTGCCCATGATCTCGTTCCAAAGCCGTCGCGTGACCTTGTGTTTGGCAATGTAGAATCCCTTAGGTTTGGTGCTTGTTTGCGCGTCGGACATAGACGTGCAGGAGGGCACAAAATACATTTCAATGACCGGGTTGCCGTTGGAGGGTATGTCGTTTTGGGAATAGAGCAGTGTCGGAAATAAGGTTGATAAAAGACACAATATCAGCGTGATGAGAAAAAATCGTTGATATGCTGATAGGTTCTGTGCCATAGAGAGCAAGCTTTTTCCAACCCAATCCTCAATTCCTAATTCCTAATTCCACTTTGTAATCTCCTACCGTCATCGTCTCCCGCTCGAACGCCACGCCGACCTTCACGACCTGGCGGCCTTCGGTCTCGTAGGGCAGGGCATACCCCTTGCTGTTGATCTGGTCCAAGGCCTCCTGCGCGGTGCCGCTCGCCTTGAGTTCGAGGACGTAGGTGGTGTCGGGCATCTCCACCACGACGTCGGTGCGGCCGCCCGCGCACTTGACTTGCGTTCGTACATAGACGTTGAGCATCGAGAAGATCAGGTACAGTGACCATTCGTAGAATCCCTCGTAGTTCTTCACCTCCTCCAACTTCTTTTGGAAGCCCTCCACGTAGGGAAGTCCGGCGAAGTAGGCCTTCATCTCCTTCATGGCGAGGTCGATGTCGCGCTTTTTCAGGGCGCGCCAGAACTTCAGGGCGAAGCCTTTCTGCACGTCAGCCCCTTCCAACCCGATATACGCAGGCAGGAGGCCTTCGGTGAAACCGATGCGAACCTCTTGGTTGGGAATAGAGAGCGTGTAAAGCTGCGAGGAGCGGTCGTAGCCTTTTATGGTCAAGTAACCACTATGATAAAGCAGTGGGAGAGCGTTGGTCATAGCCTCCGTTGGCCTGTCGAAAGCGCTGGCAGGCACATCCATTCGCTCCAGCGTGGTGATGTCGGTGCGGAAATGCTGCATCTGGCGGATGAGGAAGGTCGGGGTGGCGCTCGCAAACCAATAGTTTTCTAACTTTTTGTCATCGAAAGCATTCATGAGACTGAAAGGGTTGTATATATCCTCCGATTCTTCGGAGAATCTATAGCCGTCATACTGGCGTTTCAGTATAGCGTGTACCTCCTCGGGGGTGCAGTGGAAAGCCTCTGACATCTGTTGGATGTCTTCCGCCATGCAGGTGGTGAGCTCCGTCTCCGTAATGCCGCAGATGGCCGAATATTTGGGCAGCATGGAGATGTTCTTGAGGTTGTTGATGGTGGAGAAGATGCTGAGCTGCGAGAACTTGGTGATGCCGGTGATGAAGCAGAAGCGGATCATGGCCTCGTTGGCCTTGAGCTGGATGAAGAACTCCTGCATCACGTTGCGGAAATCCTCCAACACTTGCGGAATGTGCAGTTTGTCCAACAGCGGTGCGTCGTACTCATCGATGATGACGGCCACCTGCTTGCCCGTCTTCTCGTATGCGCGGTGGATGAGACCGCTGAACAGACCGCCGGGGGAGTCCTCGTACGCCCCCTCGCCATACTCATCTTTGTAAGGATTCAGTAGTCTGAACAGCACATTGCGTAACCCCTCCACCGTTGTTTCCGCTTTCGCGACGCTCAGATCGACATGTATGACAGGATATTGTTCCCACTCCGTCTCCAGATCCATGATTTTGAGCCCTTCGAAGAGTTCTTTCTGTCCTTTGAAGTAGGAGCCTAACGTGGTGGTCAGCAGCGATTTGCCGAACCGGCGCGGCCGGCTGAGGAAGACGAATTTCATGCGGGTCATCTCCCACATCAAGTCTGTTTTGTCGATATAGACGTAGTTGCCCTTTCTGATTTCCGAAAAGGTCTGGATTCCGACGGGGTATTTGCGGGCGTTGTTCATGACGGACGGTTTTATCGCGGCAAAGATACGTTTTTTTGGGAAATGGGAGAGTGGGATGCACCAGTGCAGGAAAAGGCCGCTGTTAGGCCGATCACTCCTTCACCACGTACTTCGCCCGGTAGTATTCCGTGGTGGGCATGGTGGCCAAGGACTCTAACCAGAGATAGACGGAGTAGCGCACGCGGGTGTTCTCGAAGCCGAAGTAGAGGGTTTTCACCCCTTTGGTGGGGATGCGGTCGTTGCACGACTGGGTGCCCTTCTTGGAGAGATCGACGTTGTACTTCAGGTCTGCCACAGGTTTGCCGTCGGCGAACTTTTTGGCTTCGGAGGAGCTGGTGAAGATGTAGAGGTTGCAGTAGGCCTCCTCCTCGCGGTAGGGCTCGCAGGCGTTAAGCAGCTCGCGGAAGATGTTGGAGGAGGAACCGTGCGATTCGTAAACGGGTAATCCCAACAGTTTGATTTCCTTGTATTTTTCGTCCATTCTGCGACAGAATTGGCCGTCTGCGTTTTGGTCGCTTTGTGAGGTGGAGATGCGCAGGCAGTAGGCCACGTCGGTGCTGCCAGCGGGCACT
>JAFXPL010000023.1 GCA_017527945.1 Bacteroidales bacterium | reverse complement strand
TCGGTCTGGCAGACTAGGTATTCCAACGCACGATCGCCATCGGACACCACCCGATACAGCTTGGCGGTTGCCGCAGCCGGGGTACCGTACACCCTCCCCCAGCCCTGGCCCAGCCAGAGCATGATTTCGTTGGTGCCGACATGAAGGTAGTCACCGATGCTGTAGCGGACCAGCATAGCGCGCTTGTTGAGTTGTGAAACAGCCGGATGCATCACCTCATTGCCCACGCGCGTTCCATTGACATAGACCTCATGATAACCCAACGAAGCCACATCGAGAAAGAAGAAGACAGAATCGTGATTCGGATGCCAATGTTCATTGCTGAGAACGAGTGATTTGCGCAGCATGGGAGTCTCCGCCCACTGGTTGCCGCTTCTGCAGCCGAAGAACGGCTGACCCTGAACGGCGACGGCGGAACATAAAAGAACTGCCAACACCCATAGTGCTATGTTCTTGCGAGAAAAAGAACGGGCTTTTTGCTTGGTTTCACGCATGCTTTCCTATTTTTTGCATGCAAATTTACACAATTATTTTAAAACAGTCGACCCAATAAGAGCAACAAGCACACAAAACAATAATTGCCAAAGATTTACAAAAAACCTTTGGCAATAAAAAACTCAAGGACAATTCATTTTTTCCCTTTCGAGAAAACAATTCATCCACTATTTGCCACAGACATTCTACACGAAGGCAACAATCACTGGTCTTCTTTTGTCCCTGTTCCTTTTTGCCCCTTTAAGCGTCAGTTGGAGCTGACCGGCGGGTTAGAGGATGGCGATTGTGTAGTCGAAGTGGTAGCTTTCGTTGGGAGACAGGCGGTGGTTGTAGGTACGGTTGGCGATGTCGTCTGCGAAGCCTTTGGGGTCGCAGATGCCACACCACGGCTCGAGACAAACGAAAGGACAGCCCGGCTTGTGCGGTGCCCAGACGCCGAAGGCCTCGGCCTGGGGACAGCTGACGCTGAGGAATGCACTGCCCGACCTGTCGCACAGCACCGTCGTGGCCACCTGGCCCTGTTCGAAGATGAGCGCGTCGTGGGCGAAGGAGTCGTTGGTGACGGGCATGACGGAAGGCACCTCCACGGGACGAGGCAGCGGCACCCGGTTGCCGTCGTCGAGCGACGAGACCATGACAGGCGCTAACGGATTGCCCATGCGGTCGAGGAAGCGGACGTAGCCACGAACAGGATCCGCAGGATTATAGTCCGGCAACATGAATCCCGGATGCGCCCCGATTTGGAAGTGCATGTCGCGATCGTCGCAGTTGGTCACCGTCCAAGCAGCCGTCACGGCAGTCCCTTCAAGCCGGTAGCACACCTCGAGGCGGAAACGATAAGGATAGTTGTCGCGAGGCGTATCGTTGGACAACAGGAAACGGCCGTCGCCCAAAGCCTTGAAATCGCAGTCGCGGGCGAAGCCATGCTGCTTCATCGTAAAGCTTTTGCCGTCGATGCGGATTTCGTTGTTGAAAGGCTTGCCCACCGCAGGGAAAAGGATGGGCGCATGGCGGTTCCAGAAGGCAGCATCGCCGTTCCATATATATTCGCGTCCGTTGCGGCACAAGCTCAGCAGTTCGGCGCCGTGCTGCGAAACCAGGACCTTTATTTCTTTATTTTCAATCAAATAATCATTCATAATGTGAGTTTTTGAGGTTATTTGCCGATTATGTTCTTTTCCAGTTGGAGCAGCTGCTGTTTGCGGTTCAAGCCGTAGGCGTAACCCGTCAGGCGTCCATGAGCCCCCACCACGCGATGGCAAGGGACGAGGATGACGACCGGGTTGCGGCCGACAGCCTGACCCACAGCTTGAGCCGAACGGCAGCCGATACGGCGAGCCATTTCGCCATAGGTAACCGTCTGACCGTAGGGAATCTGCAGCAATTCGTTCCAGACGGAGCGCTGGAACGGCGTGCCCCCGAGCGACAATGGAGGCAAGGCAGCAGGCCGTTTGCCACGGAAGTAGTCGTCCAACCAATTGCACAGCTGCTGTGCCACCGGAAGAGCCGACGACCCGCCATCCCCAAGAGACGGACAGACGTCGACGAAGCGCAGTGCAGACAGCGCTCCGTCCTCTATTTCAGCACGCAGCAATCCTAACGGGGAACGATAGCAGATGGAGACGGTATGAGCAGACTGACTTTTCATGGCACTTCGGCTAGACGTTTTTTTTGTCCGCCTTTTTCTTCTTAGGTTTGGGCGCCGGGAGCGCGTCGCACGTTGCCCTGACCAAGGCAGACAGATAGTCGTGGTCGTCGACCTCTTCGATATAGCAATACGGTTTGGCCCCATCGTAGGGAGGGCGCATCACTTCCGACCGCAGCAGCTGTTTGCCCGCATCGGTAGGCTTGATATAGAGCGCATTGTCGCTGATAAGGCCCACTATTTTGGGTAGCGCCATAGGGTCGTCCTTGTCGCGGTCGGAGAGGCAATAGAGGCCGTAGTCGCCAAACATCTTGCGGACAGAGACCTCCCCCGCCCCGCTGCACTGGTCGACCACATACTGAACGAAATCGGGATTACTTGCCATAGCTTTATTGAGAATGTTATAGGTTAAAGTATTTATATTTCAATCGATAAGACTGATTCCAATGGCACAATCGCAGGACTGCGAGGCGGCTGTTGACGGTCACGAAACAGACGCATCAGCCATCGAATCACTTATCCCATTCTATCCATTGTTCCTTTATGTCGCGGTAGCGTTCCAGCAGGTTCCAGATGGCATCTTCGCTAAGGACACCACGATGAAGGCTTTCGGGAAGGTATCCAGCCTGGTCGGCGGCACGGTCAGCCTGCCACTCGCAGCTGCCGAGGTAGGCATCCAAAGCCTCGATATCGTCATGAAGCCCCTCGAATTGCGACAATGCCGCCTCCAAGTCGGCGATGGTCCTAGCGGCACGTTGCAGCCGTTGTTCCATTTGGGTTATGCGATTGATATCATGAGTCATAGGTAGCAATTGAGCATAAAAAAACTGTTATTGGCCCCTAAAGCATTGGCGCGTCGCCGATATCCTGTTTGGAAAGCCTGGCGCCGCAGTTGGGGCAGCAGCCCAGCGCATCGGCATCGAAGGAGCCCCCGCAGTCGCACTGCGGCAACGAAAACCACCCCCCGCTGAAGTCGACACCCATCGCCTTGCCACAACGGTCGCAGTAGAGTGTGCCCTGTCCGTTCACCTCCAGTCCGTAGCGTCGTTGGAAGGAAGTCCCACAATGGTTGCATCTGATAGTATATGTAGTACTCATAATGATCGATTTTTGTTGGAAACAAAGCGGACACCGACCCGGTGGACCTGCGCCCCACCCCTGCTCGCGGCGGCCTGCCAGATGGCGATACGAGCGGTGAGGTCAAGATTCAGCAACAGCCGCACCGCCAGAGCGATGCAGCTGTTGCCTTACTGGTTTTAATAGCTATTATCGTTAGGGTAGACTATCATTTAAAGTATTGGACGCCGCTTTCGAAGATCTGCTGGTCGTCGTTGCCGAAGATGTTGAGCGCGGAGCCCTTGCTGCGACGTTCGCTGTGGCCCATCTTGCCGAAGACGCGGCCGTCGGGACTGGTGATGCCCTCGATGGCGCAGAAGGAGCCATTCATGTTGTACTCCTCGTCCATGGTAGGATTGCCGTTGAGGTCGACATACTGCGTAGCCACCTGACCGTTCTTGAAGAGGCGGTCGATCCACTCCTGCGGAGCCACGAAGCGGCCCTCGCCGTGCGAGATGGGGATGACGTAGGTGGCACCCAGTTCGGCACGCTGCAGCCACGGGCTGAGGTTGCTGGTGACGCGCGTGTAGGCCATCTTGCTCTGGTGGCGGCCGATGGTGTTGAAGGTCAACGTCGGTGCATCGGCAGCCTGCGGACGGATCTCGCCGAAAGGCACAAGACCCAGTTTGACCAACGCCTGGAAGCCGTTGCAGATGCCCAGCATCAGACCATCGCGCTTCTGGAGCAGTTCCATTACGGCGTCGGCAATTTTCGCATTGCGGAAGACGCTGGTGATGAACTTGGCGCTACCCTCCGGCTCGTCGCCCGCGCTAAAGCCGCCAGGAATCATGACAATCTGACTGCGGCGGATGGCATCGACGTAAGCGTCGACGCTTTCGCGGATCTGCTGGCCGTTCTGGTTGCGGAAGACGATGATTTCGCTTTCGGCACCGGCGCGGTTGAAGGCGCGGGCGCTGTCGTATTCGCAGTTGGTGCCCGGGAAGGCAGGGATGAAGACATGCGGTTTCGCCACCTTGTGCTTGCACTGGTAGATGGAGTCGAAGCGGGAAGGCTTCGTAGATTCGATGGGTTTGACGGGCGCATTGGTACGTGTGGGGAAGACACCCTCGAGCGTCTTCTGCCAAGCAGCAAGAGCCTCATCGTTAGCAATCTTAACACCCTTGTACTCAAATCCGGAGTTCTCCGGAGTCACGCCACCGATCTCACGATAGTGGAACGGCAGCTGAGCCTTGCTGTCGACCTCGAGGAGTATGGCGCCATAGTTTTTGCAGGTCAGTTCCTCGACGGTGACATCGTCGTTGATATGTGCGCCGCAGCCATTGCCGAAGGCCATTTTGCTGACCGCTTCAATGATACCGCCAAAGCCGATGGCATAGGCAGAGAAGACAGGTCCAACGACCTTTTCGTCCTCTTTGTCACGAAGTGCGATGCTGTCGTGGAGCAGACGATACTGTTTCAACGCATCCTCATAGTCAGGCATTCCGTACTGGTCTTTCTTGACATCCAGCAATACCAGTTTTGAGCCCGGCTTCTTGAACTCAGGTGTAAGAATATGATAGAGGTTCTCCGTACCCACGGCGAAGCTGCAGAATGTCGGCGGCACGTCGATATCGTTGAAGGAGCCCGACATGGAGTCCTTGCCGCCGATGGCCGGCAGTTTGAGGCCCATCTGAGCGTGGTAGGCGCCGAGGAGCGCGCTGAACGGTTCGCCCCAGCGGTACGGGTCGTTGCCCAGCTTCTTGAAATATTCCTGGAAGGTGAGGCGCACCTTGCTGGCATCGCCACCCGCGGCAGCAATCTTGGCCACGCTGCTGAGCACGGCGTAGGCAGCGCCGTGGAAGGGGCTCCACGACGTCTGGTAAGGATCCATGCCATAGGACATGATGGTCACGGTGTCGCACTTGCCGTCGAGCAGCGGCAGTTTGCCCACCATGCTCTGGGTAGGCGTCAGCTGGTACCTGCCGCCGTAGGGCATCACCACGCTGCCCGCACCAATCGAGCTGTCGAACATCTCGACCAGACCCTTCTGCGAGCAGACGTTGAGGTCGGCGAGGGTCTCCAGCCACAGCTCTTTGACGGATTTTGTGGGGTTGATGGGTTCAATGGGTTTTGTGGGCATCTTGACACTGACGGTTGTTTCCTGATGGGCACCGTTGGTGTCGATGAAGCGGCGGCTGAGGTTGACAATCTCCTTGCCGCGCCAGCTGATGACCATACGCGGTTCGCTGGTGACGGTAGCCACGACGACAGCCTCGAGGTTCTCCTCGTCGGCATACTGCAGCATCTTGTCGACATCCTTGGGGTCGACCACGACCGCCATACGCTCCTGGCTTTCGCTGATGGCCAGTTCGGTGCCGTCGAGGCCCGCATATTTCTTAGGAACCCTGTCGAGGTTGATCTGCAGGCCGTCCGCCAACTCGCCGATAGCGACGCTGACGCCGCCCGCGCCGAAGTCGTTGCACTTCTTGATGAGGCTGCTCACCTCCTCGCGGCGGAAGAGGCGCTGGATTTTGCGTTCGGTAGGCGCGTTGCCCTTCTGCACCTCGGCACCGCAAGTGGTAAGGCTCTTGGTGGTGTGGCTCTTGGAGGCACCCGTAGCGCCGCCGATGCCGTCGCGGCCCGTGCGGCCACCCAGGAGGATGATGACGTCGCCCGGATCGCTGTTGAGGCGTTTCACGGCGCGGCGCGGTGCAGCAGCGATGACCGCACCAATTTCCATGCGCTTGGCCACGTAGTTGGGATGGTAGATTTCGTTGACCAGACCCGTAGCGAGACCAATCTGGTTGCCATAGCTGGAGTAGCCGTGGGCAGCCGTAGTGACGATTTTGCGCTGTGGCAGTTTGCCCGGCAGTGTCTCGTTGAGCGGCTTGGTCGGGTCGGCAGCGCCGGTGACGCGCATGGCCTGATAGACATAGGTACGGCCCGACAGCGGGTCGCGTATGCAGCCACCCAGACAAGTGGCAGCACCGCCGAAGGGCTCGATTTCGGTCGGGTGGTTGTGCGTCTCGTTCTTGAAGTTGATGAGCCACTCCTCCTCCACCCCGTCGATAGTGACCGGCACCACGATGGAGCAGGCGTTGATCTCGTCGGAAGGCTCCTGGTCGGCCAGCAGACCCATCTTCTTGATGCGCTTGGCCGCCAGTGTTCCGATATCCATCAGGCAGACATACTTGTCGGTGCGGCCGGTGTACTGTTCCTTATGGTCAGCGAGATACTGCTGGAAAGCCCCTTCGATGAGCGGGCGGTAGTAGCCCTCGTCGAAAGCCACATCCTTCAGTTCGGTGGCGAAGGTCGTATGGCGGCAGTGGTCGGACCAGTAGGTGTCGAGCACGCGGATTTCGGTCATGGAAGGGTTGCGTTTTTCCTCGTCGTGGAAGTAGCGCTGGATGTGTTTGAAATCGGCGAAGGTCATGGCCAGGCCCAGACTGTCGAAGAGCGATTTCAGCTGCGGTTCCGCCATATCCTTGAAGCCGTCGAAGACGATGACATCGGCCGGTTCGTCGAAATGGTCGACCAGCGTCTGCGGTTTCACCTCGTCGGTCAGACGGCTGTCGACCGGGTTGATGCAATGCTTTTGGATGGCCGCCTTCTGCGCGTCGGTCAGCGATCCGCTGATGACGTAGGTAGTGGCCGACTTGATGATAGGCTGTTCGCTGTCGTTGAGCAAGCAGCAGCACTGCTCGGCGCTATCGGCACGCTGGTCGAACTGGCCCGGCAGGTATTCCACCGAGAAGCAGAAATCGCTGTCGGCATGCGGGAACGACTCCTCGTAGACATTGTCGACCGGCGGTTCGGAGAAGACGGTGACGAGCGCCTTGCGATAAGTTTCATCGGAAAGATTCTCGATGTCGTATCGGATGAGCACGCGGACATCGGTAGGGTTGATATCCAAATAATTGAGCATTTCGCTCTTCAGCTCGGAAGCTTTGATAGCGTAATCGGGCTTTTTCTCTACGTATATACGTCTGACGCGATTCATTTATCCAAAATATAAATTAAAAAATTAGACTATATTCAATTATTGATGCGATTCGGTTGAGTTTGTTCCACATTCTTGGTTTGGGAGTAGGTTTGCTTGAGGAGGTTGATGTTCCACCCTTTGGCATTGCGAGGCGATACCGAAGAATAAAAATCCAGGATGCGACGCATGTCGGCGTCGAAATCGCCCGAAGGCATGATCAGCGGGCCGACGCCCATGTGGCGCGTCTTGTAGTTGATGTAAGTGATGGCGACAGGCACCTGGGCGCGGACAGCGATCTCGTAGAAGCCCCGTTTGAAGCGGCGCACCTCTTTGCGGGTGCCCTCGGGGGTGATGATGAACGTGATATCGTTCTGTTCCGCCAATGCCTGAACGGCGCCATCCACCATGTGGTTGTTACGGTTGCCACGGTCGATAGGCAGTGCGCCGCTATAGCGGAGGAAGTGTCGCAGCGGGAAGACGAAGAACTCCTTTTTGATGAAGAAGCGTCCGTTGAGTCCCAGTTTCCAGACGCAGGCAGCCCCCAGCAGGAAGTCGTAGATGCTCGTATGCGGCGCCTCGATAAGGACGCAATGATGCAGGCGGCGCCAGTCGTCGGCCGGAGGCAGGTCGAAGTGCCATCCGAAGAGTTTTACTATAGCGATCCAAAGTTTTTTCATAATGCACCAGCCAATTGTTTACGCAGTTCTTCCGCCGCCTTCACGTCGCCCTTCTTCTCCAGGCCGTTGGCGTAGGCGCTGTAGAAGCTGTAGACCGCAGCATTCTGGTCGGTCCCCGAAGCCATGCGCAGCTGCACATAGAGTTGGAGCGCATCCTGATCCATCAGACCGTGGTCGAGCATGGTGTTCAGCTCGTTGAGCGCCGCGTTGACGTTGCCCTGACGCGCATACATGTCGGCCGTGATGGTGAAGGGGAACGCCTGGGCAGCCTCGGCGCGCAGCTTGTCGAGCAATGTTGCCGCCTCCTGCTGCTTGCCCCCGTAGAGGTATGCATAGACCAGCATTTGAGAAGCCTGCGGGTTGGAAGGATCGATGGCCAGCATGCGGTTGCAGTAGTCAGCCGCCTGGTCGAACTGTTGCTGTTGGAGGCAGATATTGGCCAAGTTGGACAGTGCCGTCTCGTTGTCGGCGTTGACCTGCAGCGCCCGACGGAAGAGCACCGCCGCACTGTCGGCGTTGCCCGCACGCAGCAGCTGCACGCCATGGAAGTCATCCTTCGTCTGGCGTTTCAGCACCAGCGCAATCGGTTTGCCGTCGACATCGACCGTATGGACGCAATCCTTCGGAGGGAAGGCGTTGCCCAGCAGATAGTCGCCCGCGATACCCGTGATGGGGAACACCAGGTAGTCCCAGTCGTACTCGTAGCGCTGACCCCAGCGGACGAAGCGCGTGTCGAAGTGCGCCGTGTCGGACCGCATGAAGTAGCGAGTCGATTCCAGATGCCACGAGCCGATGAGCGTCTTGGAGCCATCCGCCTTCGGTTCGGCGTTGTCCATGACCCATTCCGTCGCCTCGCGCATGGAGTGGTAATAATAGTCGAGCTCGTAGTGGCCGAAGGCCTTCTTCACGCCGCCGGCGAGTTCGTTGAAATAGACATATTCATAAGGATGGTTGCGCACCGTGTGGAGCGCCGGAGGCACCAGCAGGCAAAGCGGCACCAGCGAGCAGAGCAATTCGACCACCCCCTTGCCGCTTTTGCGACCCGCCCACGCCGCGAAGGCGTCGAAGCCCAGGCCCGCAGCCACCGCCATTGGCGGATAGGCGAAGAGCGAATGGCGCCAACCGCCATAGACATTGGCACCCGTGGCGACGATCCAGAACACCGGGAAGAGGAAGACGAAATAAATCATGATGCTGTCGATGCGGCGTTCGCGTTTGAAGGCGCCGAAGAACGGATAGAGCAGCCAGCCGACGAGGACCGCCAGCGGGATGGTCATCAACATGAATTTGGGCGTATAGTACCACGGCAAGTTGTTCGACATGACCATGGAACCCTCGAAGAGCTGACGCAGCTGCACGTCGAACTGCGACATGAGGCGGAAGCTCTCGATACTGTTATGGACAGGCTGCTGGAGCGCGAAAGGCCAGAGGCACAAGCTGCTGAAGAAGCCCACCAGGCAGACCAGCACCGCAGCGAGGAACGCCTTGCCGACCACTTTGCCCTTGAGCACCTTGCGGTAGCGGACAAGCCACAGAAGGCCCCAGAGCCCCATATAGCCCACCACGATGAGACCGCCGATACGGTTGCTCACCGCCAGCGCGATGGAAAGCGCCAGCATGGCCAAGGTAAGCGGATTGAAGCGCGACGCCTCACGGAACAGCAGCAAGCAGACGAAGAGCGCCACGATGAGGACGGTGAATCCGACACCCGCAGTGGTGAATAACAGCGGCGACACCAGCACCATGAGGAAGATAGCCAAATAGCGCGTAACCTTGTCGGAGAACGCCGGCTCAGGCCACTGCACCCTGACGGCACCCTTCTTGCCCTTGGCGTCGGCCGACTCGGACAGCTGCGGCGTCAGTTGGCGGAAGAACATCAGCATGTAGTAGACCGACATGATGACACCCGCAGCCAGCGGAATATCCTTGGGATTGTTGAACGAATGGCCCAGGAGACGCGGCGAGAAGAACAGCAGCAGCATGGCGAACACCCCCGCGCGCCAGCCCCCCATGCGGTAGGCGATGAGGCCACCGAAGAGGACGATGAGCCAACCCAGGAAAGCGTTGCACATGTGTCGTGTACGCGCGATGTCGTCGATGCCGAAGGTGCGGTTGATCCACTCGGTCACCACATCGAACGAGCAGCCGTAGTATTTGAGGTTCCAGGACTGCTCCTTACCATTGAGGACAACCACATCCTGCAGGCAAGTAGTGTCGGCGCCGTCGGAGCGGAAATAATCCACCACGAAACGTCCCTGCGGGATTTGGAATTTGTCCTCGTCGCCGCTGTTGCCCGCACTGCGGCTCATCAGCGGCATAGCGAAGAAGAGGATGGCGGCGATAGCGACGAACATCCAGAACCAAGGATTGTGCTTATTATCGGAGAAGAATTTGACCATTGATACAATATAAAAGTTTAAAAATCAATTTCCAATTGGACACGAAACAACCACCAGCCGCGGGGGGCTCACAGTCTAGCGCCCCCACTGTTTCCCTTTTCAGCAGCCACTTTCGAGCCTTTGTATTTGCGGTGGATTTTGAGGAGTTCGGCCGGCGCCTTGAAGAAGTCGCGGCTTTTGAGCTGGGAGCCATCGACATCCTGCCACTGGAAGAGCGGGAACTCGTAGATACCCTCGACAGCGCGGTCGATACCGAAGCACTGCTTGTAGCGCGCCAGCAATTCGACATCGAAGAGCCAGCGCGTGATGAAAGGTTCGGAGAAGAGGTCGTTGACGACCGAGGTGCGGAACAATTTGGCCCCGCACTGCGTGTCGTAGACCGGCAGGTGGAGCATCATGGACGCCGTGGTGGCGAAGCAGCGGCCCAAGTAGTGGCGCATGGTTTTGCGACGCACCTTGGCGCCCAGTCGCATGAGGCGGAGCCCCATGACGATATCGTACCCCTTGTCCGCCCACTGCACCATCGGCTCGATTTCGTCGAGCGGAGTGGCGAGGTCGGCATCCCAGAAAGCCACATACTCAGGATGATACTGGGAAGCCGCATGGAGCATGCCCTTGCGCACCGCCTCCGCCTTGCCCCCGTTGGGCTGGATGTCGAGCAAGAAGAGCCGCTCGTGACGTGCGGTCAGTTCTTGCAGCACCTGGAGCGTATTGTCGCGGCTGCCGTCGTTGGCGAAGAGGAAAGCCACATCGGGGTGGTGTTCCACATAGTCGACGAAAGCCTGTTGGGGAAGGCGTTTGGATTCGTTGTAGCAAGGGACGACTAGGAGGGTTTTCATTTTTTCGGGGGGGAGAGTTTTTTCCAGGATGGCAAGTCGGGACATCAGCGCTTCAGGAGCCCTCGGGATATTCCGGCCGGACAGCCCAGTTTGCTGATTATGTTAGAGGTTGAAGCGTTTTTTGTAAGCCTTCATGGTGTTTTGGAGGAGGGAGACGATGGTGAGAGGGCCTACGCCGCCAGGGACCGGGGTGACCCAGCTGCAGTGGCTGTCGACCTCGCCATGCTTGACGTCGCCGATGATGCGGTAGCCGCTCTTCTTGGTCTCGTCGGGGATGCGATGGATACCCACATCGACCAGAACGGCCCCCTCTTTGACCATGTCGGCGGTGACAAATTCCGGTTTGCCGATGGCGACGATGAGGATATCCGCCTGACGGGTCAGTTCGGGCAAGTTTTGGGTACGGGAGTGGCAGAGCGTCACGGTGCAGTTGGCCCCTTTCTTGTTGCGCGACAGCAAGTTGGCGACAGGAGTGCCGACGATGTTGCTGCGGCCGAGGACAACACAATGCTTGCCTTCGGTCTCGATTTGGTAGTGTTCGAGAATGGAGCAGATACCCATGGGAGTTGCCGGGAGGAAGGCATCCTCGCCGAGGACCATGCGACCGATGTTGATCGGTGTGAAGCCATCGACATCCTTTTCGGGTGAGATAGCGTTGATGACCTTCTGTTCGTTGATCTGTTTGGGCAAGGGCAGTTGGACGATGAAGCCGTCGATGTCGTCGTCATCGTTGAGGAACTCGATGGCTTTGAGAAGCTCTTCCTCGGACGTGTTGGCCGAGTAGCGGTAGACCGAGGAGGTGAAGCCCACCTCGTGGGAAGATTTCTCCTTGTTGGCCACGTAGGTCTGGCTGGCGCCGTCGTCGCCTACGAGGACGGCTGCCAGATGGGGCTGGCGAATACCTTTGGCTGTAAAAGAACGGACCTCATTGGCGATTTGGTCCTTGATAGCTATGGAAGTCTGTTTTCCGTCGAGAATGTTTGTCATGCTAATGAGCGTTTATTTATGGGTTTATTATCTTCAGTTTTTGTAGGTTTTCGAAGTCTTTTTTGGGGGGCGTCAGGAGCTGTTGTAGCCTTGGGCACTTTAGGGCAGTTGTCGCCCCAAGGGACACGAAGGACTGCAGGACGCGCCCGATCGGTTAGCGGCGGCGTTTGGGGAAGGCCATTTTGCCCCCTTTGGTGGAGACCGCCTTCATCATTTTGCGGGTATCTTCGAACTGTTTGACCAAGCGGTTGACCTCCTGGATGGTGCGGCCGCTGCCGGCGGCGATGCGCTGTTTGCGGCTGCCGTTGATGCAGGAAGGGTTGCGCCGTTCGTAGGGCGTCATGGAGCCGATGATGGATTCGATGGGGACGAAAGCGTCGTCGCCGATTTCGACATCCTTGGTCAGCTTGCTCATGCCCGGGATCATGCCGAGGAGATCTTTCATGTTGCCCATTTTCTTGACCTGGGCGATTTGGGAGAGGAAGTCCTCGTAGTTGTATTCGTTTTTGACGAGGCGTTTCTGGATTTTGCGAGCCTCCTCCTCGTCGTACTGTTCCTGGGCACGTTCGACGAGCGAAACGACATCGCCCATGCCGAGGATGCGGTTGGCCATACGGTCGGGGTGGAAGACATCGAGGGCGTCCATTTTCTCGCCGATACCGACGAATTTGATTGGTTTTTGAACGATGTAGCGGATGGTGAGTGCCGCACCGCCGCGGGTATCGCCGTCGAGTTTGGTGAGGACGACACCGTCGTAATCGATACGTTCGTTGAACGCCTTGGCGGTGTTGACGGCATCCTGACCCGTCATGGAGTCGACCACGAAGAGTGTTTCCTGCGGGTTGAGCGACTGTTTGAGGTTGGAGATTTCGTCCATCATCTGTTCGTCGACCGCGAGACGACCGGCGGTATCGACGATGACCACGTTGACCCCTTTGAGGCGAGCCTCCTGGAGGGCATCTTTGGCGATGCGGACCGGGTCGGAGACCCCCAGCTGAGCGAACACCGGCACGCCGATTTGTTCGCCGAGGACCTGGAGCTGGTTGATAGCAGCCGGGCGGTAGACGTCGCCGGCGACCATCATGACACTTTTGGCCTTTTTGTTTTTGAGGTAGTAAGCCAGTTTGGCGCTGAAGGTCGTTTTACCGGAGCCCTGGAGACCCGCGATGAGGATGACAGCCGGGGAGCCCTTGAGGTTGATATCGACTGCCTGGGAGCCCATGAGTTTGGTCAGTTCCTCGTGGACGATTTTGACCATGAGCTGACCCGGTTCGATGGACTGGATGACGTTGCGGCCCAAGGCCTCCTGTTTGACGCGATCGGTGAATTCCTTGGCGATGGGATAGCTGACGTCGGCATCGAGCAGCGCCTTACGCACCTCTTTGACAGTTTCGGCGACGTTGATGTCGGTGATGGAACCTTTGCCGCGGAGGGAGTGGAGCGCTTTCTCGATTTTGCTGCTGATACTTTCGAACATATTGATATAAATCTTTTTTTATTTTTTCAAAAAAACAACGCATCGGAACAGACTGCACAAGAGCGGGAGGTGCGTCTGTTGGCGATGAATGACAATCGTTTAGAGCGCGAACCGACAGCGATGGCGGTCGGTACGGCGCAACAGAAACGACTGCAAAAATAAGAAAAAAATGGGGATTGTCAGAATTTTTTTTTGCCTGATGAAACTTTTTTTACTTTTTTCTCGTTAAGGAAAGCACGAAAAAGAGACAAAACGCCTAAAAAAAGAGTCGCCGACCTGCCGCAGCCAAGTGACAGCCAGCCGATTGGGTCGAAAAAAAGCCGAACGGCCGAACGGAAGCGGAGCGAGACGGAGACAACAAAGGGACCGAATATAAAGTAAACACGTATATATGAGACAATTAAAAATTACTCATTCCATTACCAACCGAGACATCAAGTCGCTGGACAAATACCTGCAGGACATCTGCAGTGAGGAGTTGCTGACACCGGAAGAAGAGGTGCAGTTGGCGCAGCGAATCAAGGCCGGCGACCAAGCCGCACTGGACCGGCTGACGAAGGCCAACCTGCGTTTTGTGGTATCGGTTGCCAAGCAGTATCAGAACCAGGGTTTGAGTCTGCCCGACCTCATCAACGAAGGGAATGTGGGACTGATCAAGGCAGCGAAGCGATTTGACGAGACACGCGGATTCAAGTTCATCTCGTATGCCGTGTGGTGGATACGCCAGTCGATATTGCAAGCCATTGCCGAGAACTCGCGCATCGTGCGACTGCCGTCGAACCAGCTGGGAGCGTTGAACAAACTGAAGAAAGAGATTTCGAAGTTGGAGCAGAAGCTGGAGCGTCCCCCATCGGAGGAAGAGCTGGCCGAGATGCTGGACATACCGGAAGACAAGATCAAGAGCATACTGAACATATCGGGGCGCCACATCTCGATAGACGCGCCGCTGGTGGCCGACGAGGATGTGAACTTTGTGGACGTGCTGCCCAACGAAGACACTCCCGCCACCGACGAAGCCCTGATGCATGAGTCGCTGAGCCAAGAGATTGAGCGAGCCCTGTCGGCCCTGTCGGACTACGAGCGAGACGTGATACGCATGTATTTCGGCATTGGCATGCCCCATGCGCTGAGTCTGGACGAGATCGCCATGAAATTCGGGCTGACCCGCGAGCGCGTGCGCCAGATCAAGGAGAAAGGTCTGAAGCGACTGAAATCCAGCTCGAAGAGCAAGCATCTGATTGCATATCTGTAACATCGGGAAGCGATGGCCTTCAGCCAGACAGCCTTATGAACACCATGAATTTTCGGACACACGCCACGATTTTTCCCAAGCGCTGAAGCCATCCGATCATACACGATAAGAGACAACAAAAAAGCACCGGAATTCCGATGCTTTTTTTGTTGTATTTAATGTCTGTTTTTTTGCAGGATCAGTTGGCCGCGTCGTCGTCGGTTTCGGGGACCAAGTTGGACCAGTCGAGGTGGATGGGATAGACATTTTCGCGGACGATGGTGCCCGGGTAGCGGTCCTTGATGCGCTGCATGAAGACATAGGCATCGAGACGGCTGGTGAAGTCGCCCACCTTGATACGGAAGTTCGGTTCGGTGAAGATGATATACACCTCGACGTCAGGGTATTCCTCCTTGAAGCGCCGTTTGAGGTCGAAGGCCCCGTTGCGAGAATTGGGGCCCGAGAGGGAAGCGATCTGGATACGGAAGCCCGGGACGGTCTGCACCTTCTCGTTGAATTCGATATGTTTCTTCACCAGCTCGCTGACCTTCACGTCGCCCGTAATTTCGACATGGCCCTTGGCATGTTGTGCGCAGAGCGGAGCCGAGGCGAGGAGAGCAGCGAGGAGCAGAGGTAGATGACGGCACATAGCGATGTGATTTGGTTGATACTAGCGGGACTGGGAGCCGATTTGTTCGGGGCGGAGCGAGAGGATGGGGCGCTTGGAGAGGTGGAGCATCTGCTGAGCGTAGTTGCCCAGGAGCCAGCTGGTGAGCGCCTTTTCCTGTTCGGTCATGATGACGATGAGGTCGGCATTGATTTCGTTAGCGTATTCGAGGGTGCTGACGGTGAGGTTTTTGTGAGCGTTGACGAATTTGGTGGTATGGCGGACGCCGAATTTGTCGAGGAAGTTTTCCACCTGGTCGACATAGCCGTCGACGAGAGTGCGGATGTCGCGCGACTCGGAGGTATAGAGACCGAGGAGGTGGATTTCGGCGTCGAAGGTTTTGGCCATACGAGCGGCGAAAGGCACCTTTTGGCGGGTTTCGTTGGTGCTATCGAGCGGCACGACGATGCGTTCCAGTTTTTTGTTGAAGTTAAAATCTTCGCGCACAGAGAGTACGGGCACGGGGGAGTCGGTGATGGTGCGGTAGGTGTTTTTGCCGATCCAGTTTGTTTCGAAGCCCGACATGCCATGGGTGCCGACGACGATCATCAGTGCCTGGTCTTCGATGGCCTGCTGGGCCAGTTGTTCGGACACTTTGCCTTCGCGGATGACGTATTCGAGTTTGATATTTTTGAGGAGATGTGCGACGCCCTCGTTGCGGCGTTCGATTTCAGCGCGGATAGGTGCCTCGTCCTCATCCTTTTGCTTGACGTAGACCAAGCGTATGTCGGACTGCCAGCGGTTGGCGATATCGATAGTGAGGTCAACAGCCTTGGCAGAGCCTGTGGAGAAGTCGAATCCGACAATGATATTGTTCATAACGGTTGTGTTTTTTTTGTTTGAATTCGGTTACAAAATTACGAACTTTTTTTGAACTGGGCAAAAAAAAGCGAAAAAAAAAGATTTCAGTGCTGACGAATAGCGCCTTGCGGTGCAATGAGGAGGACGAGCGAGTGAAAGATATTACCGTTTTAAAGGCTAATAACAAACCAGTTGCGCACAAAGTAACAACATTCGGCAAAAAAAATGGTTGTCGTTAACAAAAAAATTTGTAAATTTGCAATTTAAATAAAAAGAACAATCCATAAAAACAAAATAAACAGAATTATGAATGAAATCTGGACTGCAGTACTGGTATTGAGTATTACAGGAGCCCTGTTTGCAGTGGTGCTTTACATTGTAGCACAGAAATTTAAAGTTATCGAAGACCCATTGATTGACGAGATTGCCGAGGTGTTGCCCGGCGCCAACTGTGGCGGATGCGGCAAAGCCGGATGTCGTGCCATGGCGGAGGCCTTTGTGAAGCAAGGCAACATGGAAGGACTGAGTTGTCCGGCCGGTGGAGCCGAAGTGGCGAAGAAGGTAGCCGCCCTGTTGGGATGTGTGCCCGAAGAGAAGGAGCCGCAGGTGGCCGTATTGCGTTGCAACGGCAGTTGTGCCAACGCCACAGCGAAGACTCACTATGACGGCATGCAGGACTGTACGTTTGCCAACAGTCTGTATACCGGTGAGAGCGGCTGTGTGTTCGGATGTCTGGGGCTGGGCAATTGCACGAGAGCCTGCCAGTTTGACGCGCTGAGCATCGACCCAGAGACCGGATTGCCGGTGGTGGACGAAGAGAAGTGTGTGGCCTGTGGCGCCTGTGTGAAGGCCTGTCCGCGCGGGCTGATTGAGCTGCGCAACAAGGGCATGAAGAACCGCAGGGTGTATGTGGCCTGCCGTAACAAGGAGAAAGGCGCAGACGCCCGCAAGTCGTGCACGGCAGCCTGCATAGGCTGTGGCAAATGCCAGAAGACCTGTCCGTTTGGAGCCATCACGGTGGAGAACAACCTGGCCTACATCGACTACAACATCTGCAAGATGTGTCGCAAGTGTGTTGCCGAGTGTCCGACCGGAGCCATCCATGCGGTGAATTTCCCGCCGAAGGTGGAGCGGCCCGCAGCACCTGCCGACGCCCCGAAGGCCGCAGAGACAGCCGCCGCAGGGAGCAGCCAGTCCAACGAAACAACTAACGCATAATTTTTTTTTTGAAAGAGACGATATGAAGACATTCGCGATGGGTGGTGTCCACCCGGAAGAAAACAAAATATCGACAGCTGCGGCCATAGAGGAATTCCCGTTGCCGCAGACCGCCGTCATCCTGATGAACCAGCATCTGGGCGCCCCTGCCACGCCGTGTGTGGCGAAGGGCGACAAGGTGAAAGTAGGCCAGCTGATAGGCAAAGCCGAAGCATTCATGTGTGCCAATGTCCACTCGCCCTTCAGCGGCACAGTGACCAAGATAGACAGTTGCAAGGACGCTTTCGGACTTTCGAAGCCCGCCATCTACATCAACGTGGAAGGCGACGAATGGGAAGAGAGCATTGACCGCACGCCCGACATCAAGCGGGAGTGCACGCTGGAGCCCAAACAAATCGTTGACAAACTGAAAGAGATGGGTATTGTGGGCCTTGGCGGCGCCACGTTCCCCGCCCACATCAAATATTCGATAGCCCCTGACAAGAAAGCGGAATATCTGATCATCAATGCCGTGGAGTGCGAGCCCTATCTGACATCGGACCACCGCGTGATGATGGAGCATGCCGAGGAGATATGCATCGGTGTGAGCATACTGCGCAAGGCGCTGGGCGTGCCGAACGCCTATATCGGGATAGAGAACAACAAGCCCGAGCCCATAGCGGTGATGAAAGCCATGGCCGCCAAATTTGAAGGCATCATTGTGGAGCCGTTGAAGGTGAAGTATCCGCAGGGAGCCGAGAAGCAGCTGATCAATGCCATCACGGGACGCCGAGTGCCGTCGGGCAAGCTGCCCATCGACGTAGGCTGTGTGGTGAGCAATGTCGGCACCACCTATGCGGTGTACGAAGCCGTGCAGAAGAACAAGCCCCTGCTGGAGAACATACTGACCGTGACCGGCAAGAAGCTGGCGCAGCAGCACAACTACCATGTGCGATTCGGAGTGAGCTACAACGACATCATCAAGCACGCCATGGGCAGCCTGCCCGAGACGACCGGCAAGGTGATCAGTGGCGGGCCCATGATGGGCAAAGCCGTGAGCAACCTGGACGCACCCACGACGAAGGGCGCATCGAGTGTGCTGGTGATAGACGAGAGCGAAGCCGTGAGAGCGGAGGAGAGCAACTGCATACGTTGCGGCAAATGCATGAACGCCTGCCCGATGGGCTTGGAGCCCTACCTTTTCTCGGCACTGGTGAAGAACCGTCGCATAGAGGAAGCCGGCGCACACAACATACTGGACTGCATCGAATGCGGATGCTGCTTCTTCTCGTGTCCGGCCAACAAGCCGTTGCTGGACGAGATACGTCTGGGCAAGAACCTCTACAGAGGCATACTGATGGCCAAGAAGAAATAAGAGGTTTTAGACGGAAAGAAAAGTAAAAATAAAATTAAATAGGAAACAATATATATAATAAATATATGAAACTGCTAAACGTATCCGGATCACCACATGTGCATAGCGACGAATCGACCCAAAAGATCATGTGGCGAGTGAACCTGGCGCTGGTGCCCACACTGATTGTCGGCATCGCCTTTTTCGGCCTGAACGCACTGCTGATCAGCCTCATTTCTGTAGCCAGCTGTGTGCTGTTCCAGTGGCTGATTGAGAAATTCATCATGAAAACACCGAGCAGCGTGAAAGACGGTTCGGCCGTAGTGACGGGCCTTTTGCTGGCCTTCAACGTGCCTGCCAGCCGCGAGATGATGTGGCTGGTGATCATCGGGGCACTGGTGGCCATCGGCATCGGCAAGATGAGTTTTGGCGGACTGGGCAAGAACCCGTTCAACCCCGCATTGGTGGGACGTGTGTTCATGCTGATTTCGTTCCCCGTACAGATGACGACATGGCCCAAGCCCGGCGAGAACCTGTTTTCGATGGTGAGTGTGCCGACGACGGACGCCACGACCGGCGCCACGCCGCTGGGCATGCTGAAGGAAGGCGGTTTTGGTGCTGCAGGCGATGTGTGGGACTACTTTATCGGCCACATGGGCGGCTCGCTGGGCGAGGTGTCGGCGCTGGCGATACTGATTGGCGCCATCTATCTGCTGTGCCGGAAGGTGATCAGCTGGCACATACCGGTGACTTTCATCGGCACGGCGTTTGTATTCAGCGGCATCCTGTGGCTCTGCAACCCGCTGCACACCGAGATGGTGAACGGCGTGGAGAGCCTGGTAGGCTTCATTGACCCGCTGACGACGATACTGACGGGCGGCATCATGCTGGGTGCCTGCTTCATGGCCACGGACATGGTGACCTCGCCGATGTCGAAAGTGGGGCAGCTGATATTCGGATGCGGATGCGGACTGCTGACCATCATCATCAGAAACTGGGGCCAGTATCCGGAAGGCGTGAGCTTCGCCATCCTGCTGATGAACTCGGTGACGCCGCTGATCAACAGATGGTGCAAACCCAAACGTTTTGCGAACTAAACAGGACAAGGAGGCAGCCTCCCCCACCCTGGCCGACGAGGCCAGCCGGAGGGCTGCGGAATTGAGATAAAGAAACGAAAAAAATTTCCATAACATATGGCAAAGAAAGCAGAATCAACATTGAAGAACATGCTGCTGGCGTTGACGCTGATAGCGCTGGTGGCCAGTTTGGCACTGGCCTTGGTGAACCGCATGACCAAAGGGCCCATCGAGGAAGTGAACAAGAAAAAGACCGAAGCAGCCGTAGAGCAGGTGCTGTCGGTACCCGACCCGAGCGACAACACGAAGATGGTCAAGATATACGAGAAATGCGAATCGGACACGGTGACCTTCACTGACACGATCAAAGGCAAGCCCACCGAATTCACGCTGACGCGCTACATAGCCAAGGACAGCGAAGGCAAGGTGGTAGGCAAAGCCATAGAGAGCTACAGCGACGCCGGATTTGGCGGACGCCTGAAAGCGATGGTAGGATTTGATGCCGAAGGCACCGTGCTGGGCTACTCGATACTGGAATCGAGCGAGACTCCCGGCTTGGGCGCCAAAGCCGACCAATGGTTCCAGCGCGACGGCAAAGGCAACGTGATAGGCGCGGTGCTGAGCGAGAAGCCGCTGGCTGTAAAGAAAGACAAAGGCGACGTGGACGCCATCACCGGCTCGACCATCACCTCGAGAGCATTCTGCGGACTGGTGAACACCGCATACAAAGCTTTTTTAATTGAGAAAGGAGGAAACGAACAATGAAAGCCAAAGATATTATCCGCAACGGACTTCTCAAAGAGAACCCGACCTGGGTGCTGATATTGGGCATGTGCCCCACGCTGGCCACGACGACATCGGCCGTGAACGGACTGTGCATGGGACTGGCCACGACGTTTGTGCTGATGATGAGCAACATCGTCATCTCGCTGCTGAAGAGCGTGATACCCGACAAGGTGCGCATACCGTGCTTTATCGTGGTGATAGCCACGTTTGTGACCATTGTTCAGATGGTGATGCAGGGATACATACCCGACCTGTATGCCTCGCTGGGCCTGTTCATTCCGCTGATTGTGGTGAACTGCATCGTGCTGGGACGAGCCGAAGCCTTTGCGTCGAAGAACAATGTATGGCATTCGTTTTTGGATGGTCTTTTCATGGGCTTGGGTTTCACCTGGGCGCTGACGCTGCTGGGCATGGTGCGCGAGGCACTGGGATCGGGCAGTTTCTTCAACCATCCGTTCATCAGCGGTGACGGCATGCTGCTGTTCATTCTGGCCCCTGGCGGATTCATCTGTCTGGGACTGCTGATGGCCGCCATCAACAGGTTGAAAAAATAGGGGTCGGAAGTGAGGAAAAGATGCAAGTCGCGGTAAACTTTTACCGCCTCAATTTCAAGCGCTTGCAACACAAAGAGACAAGTTCCTGATATTTTTAACATTTTTTAGGACGAAAATATCGTCTTTTTAGACGGAAGATCGCACTACGCGGGTAAAAGAATCAAAACAAAAAACACCATAATTATGAAACAAGTCATTTTGATAGGCCTTTTTGCGATGGCAATGGTAGCCGGGAAACTGCAGGCACAGGACTGTGAATACATTGTTGGAGCACGATATGGGTTCAACAAAGCAGTCTTGGAGCAGATGCCCCTGGCGAAGTTGGATTGGTACTGCCGTTTTTCGCAGAACACCTTTTTCGAAGCAGATGCGGTGCCTGAGGGTGCGAGAGTATACAGCATAACAGAAGTGCAGAATGTCCGCACAGGAGCATATCTGACCAATGATTTTGTAGTGAACATGGATTCGTTGAGCATCTACGAATACGATTTCAGGAAATTCCACACGTCGTCGGAAGGCGAGCCGATATACTACAGCACGCCCCATTCGGCCAAGCCCTATCTGGGAGTGCGGTCGTATGAGGAGGCGATGGTGATGACCGGGGAGCCGAACACGCGACTGGGCGAAACGAACGAAGAGGAAAGAAGATAAGCGAATCTAAAAATAACAACGAGATATGAAAAGACTAGTTATATTTGCAGCGATAATGCTGACCGTGTTTGCGGCGAGAAGTCAGAACGGGGACATTGTGTACATGAGCACCCAACAGAACGGAGACACCGTGTCGATGGTTGTGGTGGATGGACTGAACCACCTGACGGTGATGACCCATGACAACACCGGAGGAATGGACTTTTACAATGACGATTCGCCGAGTGACAAATACATTACCATTACGGGATCGTGTACGGAGCCCAACACGAAAATGAGTCTGATGTTTGAGGCATTCGACCTGGACTGTCATGACACGTTGTATGTGTATGACGGAGGGAGCATCAATGCGCCGTTGCTGATACAGGCGAACAACTGCATGAACCCGTTGTTGAACCTGGTGCTGTATCCGTCGATGCTGAACAGTACAGGCATGCTGACGATCCGACTGAAGACCAACGGCGACGGAATGAGTGGCGGAGGATTTTCGATTTCGGTGCAGTGCCGAATCGAGTGTGAGACGGTGACCCCCGTCATTGAGGACAAATACTACAAGACCAAGAATGGAGTTATCGTAGACTCGGCATATATCCGCATGGCCTTCCAGGTGGATACGAGCTACAATGTGGACTCATCGGAGGTGTATCTGGACACCACATGGTTCAGAGGCGTGCATCTGTGCAAGGGCGAGGGAGTGATTTTCAGAGGTCATGGCGAATACACGAACTACTACGGATATGGAGCAGCGGACAGCTGGTCGATGTTTTATTGGACATACGGCAACGGCGACACGCTGTACAACATCAATGCACGACGCGGCACGCTTCCCACTGGCAATCCGGTATTATACAGAGACTTGGACTGCTACGACGTGACGTTGAAGATAGAGGACGGACGCGGATGCAAATCGTCGATACTGGAGAGTGTGCGTGTGCGAATAGCGCAGAACCCCATCAAGACGATATTCAACCTGAACAACATGTGCAGTACGGACTCGAACATAGTGAACATCGGATATGACGGAGACAATGCGACCATCACGATGCAGTACATCTCGTTTGCACAACAGAAGAGCAAGAGTGTGGAGTGCAAGACGTTCATTCCAGACGGTAAAGGACAGAACTGCGCGCAAGCGGACGAGGATGACGGATTCCGTGCGCCGATTTTCTTTGATGACTTTCCGGCAGGACGAACGGTGAACTCGCGAGGAGACATCTGTTCGATCTGCGTGAACTACGAACATTCATTTATGGGAGACTACCGCCTGTCGATCATCTGTCCGACGGGAAAGAGAGCCGTGCTGAAATACGGTTCGAAATGTATCGGTTCGACCAGCAATTGCGATCCTCTTACATTGGGAATGACTGTAGCCAAAGATTCTGTTCCCGACGCCGCCATGGGAGGCAGCGGCACCTATACCGGCATTCCCTATGGAGGAGCGGACGACACCGGATATGATGGCAAGGCGGGAAGCACTGGAGCCAATACAAAATGCGACTCGATATGCAACATGTTTGGTATCGGATTTGACTATTGCTTTTCGAGAAACGGAGACTACCGACTGGTGACTGGCAACAAAGCGAACTATACGACAGTGGGAACCAACGATGAATACTTGGCCGGAACGGGATACAAAGACACCTATCAGGGATATACCTTCGACCAAATACCAGCGCCCTATGTTCAAGCAGGACAAACTGCACCCGGCACTGTGACATTCAGCACGAAACATCCGAGCAACCATGAAGAAAAGAGCGACTACTACCTGCCAGCATCGACATTCAAGGAATTGATTGGATGCCCGCTGAACGGCGAATGGTCGATACAGATTATCGACTTTTGGCCAATCGACAACGGTTGGATTTTCAACTGGTCGATGGACATCTGCGGTATCAACCAAGGTATGGGATGCAACTACCAGGTGGGCATTGACAGCGTGATATGGACACCGGACTCGGCGTACGGCGACTTTGAGACCGGCAAGTGGAGAGGTGTGACGATATATGCAATGGACTCGATACGATCGGTGATACGTACGCCCGACACGGCAGGACACTTCCCGATTGATGTGAAGATATACGACAAATTCGGCTGCGTATGGGACACCACAACGAACCTGACATCGGTGTGGATGCCGAAACCCGAACTAGGCGACGACGTGACCATCTGCGACGTGGAGACGCTGCTGCTGAACGGCAAGGACCGCCATACGGACATCACGAACCAGACCTTCATGTGGGAGCCGAACGGACAGACCACAGACACGATACACACGGCAGCGCTGATGGGAAGCTCGACACTGTACACGGTGGAGGTGCAGAACGACCAGGAGTTTACGACATGTGTGGCACGAGACTCGGTGCGTGTGAACATCTACCCGCAGCCGAAGCCGAACTTTGACCCGGGCGTATATCCGCTGGAGGGCTGCGAGCCGTTCACGCTGAAATTCGAGAACAGCACAAAGAATGCGGACAGCTACTTGTGGATGTTTGGAGACGGAGACACCTCGTCGGCGAAGAGCCCGACCCACACCTACGGGACAGGCCAATACGGATTCAAATACTATGCATGGAACCAGTATGGCTGCAAAGACTCGCTGATATATGAAGATCTGATTACGGTGTATTCGAGTCCGGTGGCGCGCTTCTCGTGGGAGCCGATGACGCCGACGGTGCTGCACCCGGAGGTGTCGCTGATCAACCAGACGATACCTCAACGGCCGGAGAACGAATACTACTGGGAGATACAGTATGACCGCGACAACCACCTGTCGTACCACACGCTGAGGGATGTGAACCCGACGTTTGAGTGGTACACCGACGGCGAGGACATCTCGGGCAACTACATCATCCGACTGATAGCCAAGACGGAGAATATGGGACCTTCGGGCAACGTGGTGGAATGCCGCGACACGATAGAGAACAGTATTCTGCTGGTGAACGACTTCCTGCAGTTCCCGACGGCGATAACGCCGAACGGAGACGGAGTGAACGACCGCTTTGTGATTGTGAACCTGGTGAACGGCATGGGATACCCGAACAACTCGCTGGCCATCTATGACCGCTGGGGCAAACGGGTGTACTACAAGGAGAACATCGCCAACGACGAGGACTTCTGGGATCCGGCCAAGGAGAACATACCTGCGGGCACTTACTTCTGGAGATTCATCGGAAAGGGCTTCCTGGGCGACATACAGCGCAACGGAGCCGTGGAAGTGATCAAATAGGAAAAAGACTATACAATGGGAAAGACCGGCCGAATGGCCGGTCTTTTTTTTTATGTATGTGCGGAGTGGGAATTTTGTTCTTTTGGGGAATTGTACGTGACGGGGAACGGGGATGGAGGGGGACGAGGGACGGCAGGGGGCGGATGGCGAGGAGGGGATAAAAGGCTGGGGAAATGGCGGTTGGAGGGAGCGGACAACGGCTGGGGAAGGCGGGATGATGGAAACGGGGGATGATATGGATTTTTTTTAGTAATTTTGCAGCCGAAAAACGGCAGCCGCCCTATCGCCGGCGATGGAGACACCGCGGGAGGAAAGTCCGGGCAGCAGAGAGTCGCCATACTTCCTAACGGGAAGGGGTCCGCCGCGCAAGCGGCGGGCCACAGAGAGCGCCACAGAGAAGATACCGCCGCGGAAGCGGTAAGGGTGAAAACGCGAGGTAAGAGCTCACGACGGGTGCAGTGATGTACCTGATGGCAAGCCTTATGGGCTGAAAGACCAAATATACCGGCAGACAAAGGTTGACTCGCCCGTTGCCGGGGGGTAGGTTGATTGAGGCATTCGGCGACGGATGTCCTAGATTAATGATAGGGGTCCGCAGAAGCGGAAACAGAACCCGGCTTACAGGCTGCTGTTTTTTTTTATTTTTTGGGGTGAGGTCGGGGTTGATAGGTTTTATGGGGTTGATGGGTTTAATAGGTTTAATGGGGTTGATAGGGTTGATGGGGTTGATGGGTTTAATAGGTTTAATGAGGTTGATGGGTTTAATAGGTTTAATGGGGTTGATGGGCTAGATTGGATTGATTAATAATCATTTTTAATATATTGGTGTGAGACTGGAAGTTATATTATCGCCCAAGCTTTACGAGGGGCGGACGCTGCAGCGGGCAGATGCCACTGTGGCAGTGGATGTGCTGCGTGCGTCGTCGGCCATTTGCGCCGCCTTTATGGCAGGGGCGGAGACCATAGTGCCACTGGGGGACCTGGCGGAGATGGAACGGTACGGAAAGATAGGATACACGATGGCGGCCGAGCGGAACGGAGAAAAGGTTCACGGCGCCCGATGCGGGAACTCGCCCACGGAATATCTGGGCATGGACTTGAAGGGCCACCGGCTGGCCTACTCGACGACGAACGGGACGGTGGCGATACGCACTGCGGCGGCGACGGCCGGGAGCGGCGAAGTGTTTGTGGGCGCGTTTGCCAACGTGTCGGCACTGGCGCATAGGCTTCGGGAAGCGGCGTCGGTGGTGGTGCTGTGTTCGGGATGGAAGGGAGAGCCATCGCTGGAAGACACGCTGATGGGCGGTGCGCTGGCGGAACGGCTGGAGGCGGAAGGCGCCACCGTGGAGCTGGTGAACGACGGGGCGATGATGGCGCGGGCGCTGTGGAAAGGCTGCGCGGGCGACCCGTGGAGCTGCTGCGCCGGAGCGACGCACGTGGCACGGCTGGAACGGCTGGGCTGCGCGGCGGACATCGCCTGGGCGATGCGACTGGACAGCTGCAGCGTGGTTCCGCAACTGGAAGAGGGATACTTGGTGGGGAAGTGAGCGGAGAAAGAGGGGCGGCCCTCCCCTGCCCCGCTTAGGAGATGGAGTTTTTTAGGGACAATAGAAACAGGAGCATGAAACAGATTGGTTTGACAATGGCATTGATGCTGGCGCTGCTGTCCGGATGGCGGGCGGAGGGGCAGGCGGTGTGCGACACTGTGGGTTTGCGGCGGGAGGCCAAGATGGTGTGGGAGATGCCGGCGGCGGCGACGGTATGGGGCGTGGGGACGCTGAGCGGCGTTACGACGCTGTGGTGGGAGCCGACGAAACGGGTGAACCTGCTGGTGAGAGAAGAGAGCCAACTGTGGCGGAGGGAAGCCTGCGGACTGCGGGCGATGGAGGTGGACAACTACCTGCAGCTGGTGCCGTTGGCCGGACTGGTGGTGCTGAAGGCAGCCGGACTGGAATCGGAGCACGGGCTGTGGGAGCTGACAGCGATGGGGGCGGAAGCATTCGTGATGCAGGCACTGATAGTTCAAGGGCTGAAAAGGACGGTGACGGAATGGCGTCCGGACCGAGGCTCGAGCGCCAGTTTTCCGTCGGGACACACGGCTACCGCCTTTTGCGGGGCAGAGCTGATGCGGCTGGAATACGGACGGGAAAGCGGATGGATAGGCGCGGCCGGATATGCAGTGGCGCTGGCCACGGGGCTGCTGCGGATATACAACGACCGGCACTGGGCAGGCGACGTGCTGGCAGGCGCCGGCATAGGCGTGCTGACCGCCGACCTGACATGGTGGGTCAACAAACAGCTGGAAAAACGGAAGAAACGATAGCACAAAGAAAGGAGCGGCAAGATGGAAAAGACAGAGATAGTGACCATTGCACACATACGGAGCCCCTACGGGAGCAAATTCGGCATTCCGCGGCAGAGCAACCTGGTGGGCGGGACGCCGGCGACGATAGTTTTCGAGCCCGAATACCGAGACCCCGAAGCGCTGCGCGGGATAGGCACGTTCGACTACCTGTGGCTGGTGTGGCTTTTCTCGGAGAACAAGGAGAAAGGCTGGCACGCCACGGTGCGACCGCCAAGGCTGGGAGGCAACAAGCGGATGGGCGTCTTCGCCACGCGGTCGCCCTTCAGGCCCAACGCGCTGGGGCTGTCGTCGGTGCGGCTGATAGGCGTCACGGAGCAAAGCGAGGAAGGTCCGCTGCTGCATGTGGACGGAGCCGACCTGATGGACGGGACACCGATAGTGGACATCAAGCCCTACATAGCCTACTGCGACGCCCACGCCGAGGCGCGGAGCGGTTTTGCCGCCACGGCACCCGAGCGGCTGGCGACGGTGGACTGGGCAGCCGGGACGCAGGAAGCGCTGGCGCCGGAGCTGCGTAGCGCACTGGAAGAGGTGCTGAGACAAGACCCCCGACCGCAGTACCAACGAGACGAGACGCGGGTTTACGGGATGACGTTTGACCGATATGAGGTGAAATTCAGGATTGCCGACGGGAGGGTGACGGTGGTGGCGATAGCGCCGAACGACGGAGCGCGGCAACAGCACAAGTTTTAACATTATTTAACACGGCAACCACGCAACGAAAAGCGGCACCCTTGTGACAATAAGGAGATGAAATCTGATGAAGCACAACTAGTGGAAGCGTGCATGAAGGGCGACCAGAGGGCATACCGGCGGCTGTATGAGCGATATGCCAAGCAGATGTACGTGGTGTGTCTGCGATACAGCCAGAACACGGCCGAGGCGGAAGATTCGCTTCACGACGGATTCATCAAGGTCTTCGAAACGCTTCACAGGCTGAAGAACCGGAACGCGCTGCAGTCGTGGATACGCACCATCATGGTGAACACGGCGGTGAACAACAGCATGCGAGGGATGCGCACGACGGACAAGGAGCCGGAGCGGGAAATGGTGTCGGACAACTACGAGGAGAGCGAGAAGATATACGACGAACTGGACTCGTGGTACCTGCTGGAAGCCATAGCGGAGCTGCCGAAGCAGTACCAGCTGGTTTTCAACCTGGTGGAAGTGGAAGGATACGGCACGGAGGAGGTTGCACAGCGGCTGGGGATAGCGGAAGTGACGGTGCGGAGCAACCTGCACCGGGCGAAGAAGCAGCTGATGGAAAGGCTGAAAAACTATCGGAAAAAATAAACAAAGGAACGAGAATATAAGGAGATTCGGAACATGAGCTCACTGAAGGAAAAATTCGACCAAATGGAGATAGCACCCGACGAACGGGTGTGGGAAAAGATCAACGCCACGATGGGCCGGAAGGCCCGCAGGAGACGTCTGACGACGGTGGGAGCCGGCGCGGCGGTGGCGTTGGGACTGGCGGCGGCGCTGCTGCTGACCCTGCGCGAGACACCGACGGACAAAGACGCCGTGGTGACCGCCCAGGCGAACACCGAGATGGTGCAGCAGACGGCAGCGACACAGCCCCTGACGGCTGCAGCCACGACAGAGGCCGAGAGCACCACGCCCGACCTGCTGACAACGGCGGTGACGGCAACGGAGAAGGAAACCGCGACAACGGCGACGGAACGGACGTCGACGACAGCAACGGTGACGGCAGCGACAAGCGAAGCACCGACGACGCCGGCACAGGAGACACGACCCGCCGAGAAGAAAGCGACGGCGACGGCCGAACAGCCGACCGGCACAGAGCGCGTCGCCACGACAACCCCGACAAGGACTACGACCACCGAAAACGCCACCAAGGCGACGAACAACACCAGCAACACGACGGACAAAAAAGCGCCGGAACAGAAGCAGAAGGCTGCGAAATCGGGCGGCAACGACAGTCTGGCGATATGGATACCGAACGCCTTCTCGCCTGACGACCCGACGAACGACAAGGTGAGGTGCTTCAAGGTGTTTGCAAACAATCCGACAACGATACTGAGTTACGAAATATACATCTACTCGAGGACCGGCAGACAGGTGTACCACAGCCGCGACATCAACGAATGCTGGGACGGCACGGCGAAAGGATACGCGCAACCGATGGGGACGTATGTGTATGTGATTGAGGTGAAGGACGCCGTGAAAGGACTGCAACACAAGCGAGGGACAATCACCTTGCTGCGATGAGCGGTGCGAGAGAAAGAGACTTAAGAAAAGAGCGGAAAACAGGATTTGTTTTCCGCTTTTTTTTGGTGGAAGGGGTTTAGGGGGTTTAAGGACTTTAATGGGGTTAATGGGGTTAATGGGGTTAATGGGGTTAAGGGGTTTCTGGTTTTTTTGAGGTTTTTGGTTTTTTGGGGGGAAGGGGGATGGTGGGGTGTTTTTTTTTGGCGGAAAATGGTTCGGAAATGGATTTTTTTAGTATTTTTGCAGATTGTTTCGCATTGTGGGAAGTGGACTGGCGGTGGGCGGAACAACGATATTATTGAACTGAAAGAGAAAAGATTATACTATAGAATATGAAAATAAAGAGTATTGCAAAGCTGTTGTTGGCGGCGGCCATTATGCAGGTGGCCGTGGCGTGCGGCGGCAGCAAACCGGTGATAGACCCACTGGCACGGCTGGCATACGAACAGAACGCCAGCCAGGAAAACCTGGTGAATCTGACAAAGGCTTATGCCAGCTACATCAACAAATGCCGGAAGACAGGCGACTCGGAGCCAGGGGTTTACAGCGAATACGCGGTGCTGCTGCTGAAGAGCGGCGGAAGCAGAGCGGAGGCTAACAGCTGGTTTAACAAGGAAATGGAGCGCTACCCGTCGTCGCGCGGATACGTTATGGAGCTGAAACGCAAGCTGATACCGGAATATCAGAACAACAACAGCATCACGACGGAGAACGCGTCGGCAGATGAGAACGAAGGGCTGTCGGAACAGAGCCGTAAGGCCGCCGAGGAGCGCGCTTCGGAGGTGATGAAAGAGCGCAACAACGAACTGGACGCCAGCATAAAAGAAGCAGAGACTGGGGCGGATGACGAGGAGGACATTGAAGAAGCGGTGGAAGAGCCTGCATCGGAAGAAATTGACGTGGACACTGACGAGGAGGACAGCGAAGGAGCGGTGGAAGAGCCTGCGAATGAATAAAAGAACGAGTGATTTTCAAGAAACAAGAATGCAAAAGAAACGGACCATGAAAAGACTGATATGGGTTTTGGCAGCGGTGCTGACAGTTGCGGCAGGCTGCAAGAGCGAGAAGAAAATCAATTCATACAAAGATATTTACAGCGAACAGCCGACGACGATAATGGTGGCGCCGGTGGTTGACAAGGCGGAGCGGAAGGTGGAGAAATATCCGGCGGACGCTGCGTACAACAACGAGCTGAACACATCGACGGCGTATATGCAGATGACGCTGACGCGGCCGCTGGTGCGGAAGGGATACTACGTGCTGGGAACGGCGGCGACCAAAGAGGTGATGGAGAACGGCGGATACAACCAGAAGGCGCTGAGAGACGGCAACTTGAGCGAGCTGCAGCGCGCGTGCGGGATTGACGCGGTGCTGGTGGTGACGCTGCACCGTTGGCGCGAGGAGAACGGGAAATGGATAGCGATGCTGGAATACCAGCTGCGATCGACAAAGAGCAACCATGACCTGATGCACACGTGGGTGATGGCCATCAAGGCGGTGCCGACGAACCTGAAGGGCGACCCGATAGTGATGAAGAGAGACAAGAACTTCGCCAAAGAATGGGGTTTTGACAACGGGACGGCCCAAAGGGCTTTTCTGGTGGAGAAGGTGAACGACTACGTGCTGCGTGACCTGCCGACGAGCAGCACGCTGCGCCAGTTTGAGAAGGACATCTACCGGAACGCCAACCCGACATACATCAAATACACCTGGAGCGAGGAAGGCGGCGCTGACGTTAAGAACTGCAGCGTGGAGGAATACGAGGAGAAGGCGTTTCTTTGATGGCGGCCGGAAGAGGGCGCATGGGTTCTTGAGGTCGGCCGAAGGGACGCGTGGGTTCTTGAGGTCGGCAGAGGGACGCATGGGTTCTTGAGGTCGGCAGAGGGCCTTCGACGGAAAGAAAGAGAAGGTTCGCGGAAAAAAGAATTACACTTACAAATAACTATAATTTATAGAATTACAACATTTTCAACTGAAGAAAAGACAATGAAAAAAATCATCACACTGGGACTATTCATTTTATTGTTAGGACAAGCGTTTGCCGTGCCGGCCTATCCGGAGAAGATACGCTTTGTTCAACCCCGCGGGGAGGTGACGCTGAGCATCTACCTGAAGGGCGACGAGCGCGTGCACTGGGCGGAGAGCGAGGACGGCTACAGCCTGCTGCACGGGGACGACGGGGCGTTGTACTACGCCGAATCGGACAACCGAGGCGGGATGAGGGCCAGCGAATATCTGGCCACGGACATCAAGGAACGCAGCGCCGAGGTGGCGGAATTTTTGAGAGGCGTTCCTAAGCACCTGATGTACAGCATGGAACAGATAAAGGAGATGAAAAGGATATGGGAGATGGTGGAAGCGAGCAAGAAGGGTCCGAAGTCGATGAGCAACGTGCTGGGCGAGAAGAAGTTCCTGGTGATTTTGTTCGGTTTCCAAGACAAGGACTTCCAATACGGGAAGTTGGACTTCAGACGGATGTTTAACCAGGTGAACTATTCGGTGAACGGTGCAACTGGCAGTGTGAAAGACTATTACAGAGAGGTGAGCCATGGACTTTTCTCGTTGACGGTGGATGTTGCCGGTCCGTATATCGGATCGGAGAACACGTCCTACTACGGGAGCGACGACTGGGGCAGCCAGTATTTCGCACGGGAAGCGGTGGATTCGGCCGCGAAGGACGTGGATTTTTCGGAGTATGACAACGACGGCGACGGATATATTGACGGACTGCACATTATCTTTGCCGGACACGGCGAAGAGGCTGGTGGCAGCTCGAGCCTGATATGGTCGCACAAATGGAATATTTTTGACGCGCCGACGTACAACAACACGGTGGTGGACGTTTATTCGTGTTCGCCTGAGCTGTCGGGCAACATGGGTTCGGAGATGACCCGTATTGGTGTGATTTGCCATGAGTTGGGTCATGTTTTCGGGGCGCCGGACTACTACGACACGGACTACGGCCAGAGCGGCGGGCAGTATCCCGGACTGGGTTCGTGGGACATCATGTCGAGCGGCAGCTGGAACCACGGCGGTGTGACCCCCGCGCACCACAACGCGTACACGAAACTGTTCATCTACCACTGGGCGGAGTGCGACACGCTGAACGGCCAGGCCGGCGTTTACGAGATGCGCGCGGTGGACGAGACGAACGACAACATACACAGAATCAACACCTCGACGGAGGGCGACTTCTTCCTGCTGGAGAACCGGCAGAAGATCAAATGGGACCGCTATGCGCCCGGGCACGGACTGCTGGTGTACCATGTGGGCACGGGGGCTCATGGAGCCAGCGTGAGCAACCGCAAGCATCCGCAGGACATCTACATTGTGGCCCATACGGCCGACACGTTCCCGAATACGGATCCGGCCAGCTACGGTTACCTGTCGTCGGACAGAGCCACGTTGAGCGACTTGAGGGATTCGCTGACGGATTTGAGCGTGCCATGGTTCCGGCCGTGGTCGAAACAGCCGAACGGGAACCCGATATACCATGTTTCGGAGAACGTGGTGACGAAGAAGGTCTTCTTCACCCTTCTGGACGCCCAGCCCGAACCGATGGACGTTGAGGCTGAGGCCTTTTCGAACAGCACCATCCAGCTGAACTGGCGAAGGTACGGATCGTACAACACGGTGGTGGTGATGAGCGAGACGGAGAGCTTCGGGACGCCGACGGCCACCAGTTTGGTCGGCGACACGCTAGAGGGCGGAGGCATAGTGATTTACAGAGGCAACGGCGACCGGATGACGGTGGACAGCCTTGAAAGGAACAAGGAATATCACTTCAAATTCTTCTCGAACTGGAAGGCGACCCATTTTTCGGACGGCGTGGTGCGGACGGCGCGGACGCTGGACTGCGACATGAGCGACTGGACGCTTGAGGACTTTGAGGAGACCGAGATAGGACAGCTGCCCTCGTGCTGGACCGGCGCGGGACGGGTTGAGGAGACTGCAGACCTGGGCAAAGCGATGGTTTTGCAGGCCGACAGCACGGCCGAAAAAGGATGGCGGAGCGTGACCACATCGCCGATCAATTATGACAGCGTGCAAGGCTATGTGATGCATTTACAATACCTTTTCGGCGAGGGATGCGAAGATGGCGACCAGATTTTGGTGGAGGCCCGCAAGAACATTGCCGGCGATTGGGAGACCGTGGGCAACTACGAATGGCGTTACGGCATGGCGACCGTGAACGATGCCTACATCCACATGGCCGACATGGGAGACATGAGCAAGATACGCTTCTCGTACTACGGAAACAACGGCACACTGGCGGCTTTGGACAACATTGAGCTGACGGCCGGTGCGCTGGTTCTGGCCGAATGCGACGAGAACGGCACCATCGAGCCCGGAGGATACAGCATTGTGGGGGCAGGCGACAGTATCACCTTCACGATACGCGCCAGCGGCGGTTACAAGCTGAAAGGCGTCAAGATTAACGGTGCGCAGCTGGCTCCGACGATGTACAGCACAGACACGAACGGCATCACGACGTTGCGGATGGGCGGACTGAGCAACAGTAACACCATTTTCGCCGAATTTGAACGGAATGTGGGCATTGTGGCCGCAGAGGCCGTGGAGCTGCGGGTGTATCCCAACCCCACGAACGGGCTGGTGACCGTTGAGGCGACGGAGGGTGATGAAGTTATGGTGTTCAATGCGCTGGGACAGGTCGTGGCACGTCAGAAGAACTACGGTAGCGCGCTGACGATAGACCTGAGCGAGCAGCCTCGAGGCATATACCTGGTGCGAAGCGGCGCAGGACGAGCGAAGATTGTAAAGAAATAAATGTTAAACATTTATAAAAAAAGTTCGGATACGGAACATTTATGTAATTTTGCAAGTTGAAATTTACACGAAAACAATTCTAAAACATTAAAAAACAATGAAGAAAGTATTTTTATTCTTTGGTAGCGCACTGATTTGCGCAGCCATGGCAGCTTGTGGCGGCAATGCCGAGGCTACCGACAGCAACAATGCAGACTCCATGCAGGCCGAGACGGAGCAGACTGAAGAAGCCGCTCCCGCACCGGAAAGCACTGAAGGCACCGTTGACATGAACGCCCGTCAGCAGGCTATCATGGACGCCGCCCAGCAGATCTGCAACTGCGGTGACGTTCTGAACTGCGTGAACACCGTTATCGACCAGAGCTTTGCCCAGTATGCCAACGACGCTGAGTTCAAGGCTGCTGTGAAGGCTGAGGCTGAAAAATGCATCGCCAACAAGGTGAAAGACAAAGCTGTCGAGAAGGGTAAAGAAGTTGCCAAAGACGCTGCCAAGAAAGGCGTTGAGGAAGGTCTGAAAGCCCTGAAGAAATAAGTTTCTTCGGACAGATTTCTAAAAACGCGGCCCGGTCGGGCCGCGTTTTTTTTTTCGTCAGTCCGGTATTTTTTCGGCTATTGAATATTTTTCGGCTATTCAATAGAACGTTCAGATGCGATCGACATTCTGGACGATTTTGTAGGTGTCGACAGCAATGGCCAATTCCTCGTCGGTGAGCACCACGGCTGTGGTAACGCGGGCACCGGGCTTGCTGATAACGGCATCGACACCAGCGGTACGGTCGTTGAGGTCGAAATCGATATCGACACCGAGCCAGTCCATGTCTTTGAGGATTTCGTGACGCATAAACCAGGCGTTTTCTCCGATGCCGCCGGTGAAGACGAGGAGGTCGCAGCCGTTCATCTGGGCGATGAAGGCGCCGATGTATTTCTTGCAACGGGCGGCGAAGACTTGAAACGCCAGCGTATTGCGTTTCTCCCCTTTCTGAACGCCGGCCCAAATGTCACGCATGTCGGGGGATCCGCCCGTGAGGCCGACGAGACCGCTTTTCTTGTAGAGGATGTCGTTGATTTCCTTAGGAGAGATATTTGCCTTCTGCATAAGGTAGAGGAGCGCACCGACATCGATGTCGCCGCAACGGGAGCCCATGGTAAGGCCTTCGAGTGAAGTCATGCCCATGCTGTTGTTGACACTCTTGCCGTGGTCGATGGCACAGATGGAGGCGCCGCTGCCGAGGTGGCAGGTGATAATCTTCAGGTCTTTCCAGTACTTGCCTATCATCTTGGCGCCCTTTTTGGCGACGAAGCGGTGGCTGGTGCCATGGAAGCCATAGCGGCGGATGCCATACTGCTCGTAATATTCGTAAGGGATGCCGTAGAGGTAATCCTTCGGCTCGATAGTGAGGTTGAAAGCGGTGTCGAAAACAGCCACTTGCGGCACATCGGGCATCACGTTGTTGATAGCCTCGGCACCCATGATGTTGCCAGGGATGTGCAGGGGCGCCAGATCGATTAGCGACTCTTCCTTATTAATGACGTCGCGGGTAATCTGCACACTTTTAGTGAAGTATTCGCCACCATGGGCAAAGCGGTGGCCTACGGCACCGACCTCCTTGATGCTCGAGATGACGCCTGTCTGGGGGTTGGTCAGGGCCTCCATCACCATGCGCAGCCCCTCGGTGTGGTTGGGGATGGGACATTCGAGGGTGTGTTTCTCGCCTCGGCTTGTGTAAGTGAAGATACCGGAAGGAAGGCCGATTCGTTCCAAAAGACCTTTGGTGAGCACCGTGCGTGTATCGACGTCGATTAACTGATACTTCAACGACGAACTACCGCAATTGAGGACTAAAATTTTCATACGTTCCTAACTTAATTTTTCTTAATAACGAATGGGAGCAACTTTTATTGCAGGTTTTTCCAAAAAGAAAAAAATGAAGAGAAATGCCTTTTTTCCGCCGACAGCGGACGTCCAACGCTTGAACCCAAATCTGTCATTAGACCGGCCATTCGTTACAATGTCCCTTTTATAGGTCTATTCATGCGATTTGGGTTGAAAAATCATTTAACCACCCGACCCTGCCTGTCAATATAGACCCATTTGTCTTGAAAGAGAAAGGTTTTAGAATCAGACACTTTCGCCAGCCCGTCCTTGAAATGATCGGCTTTCTTCCAACGACAGGGTATCACCAGCTCTCCGCTTTTGTCGACAAAGCCCAACCGCTTGTTGAAGTCCTGCACGACGGCGCGTCCCTCGCTGAACGTCCAAACCTGCTTCCAACGGCAAGGGATGACCACTTTCCCGGTTCTGTCCACGTAGCCGCATTTGCCGTCCACATCCCTCACGCCAATCAAACCCTCGCTACAATCACCCATCGCAAGCCATACACAGGGGATGACCAGGCGGCCGCGGCGGTCAACCATCCCTATACGGAGGCCTTCCTGCACCCGTGCGAGACCTTCATGAAAAGTCCAGCCTTCTTTCCACTTACACGGAACGGCCAAGCGGCCCGTCACGTCCACATATCCGCATTTTTTGTTGTCGTCGAGCACACCGGCCATGTACTCGCTGAAAGGGCCGGCAGAATGCCAAGTGCAGGGAATCACTTCATTTCCATGCCTGTCGACGAAGCCGAATTTGCGCGTCTTTCGGTTTTGTGCCACGGCCAATCCATTATTGAAGGGGCCAATCGACGAATATTTTTCCTCGGAGATGACCACCTCGTTGTTGCGATTCACTATCCCTGCGAAAGAAGGGCCGTTCTTGTGTTGATTCCAAAGCGGGCGTAACCCGAGACGATCCACTTCTCTTTGTTCGCTGTCGGCTTTAACTCTTTCCGCCTCAGGAATCACCTGATCTGCAAACTCTTTTTGTTTTGTGTCGGATTTTTCCGCGGAAGTATCAAAAAGCACAGGGTGCGGGCGTTTTCTATCGGATTTTTCCGCGGCAGTTTCATAAAAAACAGGGTCCGGGCGTTTTTCACTTTTGCGCTCCCAAACGGTCTGTTCCGTGGCAGCTTTTGGAGCCACGCAATCGTTTTTCTTTGGAGGTTCAGAGAGAACACGGGGCGGATGCTTTTCAGGCTTTTCATGGGTGTTCTGTTGTTCCGGTTCTTTGGCGGTGGTTTTCCTGTATTTCTGAGCCATTTCCTCCATGTATGCCTCACGGCTTGGACCGCAGTAACGCGGGTCGTAGTAGTGATACCAGTAGGCCGGATTGGCCTTATCGTCCAATGCGGAGACAAAAGAGTTTTTGAGGAAGGAGTCTAAAGAATTTTTGGAAGCGTTTTTCGGCTTATCGGAGCCGTTGACCTCGGAAGCGTTTATCGGCTCATCAAAGCCATAGACCTCGGAAGCGCTGAAAATGTTTCCTTCTTCGTCTTCCACCAAGCCCGATTCCCCTAACAGCCTGTACTGGGGAGTTTCCGGAGAGGGGCCGTTCGTGTTTTCATCGTCGTATACGCCGTCGTGTTTCATTTGCAGATTGTTTTCGACTGCAAAAATACGCAATTATTTCCATTTATTCAAAAAAAAAATCCAGGGAAAAAACTGAATCCTATTTGCGGACTCAACGGTGACGGTGGTGATGGTATGATTGCTATTGTGCAAGTCGCTGACGCTGGCACGCAAAGAGAGGCGGCCGTCAAGACTTGTAACGGAAGACCGGCAGCCATTTTAACAGGCAACACGCTTGCTTTCAGCCGTTTCGGAGTAGTTTTCCAAGGTAAGAAAGCAGGAAGAAATGTTTGTACTCGGGGTAACAAACAATTATTTTCAGCGTTATCTTGGCAGAAACAAGATAACAAACAAACCATGAGGAGAAAAACATTGAAACCAAAAGTCAGAATAATTTCGATTATTCTATGCATTTCCACGCTCTCATCCTGCTCTATCGTGAGAGGGCTGAGAACCGACGGCAAGAATGGACCGAACATTTTCAGCTTCGAGAAGCGGGAACACGACACCATCGCCACTGGCGACGTGGTGTTCCGATTCCCTGTCGCACAGAAGCAGGTCGACTGGATCGACACCACGCATTTCTATCATAAGGCGCACCCTTGTGGCCATATGACCTTCGGGGAGGCTTTCGACAAGGAAAGTTCGACGCAGGGAATCGTTATCATCCACAACGACAGCATCGTATATGAGCGCTACTGGGGCGACTTTTCGGCCGACCGCATGGCTACCATCTTCTCCATTTCCAAGTCCATCACGTCGCTCCTGTGCGGCATTGCCGTGGATGACGGCTACATCCGCAGCATCGACGACCCGGTGACCGATTACCTGCCGGAGCTGAAGAAGAAAGACCCGATGTGGCAGAAGCTGACCATACGCCACCTGCTGGACATGCGGAGCGGGCTGGATTTCGACGACACCTACGAGTTCACCTCGCTGAAGGTATCGGAGCCGTATCTCTCAGGGGGGAGCCTCTGGTCTCATTTTAACAATATTTCTCTGATTTCTATCATTTTAATCGGCTGCTTTATTGTCGCTCGGTTTCATTCAGATGCAGTTTATTTGTCAAAAGTGGGTACAAAGTGGGTACATGTACCCGATTGCTGCTTACTCCAATCAATTTGCAAAAATACGACATTTTTTTCACATGGAAGTTTTTTTTCATTTTTTGGGAATTGCTTGGTCGTAGCTTGCGGTCAGACAGGATGACTACGGACGATGTCCCATTCTAAAATCATCATTTCTGGGGATTGTGTGGGCGGGGGAATGTGGGTATTTTTGCAGCAGAAACCAAAAAAGCTGTTTATGGATAAAAAACTGACTTTCTGACAAAAACAAACACACTATGGGAATATTGAGCAAAATCTTTAGCAACACGCGCAAGCCCGAGGGCTTTTTGGGGCGCATGATGGTAAACGGAATGAACGGCGGCTCGCACGCCAAAATGGCGGAATGGGGGTTGTCGTTTGTGGATATCGCTAACAATTGGGATATCCTCGATGTCGGATGCGGCGGCGGCGCGAATGTCGCACGTCTGCTGAAACGCTCCCCCAAAGGAACGGTGAAGGGTATAGACTACTCCCCCGTCTCGGTCAAGAAAACCACCGAGGTGAACGCTGCCGAGATAGCAGCCGGCCGCTGCAAGGTGGTGGAGGGTAGTGCCGCCCAACTGCCTTTCGGGGAAAATGCTTTCGACCTTGTGACAGCATTCGAGACTGTCTATTTCTGGCCGGAGATTGAGAAGTGCTTCGCTGGAGTGCGCCGCACGTTGAAGGATGGCGGTCGCTTTCTCATCGTCAACGAGGATGACGGCCTCACGGGCAACAACGAGAAGTGGGAGAAGATGATTGAGGGCATGCACACCTACACGCCAGACGAGCTCAAGAAGCACCTCGCCGCTGCGGGCTTCCGGGACATCACCGTCCACCAGGGAAACCAACACCATTGGCTTGCCGTGATGGCAGAAAAGTGACCACACGTTGTCACCCACGGTGATGGGATGCGCCCACTCCAGGCCCACGTTGCGCCGCTCGGCGTTGAGAGGGTGCTGAGCGGTGTGGAAACCACAGCCGGGGCCGACGAAGACATGGTTGCCGAAACGCACCTTAGCGCCGTCGAGGATAATCATATTATCGGCTTTCAGCTCGGGGTCGGTGGCGGGATTATTTTTTTTCCCGAATGAGACAGAAAAAAACAGGCCGCGTAACATCTGTTACGCTTCACCTTTGGTATTCTCTGTACTTTTGCAGTCGAAAACGAACTAGAATATATCAACAAGAAAAACACATAACAACATGGGAAATAGGATGTTTTGTTTCCAATGCCAGGAAACCGCCGGATGCACCGGCTGCAAAGTTTCAGGAGTGTGCGGCAAGACCCCGCAGGTGGCACACGCACAAGATCTGCTCATCTATGTCCTTAAAGGACTCGGCGTTATCGCCAACCACCATCAACACAGCTGCGGTCACGACTACTGCGATTTCCGCAAGAGCATTCACGCCTTCGTGAACGACGCGCTATTCTGCACCATCACCAACGCCAACTTCGACCCCGAGAGCATCTATGCCCGCATCGAAAAGGGCTTGGAAATCCGCGACACTTTCAAATACCGTGTTACTAATAATAAAGGAATCGAGCTGCCGAAACTCGATGTGCTAGATTGGCATTGCGCCCGCGAGCAATACGACGAGAAAGCCCAAAACGTGGGCATTCTCGCCGAAAGCAATGAGGATATCCGCTCGCTGAAAGAACTCACCATGTACGGCCTCAAAGGTATGGCCGCCTACCTGGAGCACGCCGCCCGCCTCGGTCAGGCAGATGATGACGCGAACGAGTTTATCCTGCAAACCCTCGGACAGCTTGTCACCTGCAACGATACCGATGAACTCACCGCCCTCACGCTGAAGACCGGCGAATGGGGAGTGAAGGCAATGGCCCTGCTCGACAAGGCCAACACCACTGCCTACGGCAACCCCGAAATCACCGAGGTGAACATCGGCGTGGGCAACCGTCCGGGCATCCTCATCAGCGGCCACGACCTCAACGACATTGAGCAACTGCTGGAGCAGAGCAAGGACGCGGGCATCGACATCTACACCCACAGCGAGATGCTGCCGGCACACTACTATCCCCGCCTGAAGCAGTACAGCCACCTGAAGGGCAACTACGGCAACGCATGGTGGAAACAGCGCGAGGAGTTTGAGGCGTTCAACGGCCCCATCCTCTTCACCACCAACTGCATCGTGCCGCCCATGGCCAACGCCTCGTACAAAGAGCGCGTCTTCACCACCAACAGCACGGGATTCCCGGGTTGGAAGCACATCCCTGCCGACGCCAATGGCAAAAAGGATTTTTCCGAAATCATCGCTTTGGCCAAAACTTGCCAGGCTCCCAAGGAGATAGAGACGGGCAAGATTGTGGGCGGCTTTGCCCACGAGCAGGTCTTTGCCCTCGCCGACAAAGTGGTGGAGGCCGTGAAGAACGGTGCCATCCGCAAGTTCGTGGTGATGGCGGGCTGTGACGGTCGCATGAAGAGCCGCGAATACTACACCGAATTAGCCAAAGCGCTGCCCAAGGATTGCGTCATCCTCACGGCCGGTTGCGCCAAATACAAGTACAACGAGCTAGCCCTAGGCGACATCGGCGGCATCCCCCGCGTGCTCGACGCCGGCCAGTGCAACGACAGCTACTCCTTGGCCCTCATTGCCCTGAAGCTGAAAGAAGTGTTCGGCCTCGATGATGTCAACCAGCTGCCCATCGCCTACAACATCGCGTGGTACGAGCAGAAGGCCGTCATAGTGCTGCTGGCGCTGCTCAGCCTCGGTGTGAAGAATATCCACCTCGGCCCGACATTGCCCGCCTTCCTCTCGCCCAATGTGGCTAAAGTGCTGGTCGAGAACTTCGGCATCGGCGGCATCACCACCGTAGAGGATGACATGAAGCTCCTCATCGGGGAATAATTCGTATTTTTGCATCGTGATTGAGATAATATAGATTATTAATAAAGCACATATATGCAATGAGAAAACACGTAAAAAACAATATCAGCTGGGTGGGCTACATCGACTGGGAACTGGAATCGTTCCACGGCGACGACTACTCCATTATGAATGGCTCAAGCCAAAACGCTTACCTAGGCTAACGCCCCGATGGCCAAGTATCAATGCGGTCCCTGCGGCGTAAGCAAAGACATGTTCCACGTTGTGTGATAAACCACTAATCATCAATCATCAATCAAAAAACCATATGGATTATCAGGAACTAAAACAAGTGCCAATCTTCGCATCGTGCGGCGAGGCGGAACTGGAGCGGTTTCTCGAGAGTCCGCACAAGGTGAGCACCTTCAAGCCGGGCGAGACGATGGTGCGGTTCGGCACCCCCTGCCGATCGCTGCTGCTCCTCACCGAGGGCACCGTGGAGACCCGCATGGGCAGCGTCGAGGGACGCGAGCTAGTGGTCGACAAGCTGAAAGCCCCCTGCATCCTTGCGCCGGCGTTCCTCTTCGGCACCAACGACATCATCCCCGTCGAGGTCACCGCCCTCAGCGATGCCACCCTCTGGCAAATCAACCGCGAGGCGTTCCTGGCCTTCATGCAGCGGACCCCCCAGGTGTTGCGGGCTTTTCTGAAGCTGATAAGCGACCGCGCGCAGTTCCTGTCGGGCAAGGTGCGTGCTTTCGCCATCAAGGGACTCCGCAACCGTACCCTCGACTATATGGTGCTGCACGGCGGTATCTCCAACGTGGCACAGGCCGCCGAGGTGCTGGGCGTCGCCCGTCCATCCCTCAGCCGCGTCCTCTCCGAACTGGTCGATGAAGGGGTGATAAAAAAGGGGGTTAAAGGTTATGCGTTATAGGTGATAGACAATATTTTTCAATTTTCAATTGTATGAAGACTCTGGATTTGAGCAAGTCGGTCTATGAACTGACGCAAGAATACCCCGAGGTGGTCGACATCATGGCTGCACTCGGCTTCACCGACATCACCAAGAAAGCCATGCTGCTCTCCGTGGGGCGCATGATGACCATTCCCAAAGGCGCCAAGATGAAGGGCATTCCGATGGAAAAAATCGTGGCGGCCTTCCATGAGAAGGGCTTTGAGATCTCTAGTGAATCTGGTTTAAATCACAATCAGAATGAAAAGAATGGAGAAGAAGAGGAAGCAAGCCGCACAGAGCAGCTGAAGGCCTATCTGCGCCGTCTGGGCGAGGGCGAGGATTTGGAGAGTGTGCGCAAGGATTTCGTCGATCAGTTCGGCGAGGTAGACGCCCACGAGATTATGGATGCCGAGCAGCAGCTGATGGCCGAAGGCACCCCGCTCGAGGAAGTGCAGCGCCTGTGCGATGTCCACTCAGCCCTTTTCCACGGAGCCACCAGCTGCGAGACCCATGCCGCGCCCGAGGGCGGGAACATGTTTACCGCCATGATGCTTGCCGGCATCGAGGGCCACCCGCTCCACACCTTCACCAAGGAGAACGAGGCCATCCAGCGAGAGCTTGACAGTTGGAAGAAAGACCATTCGCGCGAAACCTTCGTCCGCCTACGCGACGTCAGCATCCACTACGCCAAGAAGGGCGACCTAATCTATCCGCTGCTCAAGACCAAGTATGATATCACCGGCCCGCAGAACGTGATGTGGACCGTAGATGACGAGATACGCGACGAGATGGGCGCGCTGGTTCGCGAGTGGGACAATGCTCGCGCCGAGGCTGTCCTTGCCCGTGCTGAGGAGATGATCTACAAGGAGGCCAACATCCTCTTCCCCATCTGCGCCGAGCATTTCACCGACGAGGAGTGGCAAGGTATCTACCGCGACAGCAAGGACTACGCCCCCTGCCTCGGAGTTGAGAACAAAATGTGGAACGATGCCGAAAAAAGCCAACAGCTAACAGTCAATAGCCAACAGCTGGACGAAGTCCGTATGCCCGGAGGGCATTTAACTCTTCCGCAGCTCACAGCCCTGCTCAACACCATCCCGATGGAAATCAGTTTTGTCGACGCCGACAACATCAACCGCTTCTTCAACGAGGGCCCGAAAGTCTTCAAGCGCCCCGGTATGGCCATCGACCGCGAGGTCTTCTCCTGCCATCCGCCGAAAGTGGAGCCCATGGTGCGCAGCATCATCGACAGCTTCCGCAGTGGCAAAGCCGACCGTGTGCCCGTATGGATGGACAAGGGAGGCCGCACAATGCTCGTCACCTACCTCGCCGTCCGCGACGCCGACCGCACCTACCTCGGCACCGTCGAGCTAGTACAAGACATGGAATTCGCCAAGGAGCATTTCGCCAAATCTCAACTTTAAACTATAACCTATACAATGACACACGGACACGAAGTCCTTGCCATGATGCAAGGGCACAGCTACACAGAAAAGAGCCTTCTGGAGGCTATCATCGAGAAGTTCGGCGCAGAAGAGCGTTTCTACACCTGCAGCGCCGAGAATCTCACGGCACAAGGTTTGATAGATTTCCTCCAGGAACACGGCAAGTTTATGCCGATGGACGACGGCTTCACGGTTGACACCGACAAGGTCTGCGAACACGAAAAATAAAACTCATGAGAAAAGCAAGTAGAGAGATGGATGCGGCTTTCGCGCTGGAGGTGCTGGAGAAAGCCCCATACGTGACGGTCAGCTTCACACGTCCCGACGGTACGCCCTACGGGTTGCCGCTGTCGCTGGCACGCACTGACGAGCGCACCTTCTATTTTCATTGTGCCCTCGAGGGCGAGAAGCTTGATTGCATAGCGAATTGCCCGACGGTCTTCCTTTCGGCCGTCACCAAATGTGCCCCCACCATAGGCCCCAAAGACGGAAGCTTCACGCTGCAATACAAGTCGGCCACCGCCGTCGGCAGGGCCGAGCTGATAACCGGCCGCGAGGAGAAGGTTGAGGCCCTGCGGGTCATCTGCCAGCGGTTCCTCCCCAAGCACATGGACGCCTTCAACGCCTCCATCGCCCGCAGTCTTGAACGGACGGCCGTGGTGCGCATCACCCTCACCGAGCCTCCCATCGGCAAGCGCAAGCAATACGACCAGCATGGAGAAGAGATGAAATGGGGTCGGATGGAATAGAGTATGCTAACGAACATAATGTATCCTTTTTCTTGCTGAAAACATAAACTCCATTGCAGAATAGGACTCTAATGTATTATTAAATGAAAAGAAAAGGTTCAACCCCAAAGCAGAGTTGAACCTTTTATTTGTAAATGCTTGATTTGTAGAATATTGTTTCTTTTAGCAAATCGGATTGTAGAGTGAGTTGAAGTGTTAAACTGCTGATTCCTAATATTGTATGTTGTTCGGGTACAAATTGGGTACAAAATGGGTATATAAAAAGATAAAGCACTGATTATCAGTGCCATCTTGCTCCCCCTGAAGGACCTGAAGATGATCAACGCTATGGCGAGGCTTAATTATGGGGACAACATCATGCGGCAAATCCGAGGGCTGAAATTCCGCTGCGAGCCGGGCACTCAGTTCCGCTACGAGAGCATGACGTCGGCAATCCTCGGCGCGGTCATCGAGCGGGCTTCCGGCAAGCGGTATGCCGACTACCTCGGCGAGCGTGTGTGGAAGCCACTGGGTATGGAGCATCCGGCGCTGGTCAACATCGACAGCCGGGAACACGACTTTGCACACTCTTTCGGCGGCATCACGCTTACTATCAAGGATCTTGCCAAGATTGGCCGACTCTATCTCAATGATGGAATGTGGGACGGCCGACGCATCGTGAGCGAGGATTGGATACGGCAAACCGCCGACTGCGACACCAGCTATCACGGCTACCATTTCAACTGGTACAACATCAACTACGAAGGCTTCATCCGCCCAGAATATTCCGGCTACTATGCCCTTGGCATCTGCGAGCAAGTGCTCTACGTCAACCCGCACAAAAGCCTTGTCATCGTGCGCATCGGCAAGAGCAACAGTGGTCCCACAAGAATTCCGGTATTATTCGACCAGTTGGGCAGCTCCTGGCAATAATAGCAATATTGTAATTCTAACCTAACATTATCACCGCCACCACCAACCGGGTGGCGGTTCTTTGTTGAGCGTGAGGACAATAAAAACGGGAATTTTGCTTTTATATGGGTGTGATGTAACTAATACAAATCATATATGGAACCATTATATAAACCGACCAAATCAATCAGAGAATATTTCGATAGTTTTGCTCATGAGTTTTCCTATTCAAGCAAGGAAGATAAATTGGCAGAGATAGCTAATTGTGTGTATCATGGATACGATTTCTTCAATGAACTAAACGAACAATGTATTGAACACCCAGATAGGACAGAAACCATTTGCGGAACCATCTCCAATTATATCGGAATGATACGTGGTGGAGGATTCAATCCCATTGACAATTTTGTCTCCGATGATAAAATCAACTTGAAGCAGTTGGTGAAATTGTTTCAGGATGAAATTCGGAATCTCTATAGATTTCCTCTTGCACAGAATCCCTATTTTGCAGATATAAGAAATTATTATGACGAATTAACGAAGCGACATTACATTGATGCTGACGAATTCAGACAGGCTATGGTGTAGTCCAACTCCACTTGATAGAATACCCATCTCGGAAGAAGAGGTTTTATCCATAAATCCGTGGGGTTCAAGTCTTGAGTACGCTGACCCCATACGTGGTGGGTCAACGATTTACGATGACAATGCATAATGTGTCCTTAAATGCGATGAGGCTTATATTGGCGAACATAATCGAAATAACGATGCTGAATATAAATACCGGATTCAAAAATGGCCAAAACCATTTATGGGCAATCCACTTACAGCAAAGGTTGTGCTGTAAAGTCTTAATCCGGGATTTAAAGATTGGCAAAAAAGAGTGTTGGCAAAAGCTTTGACGATATACTATCGCGAGGCAATCTTCAAACATCTAGTTGAACAATCTGGATTAAAAGCAGTTTCAATGTTCTGCCCTAACAAGAAACCGGATGATTTGGACATTAAATAGCTTGAAGCTCACACATTG
>JAFXPL010000004.1 GCA_017527945.1 Bacteroidales bacterium | reverse complement strand
GCGTAAGAAGGTCAAAAAAGCACTTTTTTTGCAAAAAAACCGCGCTGGCAACCCTCCTCGCGAACCACATCGCGGTCGCACAAACAAACACGACACAGAAATAATCACCACAGACATTTCTATAAGCCACAACACATCGTCACATGAAAAAGAGGATGTGCCAAAACGTGACTTTTGACACACCCTCGTTTTTTTTTACATGTTTGGGGACATAACAAAAAAACAGCGGTAGTTCATACCGCTGTCCAAAACCATTAACCTATGTAAGACAATGAAAATTAATTCATAATCACTATACTCTTACGCAGGTTGTATCAAAAAGTTACAGCTTTCCATAATTTTTTTTGCGAAGGCGGTGTTGGCGAAGTGTCCGGGACGGTTCGCGACAATCTCCGCACATAGCGGAACCCCCAGTAAATAGAGGTCTCCGATGAGGTCGAGCAGTTTATGGCGGGCCGGTTCATTGGGATGCCGCAAATGCGTGTTGTTCAGGATATGGTCGGGAGTAACGGTGATGTCTTTCTTGTGGAAGAAGTCGCCGAGGGCGTTCAGCACCTTGTTGTCGGGTACCTTATCGACGAAGACGATGGCGTTGTCGAGGTCGCCGCCGCGTGCCAGGTTGTTCTGGATCAGGAATTGCAGTTCGTCGAGGAAGACGAAGGTGCGGCAGTTATAGACGTCCGGCACGAAGGTCTCGATGCTGTCGAGCACGGCCTGCTGTTCGGCCAGCACTTTGGTGCCATAGTCCACATTCACCGTCATTTTGAATCGTTTTGCCGGCTTGATGGTGATCTCAATCTGTTTTTCGGGGATAGCGAACGTGATTTCCTCCTTCACAACGCCGATTTTCTTCGGGGCGTCGAGGGTGACGATGCCGACTTCCTTGAGCATTTCCACATAGATGCGGGAGCTGCCGTCGAGAATGGGGGTTTCCGGGCCGACGGTCTTCACGAGTACATTGTCGATGCCGAGGCCGGCGAGGGCGGCCATGAGGTGCTCGATGGTGTGCACCTGGGCGTCGCCGTCCTTGATGGAGGTGCCGCGGGAGGTGTCGAAGACCGTGTAGGGAGTGGCCTTCACGATGGGGTTGCCGGGCAGGTCGGTGCGCTCAAACTGGACACCGAAATCGGCGGGTGCGGGCACAAAGGTGACGGTCACCTGCTGCGCCGTATGTAAGCCTCGCCCCGACACGGAGACCGGGGAGGCGATGGTGGTTTGCAGATTTGTCATGAAAGTTACTGGTTCTTTTGGTTTTTTATATATTGTTGATACAGTTCGGGTAATTTGCGGCGCAGCACGATGAGCTTGCGTTCTTCGGAGGCCGGTGCGGCCGGGCTGCCGAGATAGACGCCCTGCTTGAGGGAGTGGGAGACACCGGACTGGGCGCCGATGACGGTGCCGTCGTCGATGGTGATGTGGCCTGCGATGCCCGCCTGTCCTGCCACAATGCAGCGGCTGCCGAGCTTTGCAGATCCGGCCACGCCCGCTTGGGCCGCGAAAGCCGTGCCTTCGCCCACGATGACGTTGTGCGCGATTTGCACCAGGTTGTCGATCTTCACATGGTCGTGGATGCGTGTCGAGCCCATGGTGGCGCGGTCGATGCAGGTGTTCGCGCCGATTTCCACGTAATTGCCGATTTCCACATTGCCGATCTGCGGGATCTTGAGGTACTCGCCGTTCTGCTGGGCGAAGCCGAAGCCGTCTGCCCCGATGACCGCCCCCGCGTGGAGGATGCAGTCGGTGCCGATGTGGCAGTCCTCATAGACCTTCACGCCGGCATAGAGGGTGGTGCGGTCGCCGATAGTCACGCGGTCGCCGATAACGGTCTGCGGGTATAGGCTCGCGCCGTCGCCGATGACCGCGCCGTCGCCCACGCTCACAAACTCGCCGATATAGACGTTCTGACCGATTTTGGCCGTCGGCGCGATGCAGGCCTTGTCGGACACACCGGTCTTGCGGGGCTTGTTCTCCTGGTAGAAGTTGAGCAGCTGCGCGAAGGCAAGGTAGGAGTTGGCCACCTTGATGAGGGTGCAGGGGACTTCTTGTTCGGGGACAAAATCCTTGTTGACGATGGCCGCCGTGGCTTTGGTGGTATAGAGGAAATGGGTGTATTTCGGGTTGGAAAGGAAGGTGAGGCCGCCGGGCACGCCCTCCTCGATTTTGCAAATGGTGGTGATCTCGGCAGCGGGATCTCCCACTATTTCAGCAGAAATCAATTCTGCGATTTGCGCAACGGAATACTTCATTGTCTGTCGAATTTTAGGGCGGCAAAGATACGATTTTTTGGGTTACGCGGGGAGGGGAGGATGGAAGTTTCAAGTTTCAGATTTCAAAGTTTTTTTTTGCAGGGCTGTTGGTATATCAAAAAAAAGTGTATTTTTGCCGCCGATTTCAGAAATGAAACCACGGAGAGGTGGGTGAGTGGCTGAAACCACCAGTTTGCTAAACTGACGTAGGGGAAACTCTACCGCGAGTTCGAATCTCGCTCTCTCCGCGAAACGATTTAATCCAATCAGAATCAGCAATTTACGCGAGTAGGTTGCTGATTTTTGCGTTAAAACTGAGACAGAAACGGGACAAAGTGTATTTCTTTGGTTTTTACCCGCTCATCGGTCTTCTCTATGGTAAATAACCACGTAAAAGTTTACCACTTGATCATCGTTATCATTAGCAAATAATGATAGGGAAAAGTAAAAGATGATCAAGATGCAAGAGAGACAAAAAATCATTCACATGTACATCGCGGGCGGAAAGAGCCTGCGGGAGATTTCCAGGGAACTGGGCGTGAGCCGCCAGGTGGTCATGAAAATCGTCAGGGAATATGAAAGCACTCTTCTTTCGGACAATCCGGAAGAGGCGGTGGATGCTGTACTGACCACATGTCCGCAGTACCACAGCGGTCCGAGGCGCTGCCCGGTGGTGACACAGGAAGTGCGCAGGATAGTCTCGGTGTGCCTGAAAGAGAACGGGCGCCGCCGGTTCGGCGGGATGCGCAAGCAGCGAATGAGCGTCCACGACATCCGGCGCAAGCTGGAGCGGGGGGCTTCAAAGTGAGCTATTCCTCATCGTTTTCGCAAAGAAAACTTTTTTCGTAATAGCCAGGACTGCCTTTAGGACAATTCGGATTTAACCAACATCCCCCTACAACACCGACAGCTTCGTTATATCTCCAAGTTGAGTCAAGGACAGGCAAGCCGACGTTTTGGCGTACTCGATTATATGCAACTCCATATTTTGAATTCAGATCTGAATATGAGCACGATGACATCAATAGTGATACAACTATGTAGCACTGAATTAGTACGTGTTTTAATATACTTCTTTCCATTGCCATACTTCCTGTAAGTTACCTCCTAATTTAATTCCATCCCCTCTCTTTTTATTAGGGATGATTCCATCGTGTTGACCATTGCCGTCATTGTCTTTTCGTAATCGTGTAGGTTTTGATGATGCAAAAATACGAATTATTTAAAACTTTTTTGAGATTTGATGTAAATGTTTATTTAATAAGGTCTTTCAGGTGTCCCAAAAATATATTTTTTCACAGTATCCAAATCTTTGTATGGAGGCGTGTATTTAAATTTTTGCTGTTGGTGATTTTTAATGTTGAAATGCTGAATTAGGATATGCTCGATTACATTTTGAGAATTAAGAGTCGAAAAATTTTTAGAAGATTCATATAAATATGTCATTATTGGATAGCAAGACGCTTCTTCGTTATTGATTGCGTGATTTGTTTTATTATTCTTCGAAAACAAAGTGATTCTTTTTTTTGACATATTATTTTCGTAGTACATAATACTATCAATTTGCGCAAACAAGTTTATGCTAATCACAAAAAAAGTGACAGATAACAAAACTCTCTGAATAATAATCATACTATAGGGGACTTCTATTTTTTACTTCTTCGCGCTGCCGCCGACCTTGATGCGAAGTCCGTTAAACGTCAAGATAAGCAAACGACGCTGCAAAATTAATTCTTTTATCAATACTGTCCTAAATAAATTTTCCAACAATATTATTCACCGACAAACAGTGCAATTGCGGGTGAAAAATCAGAAAAATGAAAGTTGAACCCCCTCGTTTGGATTGCCCGGTGTGTCTGGTGGCGGGGTGAAGGGTTCATCGAGCCATTTCCAGAGATCCATTTTGGTGAAAGTGTTCAGGCGCAGCGACGCGGTGAGGTTGGACAGGCACCAGTCGTAGGACGCCTTGAACTGGAGATATTTGAGCATCAGTATGGTGATCAGGGCCGTCCACAGCTGTATCTCCACCGCGTTCTGCGATGTGCCGACAAAGCTTTTGATGTGCAGCAGCTCCTTAACGTGCCTGAAGAAAATCTCTATCTGCCACCTTGACTTGTAGAGTTCGCCTATGGTGCTGGCCGTCCAGTTGAAATTGTTGGTGAGCAGTTCGACAGTGAAGTCCTTCTCTTCGTTGTAAACGACCACGCGCCTTAGCTGTTTGGGGTATTTGCCTCTTGTCTGCGGCCCTGTGAGTTCGACGATCTCGTCTATGAGCACATTCTGATGCCTTACCGGGGGAAGGTCGTTCTCCCGCACCTTCCTGAACGCGAGGTTTCTTTTGTGCCGAACCACGAAGAACACGCCGTTGCTGTCCCAAAGGTTCAGGAGCTCGAAATCGCAGTAATAGCGGTCGGACACCACCACCGTCCCCCTCTCCACGGGTATCTGCTTGGCGGCCGTGTTGTCGCCTTTCTTCCCGTCCGTGATGAGGACGTAGTGCGGCAGGAGCATGTCGAAGTCCAGCATTGCGTGCATCTTGACGGCTCCCTTGTGGGTCTTGTAGTGCGCCCAGTCGAAAACCGACAGGCACACCGAGATGAGTGTCGAGTCCAGCAGCTTTATGGGGCTCTTGAACCTGAATTTCTTGCGTTTTCCGAACGTATGCTGTCCAAGATGTTCAAGGCAGGCATAGTAAATCTCCTTGAATACGTTGGAACTCCGGTGGCGGTTCTGGTAGGCCACGGTGGGCTTGGACGGAGCCTCGCGGATGCCCAGGTGGTTTAAGTTCCCCGTGGCGGATTTCAGTCCGTTGCTGATGTCTCGGACTGAAGTGCTGTTTGCGAACTGGCAGAAAATCATGCTGACAAGTTGGCTCCATGTGTCAAATCCTTTGCAGAACTTGTCTGAGTTGCACTTGCTGATGATGCCCCTGATTGTTTTTTCGGGAGAGTCGCTATTGCCTGCGCGAAAAGTTTTATATTTGCCTCCATAAAGATAAGTTTTTTTTTTCTCGCCGCAAAGGTCGGAAAAATCACGACCTTTGCCCATATCTTTCAAAAAAAAATATTTAGGACGCTATTGTTTAAAAAAATGTATTTTTGCACCTTAAAACACATAGGTTTTATGAAACGGTCAGTTGTCGTTTTGCTGATATTGGTGTTCTTGGTCAGCGCAATAGGACAGAACACGCCCCGCGACTATAAGGCAAGCCTGAACTTCAGTGCAAGCAATGCCTCATTCGCCGTTTCTCCTTCAGGCAAAATCTGGATGAGCGATTACTATGACGTTTGGCATACAAATGGCATGTCGAATACGTGGAAGAGGCTGTCGCACCCAAACAATTATGCGGTGGATTTCAGCTATGTGGTGTGTCCCGACACCAGCACTGTGCTCGTTTTCGGCAGAATTTTCGATCCGTCGGACACAAGTTCGCACTATAACCAATACTTACGCTCCACCGACGGAGGTGAAACTTGGGAATATCTGTCTTTGCCGTACCGGATGGAGCGAGACAAGACTTGGGTGTTAGGCCGTGCCGGTGGACAGGTTTGGCTCCGCGTGGACAGCATCATGTATTATTCGTCCGACAAAGGTCTCCATTTCCAGGAAATTACGAGGATTCCTGATTGTAAGTTCCGCTTCGACATGGATGACAACGGGCGTGATGGAATGGGACGGCTTAATTGGAAGGATTCTGAAGGCATTTCCAGAGAGAGTCTGATGATGACCCGCGACAACTGGGCGCATTATGAGAAGATTCCCACTCCATACGACCAACATCCCGAAATAAAGAAGAAGTATTTTTTCTACACCTTTGCGATTTGCGGCTCCAAGATGGTGATGGAGCAAGCCGACCGATATTTCTGGACCTCTGTCGATACCATCTGTTGGCGGGAAATTCCGCTTAACATCCGTGCTTTTGCTGTGGACCGCGAAAACGACGAATGGGTGATTGTCACGCGGGAGAACCAATTGCTTCGAAGCGCCGATTTGCTCACTTTCGACACCGTGAACACACATGGTCCTTGCTATTTCGCTGAGATAAAACATGCTGACAATCAATCTGTTTACGGTTTGTCTTATAACGACAACGTGAAGTCTGCACGATGGGAACGAATAGACAGCCTGTATCGGATATCAGCGGATGGCTTGACCTCCTGCGGACTCTACACCGAAGATATACCGCTGGGACCAAACCGTTATTGCTACGTCAGTAATAAAAAAGATGACATTAAGCAAGAGGTCGAGTCTGGTGATATCCGTGTTGCATTGGACAGTCCTCACGATCTCATCCTTTTTGACCAAAGTAACCAAAAGTGGTACAGACATTTGAAGACGACCTTCTCTATTAAGGAAGTGCAGGTCGGCACAGACGAACTCGAAGGGAACTTGCTGCTCTCCGATGGTGCGCGACAATATCTTGCAAAAATAGATACACCGGTCATTACCCCCTATCGCCTTGAGCGTCCGTTGGAAGAGTTCCTGAAAAGTCCGGTCGAGTCGGTTGACATCGTTTACAAGTTCTTCCCTTGCGATGGGCAACGCTATTCGGAGAGGGTTCTTTATCAACAGGAAGGCGACAAATTCGTTATCAAAAAGTTATCGCTCTGGAGAAAAGGTGCGGAGTTCACACATACCTTCACTGACAAACAGCTTCGCAAAGAGCTGAAAGCACTCAACACAGGGTATGATGCATCGGTGAGGGTGGCCGATTTTGGATTCACACAGGATGATTACGACTCCCTCAGACGATTTGTGTTCCCATACGCCAGGACGTGGGTGGATTTTAGCACCAGGTGCGACAGTGCCACGAAGGAGCGCGTTTTGGAATTCCTTCCCCATCTTGGCGACAGCATTTGGACGGAAATCATCCAGAGTTACCAAGATGGAACTTGCACCTCTTCCAGCACTTTCGAAATCACCTTTCAAAACAAGGCTGGCAAATCATTGGTAGTGAGCCATACCGACAATTCGTGTAGAAATGGCTACTATCCCTATAAGACCCCGTTCCAAGTTCAATGCGACGGTCGTTCATTCCCTGCCACGAGTCTGCCGTTCATGCGCTTCATCGGCGAAATCACCCCAATCTCCATGCAGGGCGGCCGTTTCTCGAAATTCAGCCTGCTGATGAAGGCCTATCGCTACATTATTTGGCATCGGGAGGCGTTCGGGATTTAGGAGGGCGCACGAAAGGATGTAAAAAAAAGAGACGCATGTCCATGTGTCTCTTTGAGTGTCGTATATCGTATAACCTTGGATTAGAAGGTGTGTTCCAACGTGAATGTCAGACGATCCGGATGGGTGGAGATGAAATTCAGGAATTGTGCTTTCGAGCTGAACTGACCGACAGGCGCATCGTTGAGCTCGCGGTCCTTCACTACACCATTCTCAGTGTAGTGGATGTTCGGGACAGCACCGATAATGATGGTACCCGTTTCGGGGAGTTCAGACTCGTTATAGACGATGGTTCCCTCGATTTTGGCGGTGAACGGAGCCTTGACTTCGAAAGCGGGGAGAGTCCAAGGCGCAGAGACGTTATTCACCTCCACAGTTTTACCCGTAGCGTCAACATATTTGAGGTTATAGTGAAAGTAAGGGGAAATTTGCAACTGCTGGCCATTTTGCGTGAAGTGGTCCTTCATCTGGTACTGGATGGTGATTTTTTTGTTGCCGCCAGTACCGCTGCCGCCATTGTCGTCGCCGTTCTCACGGTTACAAGATATGGCCATCAGACCGCCCAGGCATACCGCCATCAGAATAAACAAATGTCTTTTCATTTTCATCTATATTTGAATGAGCCGACAGCGAGATTAATCCTGTTTCAGGGTGCGGGTTAAGACAATCTCGTCTTTGTTGGTGTCGCGGTTGTTGAGCATTAAGTTAATCTTGGTGCCGCCCATGAGGACGCCAGGATGACTTGCTCTGGCAACTTCAACGGCATCGATGGCTTTGTTGAAAGCATTTTCAGCTCTCTTGCTGACCTCTTTTTTCTCGCCTTTGAACACATAGATGCCTGTGGTTTCCGTGTAGCTGTCAGCGCTTGCTTTCATGTTGTCAATGACAATTTGCTCAAACCACATGTGGTAGTTGTTGACTATTCCTTCCTCGGTGTTCGGATCGAGCTTGACGGAATATATCCAGTCGCCGTCCTCTACACGTCCGCAGGAGGAGAAAATACCAGTCATGGCCACGATGCAGCAAATCACTGCGATTGATAAGAACTTTTTCATTTTTGTAATTTTTTTGTGAATAAAAATGTGAATTAAATATTTGATTGTAAATCAATTACGTATTTAGTATAACATAGATCAGCACTTTCAAAACGAGAGCGCAAAAATACATCTTTTTTTTAATTATGTATAATATCGTTCTTTTCCGACGCTCGGAAGTGTCGGCTACTGCGATGCGAGGTGAGTTTTTTTGAGAAAAAATTTTTTTGGATGTAACATTTTTGAAAAAAACATACTTAGGGATAAAAAACGTACAGCCGGGGAGAGATGCCGACACGATGATGATTATCCTGTTGCCGTAAAAAAATATAACACAATATTGTTATATGCCAAAAAAGTTATATTTTTGCAGCGACTAAAAAAACAAAATTGAAATGATATGAAATGGAATGAATTACGAAGAATTGCAGAGAGTCACGGGTGGTTTCTTTTGCGGACAGGAGGCAATCATGACATTTATGCTCATCCACAGAAGGAGGACATTTTGAAAATCGAAAGGCATGGATCGAAGGAAGTGAAAACTGGCCTCTACCACAAGTTGAAACGCCAGATAGGGTTCTGATAATTAGGGAATAAAAATAAAGATATGAAAAAAAGAATAGCATTGATTGAGATGGGCAAAGACGGTTCGTTCACTATCTTCACCCCAGACACCAAATCCACCGTTTTCGGAGACGGCAACACTGTGGCCGAAGCCAAAGCTGATTTTGAAAACTCGGTGAAAGAATTTATTGAAGTGTTCGAAGAGATAGGAAGAGAAGACCCTGATGACTTGAAAAACACCACGTTCGTATATAAATACGACATGCCCTCTTTCCTGAACTACTACGATTACCTCAACATGACCAAACTGGCCAACATGTCGGGCATCAACCCCTCATTGATGCGCCAGTATAAAAGAGGACAGTATATCTCGGAAAAACAGGTGTCGAAAATACAGACCGCCATTCACAAAATCGGGAAAGAGTTGTTGGCGGTGCGGCTGATATAACTATCGCCTTTTGCTTATTGCCTTACCACTCAGAACTGGAAGTAAATGAACGGTTGCAAATCCGCCGTGACGAACTGGTAGAGCACGAAGACGGCCGCGACCACGATAAGGCCCATCAGCCAAAGTGGGAGCATGGCGAAATTGATGCGGTACCAGCGCTTCCAACGGTCGGGGAGCCAGTGGATGACCATGCCGAGGACGAACATGATGAAGACTGTGCTGTAGTTGGCCAGGATGTCAGGAATTGCCGCGACGTTCCACTGTCCGCCGATGCTGTTGACCATCGCCTTGGCGGTCTCCCACGCCGTTTCGTTGGCCGTGGCCGGGTCGAGGTTGGAACCGGAACGGAAGAACAACCGCGTGAACGAGATGAAGACGAACGTCTGGAGGATGCCCCAGGTCTTGTCCAACCACGTCACCGTCTTGTCCGGCTGTAGGAGGCTGAAAACGGTTTTGATGAGCGTGCCCGCGAACCATATTCCGCTCCAAACCACGCCGATCATCAGCGCGGGATGTGGCCACAAATGGTTGGTGATCAAGAAGGTGACGAATATCACCGTGGCGATGGTGCTGCGCACGAGCATGTTGCCGTGACGCCAGATTTTGTACGACAGGATGCCGATGCCGTTCAAGCCGCCCCAAATCATGAAGTTCCATGATGCGCCGTGCCACAAACCGCCTAACAGCATGGTATTCATCATGTTGAGGTTGGTGCTGATTTTCAGCCGCGCCTTCTTGCTCACCAACGAGGCCACAAGTAGCGTCAACGCGATGCCGCCGATGATGCTGGCAATGACCACGCTCTTGGTGAGCAGGATGATGATCGCCGCGATGAGCGAGATGCAGAGGTAGGTGCCGAAAGTGGCGTTGCGGTTGCCGCCTAACGGGATGTAGAGGTAGTCTTTCAGCCAGTTGGAGAGCGAGATGTGCCAACGCTTCCAGAAATTGCCCGGGTTGGTGGCTTTGTATGGCGAGTTGAAGTTCTTCGGCAAGTAGAAGCCCATCAGCATGGCCACGCCGATGGCAATGTCAGTATATCCCGAAAAATCGGCATAGACCTGCAGCGAATAGACGAACAGTGCCGACAAGTTCTCGAACGCCGTGAACAGCGACGGGTTGTTGAAGACTCTATCCACGAAGTTGACCGCCAAGTAGTCGCTCATGATCAGCTTCTTGGCCAAGCCGTTGAGGATCCAGAATACCGCGATGCCGAACTGCCGGCGTGTGAGGAAGAACTTTTTGTAGAGCTGCGGCACGAATTGGTCGGCGCGCACAATCGGGCCGGCAACCAACTGCGGGAAGAACGAGACGTAGAAGCCGAAGTCCAGAATGTTGGCCACGTGCGAGATTTTTCGCTTATAGACATCCACCAAATAGCTGATATTCTGGAAGGTATAGAAGGAAATGCCGACGGGGAGCAGAATCTTGGAGGCATCGAAATAGTTGGTGCCGGTCCAGTTGTTGGTCCATTGCGCTAACCAGTTGATGACCTCGTGCTCGCTGCCCACAATGGTGTTGTAGGCGTCGGTGCAGAAGTAGGCGTACTTGAAGTAGAAGAGTACCAGCAGGTTGATGGCGACACCGGAAATCATGAACGTCTTGCGCCAGCCGTTTCGCTGCGATTTGTCCATGAAGATGCCGAGGAAATAGTCTAAAAAGGTGTCAAACAGCAGGATAAGTACGAAAAGCCCGGAGGTTTTGTAGTAGAACAGCAAGCTGACGAAGAAGAGGAAGGAGTTGCGCAGCAGCCGTTTGCTGTGGAACAGCGCGAAGAGGGCATAGACGATGGCGAAGAAGGCCCAGAAGTTGAACTGGGTGAACAACAGCGGGTGCGTCTCGTCGAATGAGAACAGGTTGATCAGAAATTGCGATACATTCTCCCAGGTCATTGCTGCAGGTTTTTAAGGGGTTGTACAAAAGCGTGCCAGAAAAGGTCGCCGATGAGGTTATATCCGTTGACGGTGAAGTGGACGCGGTCTTTCTGCGCGAGCCCTTTGGCCTGCCATTTGGCCATGGAGCCGAGCCCGCCCATCACCTCGAACTGGTCCCAGCAGGCGCCGCCGGTGAGGTTGGCCAAGCGGTGCATGACATCGCTCACCGCAGGGCCGGTCTGGTTCACCGAGTAACGACCTTTGCGGCCGCGTTTCCAGGTGTCGTTGTTCGACAGGAAGATGAAGGCGCAGTCGGGACTGGCCTCGCGGATGCGGGAGATGAGCTGCAGGTAGTTGTTTTTGAAGGCCGTGGAGTCGAAGTCGGCAGCAAAGGCATCGTTCACCCCGATGCCAAAGATGACCAGGTCGGGCGGAAATGCCTTGAGGTCGCGGGTGAAGTTCTTGCACCGCAGATAGGAGGGCACCGCTGCACCGTTTACCCCGATGGAGGTGAAGGTCACGCCCGGTTTGCCGTTTTGCAGCCACAGTCCGTTCACGAAGAAGGTGTCTGCCGGTCCACACGGAAAGTAGAAGGTGAACTCCTGCAGCGGGCGGCCGGGATAGAAGTAGTAGCGTTCGTTCTCCAAGTCGGTCTCGTCGGGGAAGCGCCAGATGGTGTCGTATTTGAGGATGGGGTCGATGTATTGGCCGTTGGAGCGGCCGAAGAGTACGAGCGTGTCCGTTGCAAAGTCGTAGTCGAGCTCGTTCATCGTAAATTTGATGGAGTGCACAGACTGTGTGCAATAGACGGATATGCCCGACATGCCGAGCGGCGACGGATACTGCTGATAGACGTTCCGGATCAGCGAGAAGACATCGGAGCGGGAGATTTTGTAGTCGCGGGGATTATTGCAGGCGTTTGCGGCGGAGTAGGGGAATATCAGCCCGCGCGAAGCCGGTTCGCCGCCGTATTCCGCCAAAACATGCTTGCGAATCCGGTGCGACATCGTGCCCGCCTGCACGTGCGAGCCGCCGATGTGCATGATGTGCACGTTGCCTTTGCGGGTGCGGATCACACGGTTCCATTTCTCGTAGAAACGCACCAGCGTCATGCTGTCCCTGCCCCAGCAAAGCGTGTCGTCGTTGAAGCGGATGAACGAAAATGTGGAGTCATAGTCGGAGAACAACTCGGGAAGCACCCATGCGGCGGCGGTGTCGGACTCCATGACTATGGCTACGCTGTCGGTGGTCACATCCGTCTGGGCGAAAACCGACATGTAGCTGGTTATTAATGCGATGAGTGTCAGTTTTGCGCGGCTTCCCATAGATTGTCGAAAGTTTCGGCACCCATCTTGCGACGGGTGGTGTAGAGTTCGTACATCGTGGCGAAGTTCTCGGCGAGCTTCTTGCCCACGTAGTTGGCTCCTGCGGTGGTGAAATGCACGTAGTCGGGGCCGGCCCAGCCTTTGCGCACCCAGGCGACCATGGCGTTGCGGCCGCCCATCACCTCGTACAAATCCCAGTAGGCCACGTTGTTGCGCACACACATATTGCGCAGGCTGTCGATGAGGGCGGGCAGGAGCTTGTAGGTCTGCAGCGAGCCGCCGTAGGAGTGGCTCATGTCCGATGGCCCGATGAAAAGGAGGGTGGCGTTGGGACACGTGCTCTTCACGCGGCGGATTTGCTTCTGCATGGCGGTGCAGTATTTGTTGATGGCGGCGGTGCTGTAGATGGCGGGCACGGAGTTGCCGCCGAACTGCAGGATGATCATCCCGACGTTGGAGTTCAGGTAGCATTTGCGCAGCACGGAGTCGGTGACGAGCGTGAACTGGTCGCCGGAGGAGCCGCGCAGGGGGATGTTATCGACGCTAACGCCCGGTCCGTTGTCGATCATGACGCCGTAGATGTCGGCTGTACCCTGCATATTGAGGCGCAGGGAGGTGGTGGCGGAGTCGGTCTTCCAGTGCATGGCATGGATGCCGGGCCCCACGCTGGCGCAGGTGGAGTCGTATTTGTTTTTGCGGTCAGTGAGGGTGGCGCGGAATCGGCCGTCGTGGTCGTTGTAGAGGAGGGTCACGCGGGAGAAACGTTTCACGCGGCTGTCGGAGCGCTTGTTGGTGGTGGCGTTGGCCGTGAAGGTGCCGTTGCCGGTGAGCCGGTAGCATTTCAGCATGAGTCCGTAGTTGCCCCGCGCGCGTGCCCCGTCGCCGTACGACGAATAGAGGGTGAACGGGCCGGAAGCCGACTGGCTCACCGCGTAGGAGGCCACGGTCTGGATGGCCGGCAGCAGTCCCGGGCCGCCGCCGCCGAAGTGCGACTGCATCCATGTGCGCAGGTTGCCCGAGATGCGGTCCATTTCAATCTGCGAGTCGCCGTAGTGGAGCACACGCACCACTTCGTCGCGCGACCGTGCCGAAGCCGCTTTCGCAAAGAATTTGTCGAAATAGGTGACGTCGCCGTTCGGGAGGTAGAAATGGCCTTCCGACGCCATCGTGGTCTTGTAGTGTTCCAGCGTGTCGATCTGTTCCTCGATGCGCTTCTGCTTCACGGAGTCCTCCTTGGCGATTTCCGCGATGATGGCTTCCCGTTTCTTGCGATTGAAAAGGGTGGGGGCGGGGATGCGGTCGTCGGTCTTGAGACTGTCGCCGGGCAGGTCCGGGATCCCCTCGTCAGGGTCGGCCAGTACCTTTTCGATGGAGGGGAAGCGGATGTCGTGTCCCGCGAGACGCAGACCATCGTCGGGATAAAAAAAACTGATAATTCCTAAACAAGTGATTGTCAGGAATATAAAAATAGTTATCTGCCAAGGCTTCATCTTTTACACCCTATTTTTTTGAGGGCGCAAAAGTACAAAAAAAAGGCTATCAGCACCGCAGCATTTTTTCGCGCAGTTGCGTGTATCCGGCTTCGTTGAACCTGTAGTGGATGGGGGCGTGCGGTGACTTTTTCTCATCGTCGCTTTGCGCCACGGGGGTGAGCATCCTGGAGGCCAGGAACTTTTTCTGGAAGTTGCGGCGGTCGAACTCCTTGCTAAAGATCTGCGTGTAGAGCCGTTGCATCTCTGGAAGGGTGAAGATGTCGTCCAAAAGGAGAAACGCGACGGGGGAGTTGATGAAAGCGAGTCGGAGCTTCCAGAGGGCCATGCGGTGGATTTTCTCATGGTCGAAGGCTAATTTGGGCATTTCGTTGATGCTGAACCAGCGGGCTTCTTTGGCGTCGTCGCCGGCAACCGCTTTGGACTGGTTCGGTCGCACGACCGATGCGAACGCGACGGAAATGGTGCGCCCCCTGGGGTCGCGGTCCAGGTCGCTGAACGCTCCCACCTCGTTGAAGAATTTGGGCGACAGTCCGGTCTCTTCTTTCAGTTCCCGCCGCGCTGCCTCTTCCAAGGTTTCGTCCTCGTCCAAAAAACCGCCCGGAAATGCCCAAGAACCTTTATAGGGCTCGTTGCCGCGTTTGATTAGCAGTACGTTGAGGTGCGATCCGTCGAAACTGAACACCACATTGTCCACCGTCACCGCAGGGCGCCAGTAATCATACGTGTAAGTTCTTTTTTCTCCCATAACATTGTGTATTCTTTACACGCGGCAAAAATACATTTTTTTTGCCGTGTTTCATCAAGTTGACTATGAAGTGCTTTGTTATGTGTTGAAAAATTTTTTTTTGAAACATAGTATGTATGAAAAAAATACTATGTTTGCACTTTGAAAAAAAATAAAGTATAAAAGATTATGTATTAACAAAATTAACTGATAATTCTTAAATTGATTAACCATAAAATGCAGAATATGAAAGAGTTGGTTTCTTTATTGCAAAATGCGTTGAGTAGCACGGGTGGTGTCCTTGCCATGCTTTTGTCGATGATTGTGGCTGTTGTTTGGCTTGTTCATTGGCTGACGAAGAAATTTACCGAGATTGATGTCACTATGAAGTTCATGGGCGAAAAGACGGACTCGTTGGGAGTGAAAATCGATCATTTGTCTGACAAGGTGGATGCTTTGTCTGACAAAATGGATGCCCGCTTCGAGAAAGTGGATGCCCGATTTGAGTCCCTGCATCAGGAGATGGATGCCTGCTTCGACAAGGTGGATGCCCGATTTGAGTCCCTGCATCAGGAGATGGATGCCCGCTTCGAGAAAGTGGATGCCCGATTTGAGTCCCTGCATCAAGAGATGGATGCCCGCTTCGACAAGGTGGATGCCCGATTTGACCGCATGGAGGCTCGTTTGGACAATGTGGATATGCGTTTAGGAAAAGTGGAAGTGAAGCTTGACAATGTTGATGTCCGCTTGGGTAAAGTGGAGGTGAAATTGGATAATGTAGGACATCAAGTTGCCGACGTTGAAGGAGAGGTGAAGAACTTGAAATTCAGGCTGGATTATACAAGTGTCGTTCCGTCGTCGCCAGCTACAGGGACACGTCGGAGTGCGATTTTGTAACCGCTTAAGGCTCCGTGCTATAGCTTTTTCCAGGCAGGGCGAAAAGGACTCCTTTCAGCTCCATGGTGAGCAATAGACCGGCCAGCTTTGAGGGTGTGTGTGCCGTGAAGTGCGCGGCAATCTCGTCAATGGTCTTTTTCCCTGTCTGCACAAATCGGAAAATGTCATCCTCTTCTTCGGTGAGGTCTGGGAAAAGTTGCGTCTGTATGGCTTTCGGCTCCACATCCCAGTTCATCATTTCCACGATATCCCGCCCGGAAGTGGCGATTGCGGCAATGTTCCGACGTACCAGGTCGTGGCATCCGGCGTGCATGTCGTCAAAAATGCTGCCCGGAATGGCAAAGATGTCCCGGTTGTAGGAGTTCGCAATGTGTGCGGTGATAATGCTCCCGCCCTTGATGCCGCTTTCGGCAACCAGGACTGCGTCCGCCATCCCTGCGATGATGCGGTTTCGTGCAGGAAAATTCATCCGGTCAGGTCCAGTGAAGAAGTCGAACTCGCTGACGAGCGTGCCGCCTTGTTCCACGATTCGCTCCGACAATCCTTTGTTGCTTGATGGGTAGATGGTGTGCAAACCGTTGCCCAAGACAGATATTGTCGGAATCCCGAGGTTCAGCGACTCTTCGTGTGCCACGGTGTCGATGCCGTATGCCAAGCCGCTTACCGTTGTTATGTTGCTGTCTTTTAGTTCGTTGAGTATTTTTGTGAGACTTCTCAGGCCGTAAGAGGTCGCATTTCGTGTGCCGACCACCGCCAATACGCGCGGCGGATTGAAGCATGGCTCTCCCCGAAAATAGAAAGAGACTGGTGCATCGTTGCAACGTTTCAGCCGTTGGGGATATTCCGGATCCAATATGTGACAGAGTTGTGCGCTGTATTTCTTCATGAGAGACAGCTCCTGCTCAACCAGCACTCTGATTTTTTCCGTGAGGTGTATTTGGATGTCGCAGCGCTTTCGGTTTCGTAGTTTTCGTTTCCAGGATTCGGGAAATTCGAAAACATTCTGCGCCGACCCTGCGGCGGCCAAAATCTGCTTGAGGGCCGATTTGCCCAGACCCTCTGTCTTGTTCAGCGCGATGCGGTAAAATAGTTCCGTCTGCATTTTTTTGTTTCTGGTTTATGAAATTTTGTTTTATCTTTGCGCTTTGATTTCGCACGGCAAAGATAATAATAAATCAAATATAAAGCAATAGGAAATATTAATTTTGTGAATATGAAGAAGATCAGTTATTTAGCAGTTTTATTTGCGCTCCTGGCCCTTGTTTCTTGTCGGCCGAAAGCGGGCGGTGGTATTAAAATCGACAATTTTTCCACTGGTAAGGCAGGGGAAATGATATTGGTCATCGACACAGGAAACTGGTCGAAGGCCGCTCTGACCGCCATCTACGGGGTGCTGCAGCAGCCACAACCAGCCATCAACCAGATTGAGCCGATGTTCGATGTCATTCGTTGCTCCAATGACGACTATCTCGCCTCGTTCATGCGGCACCGCAACATCGTGCAGTTCGATTACAACCCTGACTATTCTGGAAATTCGTTCGAACTTGCCCGCAACCCCGTCACGAACCCGCAGGTGGTCGTACGGATAAAGGGCAACAACCAGGACTCCTGTCTTGCCATTTTTCTGAATCATCAGGAGGAAGTTGTGAAGGCCATGTATGATAATGACATCGCACGCCTGCAAAACGCCCATCGGAAACTTAACAACGCCGTGGTCGAAAAGAAGATCAAGGAAAAGTTCGGACTCACGATGACTGTTCCCGACGGCTATTTCGTGGGACGCGAAGAGGAGGATTTCCTGTGGCTCTGTTTCCGCACTCCGAAAAACGACCGCTTCGTCATGATTTACCGGTCGCCCCGATATGAAATCACTCCTGAAAATGTTGTGGCTGAGCGCGACCGCATCACCAAGGCCTATATTCAGGGTGCCGTGGCTGGTGCCTATCCTGTCGTGGCTGACGTTGAAGGTTACCCGTTGGCAAAGAAATTGCAGATTCGTTATCATAACGGTTTGGAAATGAGAGGACTATGGGCTTCTGTTCGCGATAAGATGGGCGGTCCCTTCTATAGTTTCACACAACTCTCCTCCGACAGCTCCAATTGTATCACGGTGGATGGCTTTGTGTATGCACCGCAAGAGGAAAAACGCGATTATCTGCGTGAGGTTGAGGCAATTGTGAAGTCTATCCAGTAAAATTTTCTTTTTCATGTAACAAAGTCGCCAGTTTGTGCGACAAAACAAGATGTGACAGGATTAGATTCAGAACTTGAGCGGGTCATCAACGGGTGTTTGAAAAACAACCGACAGAGCCAGAAACAATTGTATGAGATGTTCGCCTCGCGGATGTTTGTGGTCTGCAGGCGCTACGCGAATTCAGTTGCGGAGGCGGAGGATATGTTGATGGAAGGCTTTATGAACGTTTTCCGTAACTTGTCCTCCTATAAAGGAGAAAGCCGCTTCGACGCTTGGATCTATTCGGTGATGGTGAAGTCCGCTATCAGTCACTACCGCTCAGTTCGCCGTTTCCGGAATGAAGTTTCGCTGGACGATTGGGAGGCGGACGAGCTGGTGAATAGCGGCGAGGCGATTTATGCAGGTTTGGATGCAGCCAAAGTGATGACATTGATGGAACAGATGTCTGATACACTCCGAATGGCATTCAACCTGAGGGAGATAGAGGGGTATGATTTTGCAGAGATAGCGAAAATGCTGGGGAAAAAGGAAAGTGCTGTCCGTGTGGCTTATATGCGCGCAAAAAAGTGGTTGCAGAATAGCTTGGGAAGTGAGCGGTGAGCGTTTGGGTTAGATGGATGCTGTCAAGCGAAGCAGATTGATTAATTGTATATATTTTAATGTATGAGCGATATAAAGGATATATTCAAGGATTATAGGGAAGAGCCATCCGAGGAAGTGTGGAGGAAACTGAATGAACGCTTAGAAGCGGAAATGCCTGCGCAGGTCGTCCGCCGCTTGCGGAAAGTGTCGTCGGCATGGGGGGCTGCGGCAGTGACCGCGCTTCTGATTGGCGGGGTCGTTTTCAGTGTGTTGCACAAGCCAACAGATCAAAATGGGGCGACGGCACAAGTGGAAAGTGTGCAAGAAGTCGCTGTAGATCAGGAAACTGACGTGGATTGTGTTGCAGTTGCGGAAAATCCGGCAGAGGAAGCTCCCACCGCCATCGAATGCGCGGAAGTGGCACAACCGGCACCCGCTCGGATGCCGGAACCAGAAACCGTGTCGGAGGAAGAGACTCCCCCGGCTGCCCAGGGCTCCAAGGTCCGGCAGATTGTGCTTCCCGCCAACTCCACCTTGGCTCGCCAATTGGAAGAGGATCCGGTGCTGAAAACCCTCTCTCCCGACGCCGTCGATTGGTCGCTACCTGTCCATTTGAGCATACCGAACCTTTTTACCCCAAACGCCGACGGGGTTAACGACTTCTTTGTGATTGACGGCTTAGAGAATTACACATCGCCGAAGCTCACGGTGCGCGACAAGCACAATCGTGTGGTGTTCCAGAGCAGTGCTTACGCCAACTCTTGGGGCGGTGAGAATTGTCCCGATGGAGTCTATATGTATGAGCTGACATTCACCTGTAACGGCATCGAGAACATGGCTACGGGAAAAGTGCGTATTATTCGCAGCTGAGTCGTGACTTCCGGTTTCAGAATATCTTTGTCTTAAAAAGAGGGTGTGTCAAAAGTCACGCGCCCTCTTTTTTTTTTGCAAAAAAGCCCTAACATTGGCGGGTTAGGGCTTTGCCGTGTCAAAGATTTTTGTATCTTTGCACCATAACTAAAGAGATGGCAAAAATACAATTTAAATCGTATCCTCAAGGGCAGACAGTGCTTTTTCCT
>JAFXPL010000022.1 GCA_017527945.1 Bacteroidales bacterium | reverse complement strand
GTTGTCCTCGATGGTGCCGCCCCAGTTGTTGTTGCGCAGCGACGGACGCTGGTTCTTCGGACCGATGCCGTCCATCCAGTGGTAGTCGTCGGCAAAACAGCCGCCCGGCCAGCGCAACACGGGAACCTTCAGTGCCTTCAAGGCTTCGAACACGTCCTTGCGATAACCGTTGATGTTGGGAATCGGCGAGTTCTCGCCCACCCAGAGGCCGCCATAGATGCACGTGCCGAGGTGTTCGGAGAACTGTCCGTAGATTTCGCGGTTGATTTTTGCTCCCGCCTTGTCAGCGTGGATTGTAGCCTTCACATTGTCAGCAGCCATTGCCGTAGTAGCGCAGGCCAGTGCAATCATTGCAGAAATAAAATACTTTCTCATAATCGTATAGTTCTTGTGGTTTTATGGGATTTTATTCCAATGGAATGTCGGGGTGTTGCACAGCCAGCGGCATGTCTTTCTGCGAGAGGTAGAACATGTAGAGGATGACGTCCTTCGTGCCGCGGTTCTCGCCGTGGTGAATGGTGCCTACCATCTCTACGACGGCCTCACCCTCATGAACGACCTTCTCCTTGCCGTCCTGTCCGATGATGGTCAGTTCGCCCTGCACCAATATGCCGTAGTTCATCACGGGATGGTGGTGCCAGCCCAGTTTCTGTCCGGCGGGGAACACATACTTCACTGCTACCAGTTCGGGTCGGCCCTGCAGATAATCGGGCAGGTCCACGCCGTCCCAGCTCTTGTCGGTGCGAATCAGTTCCGTACTCACTACCTTTTTTGCCGTATCGGCCACTTGCACCTCAGCGGTGTTCTCTTGCGTTTGCTGAACTTGCTTCTCCTTACAGGAGGTCATTACGCTTGTGCCGCAAATGAGGGTGGCGGCAAGCACCCATAGGGTTCTTTTATTCATAATGATATGTCTTAGTGAATTCTGCGTACAAAGATAAGCATTATTTTCCAAATTTGAAAATAATCGGGGAAACATTTGCCGTTCTTGATATTTTTTCGTAACTTTGGCGCTCAGATTAACATGGAACGGAAACTATTTTGCGAAATATCGCCCTTCACCTATCGGCTGTCGATGGAGAAGGAAATCCTGAAACGCCACGTTCAGGACATGCTACGGAAGACGCTGTTCGCTAAGGAGCGGACAGAGGAGTCGCTGCCCGTGGTCATCTATCGCCACAACTCGCTTATCCGTCGTAGGCTAGGCAATGTTAACATGCAACTGCAGGAGAACAAGGCGACGAACCTGGCACTGGCGGTGAAGCACATCGACGGACTGGTGATTCGTCCTGGCGAGACGTTCTCCGTCTGGCGACTCATCGGGCGCACCACCAAGCGCAAGGGTTACAAGGAAGGGCTCACCATCGCCAAGGGCAAGCCCTCGCAGGGCATCGGTGGCGGTATGTGCCAGTTGTCGAACCTCATCCACTGGCTTGTGCTCCATAGCGAACTGACCATCACCGAGCACCACCACCATGACGGACTCGACCTCTTCCCAGATTTCGGTCGTCAGATTCCCTTTGGCACCGGCACCAGCATATCATACAACTACATTGATTACCGGTTCCGCAACGACACCCAAAACACCTATCAGTTCCGCCTTTGGACGGACGACGAATACCTGTTTGGCGAACTGCGAGCCACGGAGCAGCAACCCCACACCTTCCACATCCATGCCGAGAACGAATTTTTCTCACGCGAGGGTGGGGTGGTCTATCGCAACGGCGAGGTCTATCGCGACATCATCGACCGCACCTCCGGCCAGCGTCTCGACAGCCAGCTCATCCGCACCAATCATGCCCGAGTGATGTACGACTGCCCCCCGTCGATGGTTATCAGAGAAGATTTTATTATTTATTGAGGAGGAAGCGGTCGATGAAGGATTCGACGATGGGATACTGACTCTTGGGCAGTTGGCAGTGGCCGTGGCCACCGACGATGTCGATGTCGACGCGGTCACCCAGTCCGAGGCGCTCCCAGACCTTGCGGGCGGCAGCCATGGAGTAGGCGGCACTCTCGTCGGCGAGCCAGCGGTAGTCGGGATTGCCGAGCACGAGGAGGGCGCGGGGACAAACCATGGCACAGAGCTCGTGGTGGTCGTAGGGCATGAGATAGACGCTGTCACCGTGGAAGCGTTCGCGCATGGATTCGAGGAACCAGTGGTAGTCGGTGCGGTCGAGGTTTTCGACGCTGTCCAGCTTGTGGCTGTAGCGCCACGATGCTGCTCCGCCGCCACCGGGTTCCTGGGCGATGGTGAGGGCTACGCGGTCGTCGAAGGCTCCGCAGAAGAGTGCCATCTTGCCGGCGTAGGAGCATCCGCTGACACCGATGCGCTTCACGTCGATTTTCGTTTTCTCAGGGCCGAGCTGCTCCAGTCCGTCAATGAGTCGCTGCAGTCCCCATGCCCATTCGCTGTAGGCTCCGTTGTCCTTGAGGTCGGGATAGAGGCGATCGAAGTTGTGCTCGCCGCGCTCCTTGTGAGGCCGCCACTGGGAGTAGTCGTTCACCTGCGACTCGCGGTAGTTCATGCGGGCAATGGGTCGCTGGTCGAAGATGTCCTTGGGTAGTGCCAACATGCTGGTGCCGATCATCAGGGCGTAGGGCGGCTGGCCGACGGTGGGGTAGGCAATGGCTGACTTCAGGGTGAGCGTCTGTCCGTTGACGGTGACATCGACGATGAGCGTGTCGCCATCCATGCGTGCCTTGACGGCTTCGCGCGGCACGGCGGGGATGCGTCCGATGCCGAAGTTCTGGATCATGTCGGCGATTTCCAGTCGGCGTTCGTTCCAGTCGGCGATGGTTTTCACTTGCCTTCCGTCGTTCATGAGGAGCGGATCGGGGAGTTCGTACATGGGTTCCGCGAGTTGTGCGGAAACCGTTGTGCACAGGAGGAATAGTGCTGATAAGATAGTTAGTTTTTTCATACGTTTTGTGTTATGACTGATGAATTATGCTGCAAAGATAAGAAATATTTCGGAAAAAACTTGCTTTTACCGAATATTATTCGTATATTTGCAGTCGTTGAGAATCGAAATACTTTTATTATTAACTAAACAAATACAAAACGACTATGAAGAAAAAGTTCATTTGCGCCGTTTGTGGTTATATCTACGAAGGCGATGCTGCTCCCGAGAAGTGCCCAATTTGTAAGGCTCCTGCTTCGAAATTCTCTGAACTGAAGGACGAGGGCGAGACCACTTATGCAACCGTTCATCGCATTGGCGACGGCAAGCCCGAGGGGGTTAGCGAGGAAATGATTAACGACCTGCGTGCACACTTCAACGGCGAGTGCAGCGAGGTAGGCCAGTATCTGGCTATGGCTCGTCAGGCTGATCGCGAGGGCTATCCCGAGATTGCCGAGGCTTTCAAGCGTTATGCTTTCGAAGAGGCTGACCATGCTTCTCGCTTTGCTGAGCTGTTGGGCGAGGTCGTATGGGATACCAAGACCAATCTGGAGAAGCGCGCTGCTGCCGAGGCCGGTGCTTGC
>JAFXPL010000021.1 GCA_017527945.1 Bacteroidales bacterium | reverse complement strand
TATCCAACTAGATTCCAGTACAGACTATATGGTAGCGCAGGATCTTTTCTTTAGTATTATCGAACCTTCCATGTTGAATGTCATGAAAAACGATGCCGACCGCTACACAGAAGGAGGCCAAATGTTATATTTCAACGGCGGGGAATCTGCTACTCTCAACCGAGCCAAGAAATCTTTCAGAAAGGCTTACAAAGCACTCGAAAACAGTCCGGAAGGTGCCCTTAACGTTTCCGGCACAGGTATTAAGGTGAACCTCTGCCGCTATCATGGTGGAGATTATTATGGAGATGTAATGGACAGCCACACGTTCTAACGACGAATCTCCAACATCCTATAATGAAAGAAGCCTGGAAAATCCCAAGCTTCTTTTATTATTTCCCCTTCCGAATGGGCTCGCAGGTGAGTCCGACCCCTAACTTCTTGAAAATCTTGTGATCCACCTCACTGAGCATGACGGTGGTATGCACTTGGCAGCCTTCCAGCTGAGGCAGGCACTCCAAGGCTTTGCGGCAGTTCTCGTCGTTGAGGCTGAGCATGGAGAGGGCCACCAAGACCTCGTCGGTGTGCAGGCGCGGGTTGTGGCCGTGCAGGAGATTGACCTTTGTTTTCTGTATCGGCTCGATCATGGCCTGCGGGATGAGGCGCACTTCGTGGTCGATGCCGGCCAGGTGTTTCGTGGCGTTGAGCAGCAGCGCGGCGCTCGGTCCGAGCAGCGGGCTGGTATGCGCCGTGATGATGGTGCCGTCGGCGAGCTCGATGGCGGACGAGGCCACCCCACTCTCCTCCTTGCGCTTCCGGGCCGCCGTGATGGTCTTGCGGTCTTCCACCGTGATCTGTGCCCGCTTGATGAGCAGGGAGATTTTGTTGACTTCCTGCTCCGTGGACTTCCCGTCCACCACGTTGCACAGCGCGGTGAAATAGCGGCGGATGATCTCGTCCTTGGAGGCGGCGCAGCAAACCTCGTCATCGGAGATGCAGTAGCCGGCCATGTTCACGCCCATATCGGTGGGCGACTTGTACGGGTTCTCGCCGTAGATGCCCTCAAAAATGGCGTTCAGCACCGGGAAAATCTCGATGTCGCGGTTGTAGTTGACGGCCATCTTGCCGTAGGCCTCCAAATGGAAGGGGTCGATCATGTTGACATCGTCCAGGTCGGCGGTGGCGGCCTCGTAGGCGATGTTCACGGGGTGCTTCAGCGAGAGGTTCCAGATGGGGAAGGTCTCGAACTTGGCATAGCCGGCCTTCACGCCGCGCTCGTTTTCCTGGTAGAGCTGGCTCAAACATACGGCCATCTTGCCGCTGCCGGGCCCGGGGGCCGTCACCACCACCAACGACCGCGAGGTCTCCACATACTCGTTGCGTCCGAAGCCCTCCGGCGAGTCGATGAGATCAACATTGGTGGGATAACCCTCTATCAAATAATGGTAATAGACCTTAATGCCCATGCGTTCGAGACGCTCGCGGTAAGCCATCGCGCTGGCCTGGCCGTTGTAGTGGGTGATCACCACGCCGCTGACCACGAAGCCGCGTGCGATGAAAATGTCGCGCAGCCGCAGCACGTCCTCGTCGTAGGTGATGCCCAAATCGCCGCGCACCTTGTTCTTCTCGATATCCACGGCGCTGATAACGATGACAATCTCGGCGTCATCCTTCAGTTGTGTGAGCATACGTAGTTTGCTATCCGGCTGAAATCCAGGCAAAACACGACTGGCATGGAAGTCGTCATACAGCTTCCCGCCAAATTCCAGGTAAAGTTTGTGTCCGAATTGAGCGATGCGCTCCTTGATGTGCTCTGATTGGATTTTCAGATACTTCCCGTTATCAAAACCGTTTTTCATAACATTACAATTTTAAAATACGGGGTGCAAAAATAATATTTTTTTTGAAAGTCAGCCAATCAAAAACAAAAAAAAATGCTACTTTTGCAAACTAAAAAAAGAGAACCCCGTTATAATCCCCAATGCAATGAACTTTCGAGACCTCTTCGACCTCTTCCTGTCCATCCCGAAGACCTTGCGCTTCAACCTGCACTATTTCCCGTTGAAGACCGCGATGAGGCTGCCCGTCATCGTCTCGCACCGCACCTTCCTGCGCGAATTGCACGGGAGCGTCTCGTTGCCGCCCAGTCCGCAGACGGCGATGGTGAAGATCGGCTTCGGCGACGTGGGGCACTACGACCGGCAACGCTCCCGCTCCATCTGGCAGGTGAGCGGCACGGTGGCTTTCGACGGGAAAGCCGCCATCGGACATGGCTCCAAGCTCTCCGTGCGCGGCCGCCTGACCCTCGGCGAAGGCTTCAACATGACTGCGGAGAGCACCATCGTATGCGCCAAGGAGATCGCCTTCGGCAACGACTGCCTGCTGAGCTGGGGCATCCTCGTGATGGACACCGACGAGCATCCCCTTTACGGACCCGACGGCCAACGCACCAACCCCGACAAGGCCATCAGGGTGGGCGATCATGTCTGGGTCGGATGCAAATGCACCCTGCTGAAGGGCACGCGCCTGCCCGACAACACCACCGTGGCCGCCGGCACCCTGCTGCACTCCGCCTTCTCCGGCAACGACCAGGTCATCGGGGGAAACCCGCCCATCGTACTGAGAACAGGCATCCATTGGGAGCACTGAATCTGTTGAAGCCATCCGGAATTTATGTACCTTTGCCGCCGGAAAAAAGGACAAATATGAAAAAGACATTTACGATAATATTCGCCGTCGTGGCACTTTCAACCAGCTTTTGCGGCTGGGCGCAAAAAGAGGATGTGACGCGCTATTTCAGCAAAAACGAGATGCCGAGCCTCATCAAATGCCTGCCCGCGCCGCCCGACACCATCGGCGCGGACTTCGCCCATGACATCATGCGGTATCTATGGGGCAAAACCCAACGGAGCGACACCGTTCGCGCCGCCATCGCGCGACGCGACGCCGTGTGGTCCTACGACTCCCTCTTCGCCGAGTTCAGCGTGCCGTTCGGCCTTGCCATCTCGAAAGAGGGCACCCCGGAGATATACCGGCTGCTGGTCAACAGCCTTTCCACCATCGACCAGACACGCAAGGAGCCTAAGGCGTATTACAAGCGAAAACGCCCGTTCGTGCGGTTCCAGGAGCACCTGCTCACTGTGGAGGAAGAGAAAGACCTGAAGAAAGAGGGCTCCTACCCTTCCGGGCACAGCCAGCGCGGCTACGCGGCGGCCCTGCTGCTCTCCGAGGTCAACCCCGCCAACGCCGACACCCTCATGGCGCGCGGCTACATGTACGGCGAGAGCCGCGTCATCGTGGGCGCGCACTGGCAGAGCGACGTCGATGCCAGCCGCCTCGGGGCCGCCATCGGCCTCAGCCGCCTGCACACCAGCCCGGAGTTCCTCGCACAGCTTGCCAAGGCCCAAACCGAGTTCCGGCGCCTGACGGGCGCCCTCTCGCCCACCGACGACGCCTCCCAGTTCGTGAACCTCGCGGAGGCCGTGCCGAATGCCATCCTCGAAATCCGCTACTACAGCACCTACAACTTCGTGGGGGCGCGTGTGGACGGCTACTTGGAACCGGTCGCCCTGATGACCCGCCGCGCCGCCGACAGCCTCCGCGCCGTGAGCGACGACCTGCTGAAGATGGGCTACCGCCTCAAGATCTACGACGCCTACCGCCCGCAGATGGCCGTCGACCACTTCGTGCGCTGGGCCGCCGATGTCACCGACACGCTCATGAGGCCTTACTTCTACCCCAAAGTGCCCCGCGACAAACTTTTTGAGTTAGGCTACATCGCCGAGCATAGCGGACACACGCGCGGGTCCACGGTTGATCTCACCCTCTTCGACATGCGCACCGAGAAGGAGGTCGATATGGGCGGCACCTTCGACTGGTTCGGCGAGGAGAGCCATCCCGACTTCGGCGGCAATCCCGAAACCGGCAAATACAGCCGCAATAAAAAAATCACCGAAGAGCAGTTCCGTAACCGCATGATCCTGCGCAACGCCATGCTACGTCACGGATTCAAGCCCATCGACACCGAATGGTGGCACTTCACCCTGAAGGACGAGCCGTTCCCGGACACGTTTTTCACGTTCCCGGTGAAGACGCTGTGAGGGTTACTCGGCCAATAACGCAATCATCATAAATGTCGAAGCCTTCCGTGAATATTGCCTCTCGTTGGGCGAAGTGGATGAGGAACTGCTCAAAGAGTTAGTCGCCGGATCGTTTGAGATTGTGAAGGGGAAATATGAGAAAAAGCATCACTACCAACCTGGTGTTATCAAAAAATACGCCAAAATAGTTGATTTGATGTTCACATCGCCCAATGTTTTGTCACTTGCTCGATACAACTCGTTGCATTATGAAAAGCTATTGGGTGACAAAGCAGGTCTTTCCTCAGTCCGAGTCAATGACAAATATCGAATAGAGTTTGAAGAACACGTAGAAGGACCTGAAACCATCGCCACAATTGTGAATATCACTGAATTGAGTAACCATTATCAATGATCATTATGAAGCAGAAAGAAGTCAGCATGTTAGAACCTTATACTCCCACACACCCTGGCGAGGTAATCAAGGACGAAATAGAATATCGCGGCATCTCGCAACGGAAGTTGGCGGCTGAAATAGGTGTTTCCTACACGCAATTAAACGAAATCCTAAATGGCAAGCGACCACTTAACACAGAAATGGCTATTTTGATCGCCACTGCTCTTGATCTGGACGCCGAGCCTTTGCTTGCGCTACAGACACGTTACGACATGATCACCACCAAGCGCGACCGTTCCTTCCTCCGCCGTCTCTCCGCCGTCCGCAAAATCGCCACGGCACTATAGCATTGAGAGCCTCTCATTATGAAAAAGATTATCATCATATCCACACTGTTACTGCTGACCACGGGGAACTCTTTCTCTCAGAAGTTGGAACACTTGCGACCGATTCCCGTAACGGAAATCTCTTTGGTAACACATGACACCTCGAGTTACAAAAGCCCCGTAGCCAAACAACTGTGCTCCTACATCGACACAAGCATCACATTTTATGATTGTCGTAATGACAAGGGTACGATTGGATATGTATTAGACTATCACAAGCCCCGGCTTTTCAAAAGCTACTTATCTTCATGGGGCGAGGATGAAGAAAATGCTATTACCTCAGAGGGATATTCCATATTCGTTGGACTAAAGGAGGTTCAGCGTGCTGAGTTCTTGCTGGCCAAAGAATTAGACCTTAAAGCCGATTCATCGCAAACAATTCAACGCGCCCTCACTGCACCTCGGTTTTACCAATATGTTCGGCAATATTCTTTTTATCGAACAATGGATGGCGACACTTGTGTGAAAATCAACTTTGCAATACCCGATATATACAACTGTCTTGACAGCTATTATCAGGACCCCTGCGATGGAGGCGATTCGTTTTGGAGGGCAACACTCAATTTGTCCAAAAAAAGGATTCTTAATTACGACGTCAACGGCCCAGAAATTATCACGGTGGATGGGCGTAGCAAAGAGCCAAAGGGATTAAGCCGTAAGTGCATTTTCAGAAATGGAACCCTGTATCGAGAAAAGGTCATAACATACGACCAGTTACCCAAAAAAGTGCGGACAAAAGTGGAGAGGACTGACGACACCACAAATGTTTACATTGAGGTAAACTGTAAAGGCACGCTGTATTACATTGTTTTTAGCGACAGCACCCAAAAAGGGTATCGGCAAGATGGAACATGGCTGTTCACAGGAGCGGAAAACCTGTTTTCCGGAGATCTTCCGGCAGAAAAGTTACTGAAAGTGCCTCATATCAACAAGATGCTGTCATTTATCCGCGATGACATGTCCCGCCGCGGACGCGACTTCAAGAAATACGGTAAACTTATCTCCTTGGAAGTCGTGGACAAGCACTACGTCATCCACATCTGGTATTATCCAAACATCGACTACTACAAAATGTGGGCCGCCTACACGTTCGACCAAAAGGGCGATTTCGTCGGCATTGACATTGACGGTTGGCATTGATTATAATCTCCGCGTATCGCACGGATCCGCACGGATTTTTTCCTCACAATCCCTCTTTGCCGTCATCGGCAAAAAAATCTTATCTTTGCCGCAGTTTTCATTAGAATCTTGCCGACAGTATGGAATACATCTCAGTTACCCGGTTTGCCGAGAAATTCGGCATCATCCTCAACGACTACCTGCGAGACACCTGCCTGACAGCGCAAGACCAATACAAGGCATTGCTGGAGTACTTCAGAATCAAGCACTGACAGGAACGGCGCAAAATCGTCCAGAATCAATCTGCGAAATCACAAAATTTATCGCGCCTTTTAAACCCCACCCGAAAAAATCGTATTTTTGCGGCATGAATGACCATACTCTCCCCCGCATCATCCTGCGCCCCGGCAAGGAGAAATCCCTGCAACGGCGGCACCCGTGGATCTTCTCCGGCGCCATCGCCCGCAAAGACAAGGACTTGCGCGACGGCGACATCGTGGAGGTCTATGACGCACAGCGCCAGTACCTCGCCACCGGCCACTATCAGCCCACCACCATCGCTGTGCGCCTCTTCAGCTTCGAACAACGCGACATCGATCGCGACTTCTGGCGCGGCAAACTGCTGAATGCCATCGAGTTCCGCAAGAACATCCTGCTGCCGAACCCGCAGACCAACATGTTCCGCCTCGTCAACGGCGAGGGCGACGGCATGCCCGGTCTCATCATTGACGCTTACAACCGCCACCTCGTTATGCAGGTACACTCCATGGGCATGTACCGTCTGCGCGAAACCCTCGCCGAACTGCTCGCCGAGCTGCTGCCCGACACGAAGGCCGTCTGCCTCAAAACAGCTATCGAGACGGCTGATAATGAGGAGATTGCAACAGAAAACAGCTGGATTTACGGCCAGCCCGACGAGGAGGTCGTTGCTTCGGAGCACGGCATCCTCTTCAAAATCGACATCCTTAACGGGCAGAAGACCGGCTTCTTCCTCGACCAGCGCGAGAGCCGCGCCATGGTGGGCGAATTGGCCAGGGGGCGCACTGTCCTCAACATGTTCTCCTACTCGGGCGGCTTCTCGCTGTATGCCCTGCGCGGCGGGGCGGAGCACGTGGACTCCGTCGATATTTCGCGGAAGGCTGTTGACCTCGTGGAGGAGAACGTGCGCCTGATGGGCGGCGACTTCGCGGGGCGGCACACAGCAGTCTGCGAGGACGTGTTCGCCTACCTCGACCGGATGCCCGACCACCATTACGACCTCATCGTCCTCGACCCGCCTGCCTTCGCCAAGCACCACCGTGTGAAAGAGCAGGGCCTCAAGGGCTACCGAAACATCAACCGCAAGACGATGGAGAAAATCCGCCCCGGCGGGCTGCTCTTCACCTTCTCATGCTCGCAGGCCGTCAGCCGCGACGACTTCCAGACGATGGTCTTCTCCGCCGCCGCACTCGCCGGCAAGGAAGTCCGCGTGGTCAGCCGCCTGCAGCACGCCCCCTGCCACCCGGTCAGCATCTACCATCCGGAAGGGGATTATCTGAAAGGGCTGCTGTTGGAGGTACGATAATCCGCAAATCACAATTCACAATTCACCAAACCATCATGAAAAAAACAATCCTGCTTTTCACCGTCTTGTTCGCAATGACTTGCCAAGCACAAGACCCTTTAACCTTAATTGTTGACAAAAACGGGGTGGCCGGCTACGACTACAACACCACATTAGTCGGCATGGGCGACGAACACTACGTCTGCACCGACTACACCATGATCAACGGCATGACACGTGTCGCACAGGACATCATCACCTGCGTGTCGAAAAACGGCACCACAGGACGGAAGATCGTTGTGGAGCGTTCCATGGACTACAACCTGATTGCCTTTTACGAGGGCGAGGACCGGATCAACTGCCTGTACACCCTTTACGACTATCCGGCGAAATCCTATGCGCTGTTCCTCAACTCAGTCCCCAAAGAGGCGACCAAAGGGGAGTGGAAGCCCGAAAAAATCATCTCGTTCAAACTGGAACGCCGGGAAGACATCCTCGTGGGGCACTCCGTGTCGCCCGACCAGACCAAAGCCGCTGTCGTCATCTTCCAAGTCAACAAAGCCGGACTATTCCAAGCGGACAAGTCCGACAAGCTGAAAGGGTCGGCGGTGCTGGCATTCGGCGACGAAGGTTTGTTGTGGGCGAATCCCCTGGAGATGGAGCTTGCCAACACCACCCTCAACATCCTCGACATCGCGGTCAACAACAACGCCAACGTCTATGTAGCCATTTCCTCCTTTAACAAGCCCAACCCGTCCAAATCCCAAAAGGAGAACGAAATGCTGCATCTGATAGAAGTCGGGGCGGAAGAGACGCGGTCAGCGGAAATCCAGCCCGACTTCGGGTACCTGAACAACGGCAAGCTGTTCCTGTGCGCCTCCGGAGACGTCGCCGTCGGAGGCTACTACCAAGCGACCGCCGACCAGAAGGCATCCGGCGCATACCTGGCCACTTTCGACGGGAAACAGATGGACAACGGCCGCTTCAGCGTGCAACCGTTTCCACAGGACTACTACGACTACAAGCATCCGAAATTCTCAAAAAAAGGGGAAGATTTTGAAGCCGTACCCGTGGAAATCAAGGAATTCGGGAACGGGACAACAGTTCTGCTCGGCGAGCCCCGGACATCCGTAAGCGTCCCCAACTACACCTTCACACTCTTCGGGAACATCCTTGTCTCCTTCGCCGACAAGGACGGAAATCTCAACAACTTTCAGATGATCAGGAAAGACCAGCTTATCACGAACCACAGCAACAAATCCACAAAGTTCTACCAGTCCGACCTGCTATGCTTCAACACGATTCTGCACAACGACAGACTGTACATCTTCTACAACGACAATCTCGCGAACCACACCGGCAAGACCGGACAGGCTCTCTCCATCACCACCACCAATTACAAAAAGAAATGCGCCATGTACTGCACCATCGGGAGCGACGGCCGCATATCGGAGCCCAGCATGTTGATGAACTACGAAAAATACAAATCCGTCATCTACAGGCCTTTGGCCATTGACGAGGACGGACTGCTCATCTACAACAGCAACAAGGTGTTGTACGGCGCAGTATCCAAGTTAGGACACAAATTCTAACCGTATCACCACGCACGCCACGATCAGAACTTCCGGTTCCGCTTCAGCACCTGCGTCATGCAGTGCGCGGCGCCGTAACCGTCGATGAGACTCTCCAACGGGATCCACTCCACCTTCACGCCGGCTTCGGCAAAACGGCGCTGCAGCGTCTTGGACTGGCCGCCCACCGCCATGATGTGGCGCGGCGCGACGGTGAGGAAGTTGTTGGCGTAGTGCATCTCATCTTCGCTGTCAATGGGGATAATCTCAAAACGATCCTGCAGGAATTCTACGAAAGAGCGATCCTTTTGCATGAGGGTGTACTTCTTTGTGCCAGGCGCGCGCGCCCACACATCGCACGTAACGTACTCCGGATCATCTTTCTGCGCATTCAACCGGCTGGAAGTCAGCGTACACAGGTCTTCGTCAATGATGTTGAAGTAGGTATCGAGGTGCATCTGCATCTGCCAGAACTTGTGGTCGCGGACCACCACCACGGTGTCGTGGCCGAAAGCGTCCGCCTCCATCATCTGCCGGATGCCCTCGTCGTTGGTGCGCATACCGCAGCCGATGAGCGACAGGGTGCCGGCGGGCAAGTAGTCGCCCCCCTCCAAGCGCCCTTCGTCCTGGATGCGCAGAATCGGCTGCAAGCCGAGGTGCGCGTAGCACAGGCTAATGATGTCGGACTCGGGTTCCCGCTGGGAGGAGTTCATGTTGCAGATCACGTGGCCGCGCGGGGTGGTGATGCTTTGGTCGCGGGTGAAATAGAGGTTCATCAGCGGATTATGCACGTACTGGGCCTCGTAGCCCGTGTTCTGCCCCGTCTTATAGAGCACCACCGTGGGTTGCAGCAGGATACAGCGGATCAGGTCGGCGCGACTCATCTTGGCGATCACCTCCTTCTTGTAACGGTCCGCCTCCACCGCAGCGTCGTCGTCCAGCGCAGAGACGTCGTACTGGAGCAGCTCGCCCGCCAACGCACGCAAGCTGTCAATCCCCGTCTCCTCTAAAATCTGCCGAACGGTATAAACCTTGATGCCGTTCTTCTGCAGCATCTTGATATAGTTCCGGTGCTCGGCCGCCGCTTTTTCCACATCGAAATAGTCTTCGAAAAGCCCTGCCGACGGATGAATCACCCCGTCGAAGAGCTCCTGCCCGGGGGTGTGCATCAAGATGACGGACGCTTTCGACCACTCGGCTTGCGGATAATCGACCTTGTTCTTCTGTGCGAACGCACAACTTACTGAATTACAAACAACTAAAACGACAACTAATGTCCAAATTCTCACTCTGCTCATCGTCAAATATCATTGATTTTTTCAATCGGCAAAAGTACGTTTTTTTTTTCGGATGTTAAGAAACGGTAACAAACTGGAAGAGTGAACTTTAGCAAATAAACAAAAAGAAAATAGGCCAGCTGCTTGGAAAAAAATCGCCGACAAACTGCAACCTTTCGGAAGATTTGCATCCTACGTAAGTGGAATAATTGCTAATTTTGCAGCGTCACACCAACAGGTTCTGTTTAACGGGCCTCGCAGAGACTGGGTGTAACACGAAAGCTGTAAAATAAGAGGTCCTCGAAAGAAAATGAGAAAAACGACCCTGCTTATGTCGGTCGGATAAAGTCTCGAACCGGATTTCGAAACTGTAGCACGCATTCTGACCATTTCGTATCCCAACAACCGCAAAAAAACAGCATCCTGGTAAACCAAAAAAACATATTTTTGCACCGATAAAACAAACGCTATAATGAAGAGAATCATACTGTTGGTCATAGTCTTTTCTGCACTGGCCACTTTCGCCCAGCCGCAGCTTTCCGTCAACAACTACGCGCCGATAGAGTCGCAGGGCAGCTTCCCCGCCGACCTGAAGAAGGCCGCGAACACCCCAAAATCGGCCAAGGAATACAGCCCGTTTCTCGTCTCAATGCTCCAACAGGGCCGAATCCTCTACGGCTGCGAGATGAACCAGTATCTCGACAACATCAAGGAGAAGCTGTTGGTGAACCACCCGCAACTGCAGCAGGAAGTCCACGTCTATATCTTGCAGAGCACCATCGTGAACGCCTATTCGCTGCCGAACGGCACCATCCTGGTGACCATGGGGATGCTGGCGCAGGTGACCAACGAGGCGGAACTGGCCTTCGTGCTGGCGCACGAGATCGCCCACTACAGCGAGCGCCACGACAAAGACAACGTCTCGAAGGGGAAAGACAAGGACGCGGTGAGCCGCTACATGCGCCACCACCAGTTCTCCCGCGAGCAGGAGTTCGCCGCCGACTGCGTCGGACTCACCACGTTCTACAAAGACTCGCCCTACAGCTACGACATCCTCGACGGCCTCTTCGACGTGCTGCTCTACTCCGACCTTCCCTTCGACGAGATACCGTTCCTGCGCAGCGAGGTGGAGACCGACTTCTACCATTTTCCAGACAACTACTTTCTGAAGACGGTCGCCAACATCCCCGACCGTTCCAACATGATCGACACGCTACTCACCCACCCCAACGTGGAGAAACGGCGCACATTGGCCCAAAGTCTGGCGAGCAAGTTCTCCAATGAGAACCGCAAACGCTTCATACAACCCGAAGAGCAGTTCACGCGCCTGCGCAACGTGGCCCGCTTCGCCTGCATCGACCGTTTCCTCATCAGTCACGACTACGACAAGGCCATCTACAACATCCATGTGATGGAACAGAGTTTCCCCGGAAACGACTACCTGAGCCGTGCCAAAGCCACCGCCTACTACGGAGCCTCCAAGCACAAGTGTTACGGTCATACCAGCTCGTACTTGGAGCCCTACCGCGAGGTGGAGGGCGAGCAGCAACAGGTCAACTATTTCCTGTCCAAGATGAACCGCAACGAATATGCCGTGTTGGCCCTGCGCGCGGCATGGGCCGCACTGAAGTCCGCCCCCGAGGACGAATACCTGCAAAACGTGGCCAAAGACCTCATTGCAGACATCTTCGTGAAAAACAAGATGAAGTTCATCGATTTCTGCGACTACCCGCAGGGAACCTCTCTGGAGGAAATCGCCCAAATGGGCGGCGACACCACGCACCCGGCAGCGGCCAACTCAAAGTACGACCGCATCAAACAACAGAACACGAGTGCGAAAGTGCTGCCCGACCCGAAGTTCAAGACCGTCAACTACATGCTGGCCGACATCCACAGCGACTCGCTCTTCAAGGCCTGGGTCAACGACGCGGTGGTGAACGCCGACATTCAGGCCGTTTTGGAGGCGGTTTCCGATGCCAAGATCGGCAATGAGAAATCGATGCTTGTCGCCACGCCCATCTACCTCACCTACAACGACAACGGCCGCGTCACAAACACCGCCGCCAGCAAACGCAATGCCGAGCAGCTACAGAAACTGATGTGCCGCGCCCTCAAACGCAACCACATCACCCCGGTAACACTCCGCATGGACTTTTCAGAACCCGAGACCGAAGCGTACAACAACTTCGTGAAAATGCGCCAGTGGAACGATGAGTTCACCAATGCCGGCGGCCTCGACATGCGCTGCCACACCTCCGAATACCTCGACGACATCGCCGCCGACTTAGGCAGCCGCAAACTCTGCTTCGCGCATGTGACCGACGCCCCCGGCCGCGGTTTCTTCGGCAACAAACTCACTTTGCCCTGGATTGCCCCTGTTTTCCCCTATTCAATCCCCGTAGTCATCAGCGTTCTCTGCCTCCGCCAGCACGGCGTGGACGTGAACTTCCGTGTCATCGACGTGGTGGACGGCAAAACAGAAGTTTCCGACCACTACAGCAACTCCGAGGTGATGCGCAAGGCCTACATCAACGGATATGTGTATCAGAAGGTCGAAGACTACGTGAAGCCAAAGATGTACAATTACTTAGGCAATCACGTGATTCTCAATATGGAGGGGTTTTTCTCGCCCGCGTGGCTGAACCCCAACCCCGTGAGCTCGGGATGGGACATTGAGGAGGCGGCGCAGCGCTATCTCGGCCTCAACTACATCCTTTCCCCCAACATCGAGCTGATGGTTTGGAAAAAAGGAACCGTGGGCGTGGGCTACAACTACTACAACTCGCCCTTCAAAGGCAAAGACTGCCGCCTTCGAGTAGGTCACCAATACTATGGGGGCACCGACTGGCGTGAAGCCGAACTCCACGGCAACGTCATCGCACACGGCTTCAACGCCTACTACAAGCAATATCTCGGCGACCGTTTCGCACCGCTCGGCCACTACCTCAAATTCCAGTTCGACGGCTTCTTCTATCGCTACAAGATGGACACCGAAGGCTTGCAGATGGGCATCGTCACCGGGACGACAGACCCCTACGAGGAAATCATCGAGAACAAAGGCAGCCTTTTCGGCATGAAATTCGAATACGGCTACGATTTCATCCTGCTGAACCGCCTCAAGCTCACGTTAGGCGCAAGCCTCGGCACCACTTTCGGCGGCTACCAAGTGGCTTTTACCAAAATGAAAGACAAAGCATCCTATTATTACGAGGAGCCCACCCTGCATTACGACAACTACGCCCGTTCCCGCATCCTCGGTGCCTACTGTTTCGGGCTCAAGTTAGGTATCGGGTTTATCCCGTTCTGAGACGAAACGCCCACCCCGTAGAGACGGATGCATTGCGTCTCTAACCCAATCGCAGGAATGCAGTTACGCCTAATCCAGAATGTTATCCATGAATAATCCGATACGGTTCAGCACGATGCAGGCGCGGCTTTGGTCGATGACGACCCGCACCTTCTTCGTGGTGACGGTCTCCGTGAGCACAATCCGCTTGTAACCGATAGTGGTCTCCTCGGCGATGGTGCGCCAGTTACCGTTCTCGTCCTCCACCTCAATATGGAACTTCTCCACGCGCTGTCCAAGCGGGATGTACTCCTGCAGCATGACGCGGTTGAAGGTCTGCGGTTTGATGAAACTGAATTCTATCCAAGCCGAACGCACACTGTCGTCTGTGGACCAATAACTATCGTAATCTCCATCAATAAGGTTATAACATTCCGGCGCACCGTTCTCGCAGTAAAAAACAAAAGGATTGTGTTTCAAACGAATTACGCGGGTGTTGGAAACTGTGATAGCACCTTTTTTCGCTAAATCATGCGCGAAGATGCTGTCCAGCGCGGCGCGGAACTCCACCAAACGCAAAGAATCCTCGGCGGGGATGAGGCCGCGGCTGTCTGGCGGCACGTTGAGCAGCAACAACGAATTGCGGCCCACGCTGTTGTAATAGATTTCCAGCAGTTCCTGCACGCTTTTCGGGTGCTCGCTCTCGCGCCAGAACCAGCCCGGCCGGATGGAGACGTCCGTCTCGGCGGGAACCCAGCACGCGCCATTGTAGTTGCCCGCGTTGAGCGTGTCCTGCGACGGGGCGTCGGCACCGGGGCCGTAGCCCTTCACATCGAGCCGCGACCAGCAGGTGCGCCCGCATCTTCCCTCTTCGTTGCCGACCCAGCGGCATCCCGGACCCACATCACTGAAAATCACTGCATTGGGTTGCAGTTTCTTCGTTTGCCCGTTGAACTTTTTCCAGTTATAGACCTGCTTCTTGCCATTCGGACCCTCGCCGTTGGCCCCGTCGAACCACTGCTCGAAAATGGGGCCGTAGTTCGTATGGGCGTGCCGCAACGTCTTGAGGAACACTTTGTTGTACGCATCCGTACCGTAGGTGGGCGCGTTGCGGTCCCACGGGGAGATGTAGATACCGAACTTCACGCCGCCCTTCTTGCAGGCATCCGACAGCTCGCGCAGCACATCGCCCTGACCGTTACGCCACGCGCTCTCGCGCACCGTGTGCGTGCTCTGCGGATTGGGCCACAGGCAGAAGCCGTCGTGGTGCTTGGCGGTGAGGATGATGCCCCCGAAGCCGGCCTGCTTCGCCACGGAGACCCACTGGCCGCAGTCGAGGGCGGTGGGGTTGAAGATGTCCGCCGCCTCGGTGCCCTCGCCCCACTCCAGGCCGGTGAAGGTGTTGGGACCGAAATGGCAGAACATGTTCATCTCCATGCGCTGCCAGGCCACCTGCGCGGCCGTCGGCACCGGACCGTACGGCTTCGGGGCGTTCTGCGACCATGCCAGGCCGCAGAACGCCACCACCGCCGCCACGCAAAACAATCGCGACATAACTATAGTTTCAGGTTTCAAGTTTCAGGTTTCAAGTTTCAGGTTTCAAGTTTCAAATCTAAACTTCCTAAACTCCCTAAACTCCCTAAACTCCCTTCAGAACTCATACGACAGTTTCGAGAGCTGCCCGGCCTTCTTGGAGGCATTGATGAGCAGCAAACCGTCCTCGTCGATGAAGAGCGGCGACACCATGCGGGTCTTGTGGACCTTGGGGTTGATGATCATCTCCGGCTTGGAAATCGCCTGGTTGGCTTCAATGGTGCAGAGGGAAGTGCACTGTTTGTTCTGAGCCGAACTCTTGCACACCACGTCCGTCTTGCCCGTGTAGTTGTCGAGCATGTCGGCATAGAGAATCACAATCTTGTCGTTGTGCATGAACGCGCGGTAAGAGTAGCCGAATCCGCGCAATTGTTTCAACGGCATAGGTCTTATGAATGACCCTGCGAACTGGTACTTTTTGATCATGTCGAACTTGACGAGATTGCCCGATTCGTCGGTGAAGTGAGTCAGAATGTTGCGGGCATGGTAGGTGAAATAGGTGGTGGTCATGCCGTTGCCGGAGGTTACGGTACGCTGCACGGCCTCGCGCTGTTCGCCCAACATGACAAGCGTGCCGTTGGCGAACTCATAGAGGTCGTTCACATACACGGACATCTTGCTGCCCTTGATCAGGCCGAGGGAGATTTTCTCGTCGCTGCTGTATTCCGCCGGAAAGCGCTTGAAGCTGATGTTGGAGACCTCGCCAGCCTGACGGTCGCAGGTCATCATGTACGAACCCTGCGCCTTCTCGTTGAGGCTGTTGTTGAAGTAGCCGCCGAACGCGAGGCTGCCGTCCTTGCGGATAAGCAACTTGCCGTTGCAGATGTAGCCGAAATCGACCTTCTGATCGACGAACTGCACGTTGTTGTCGGTGATGCAGTAGAGGTGGAATGTCTCGTTGTCGCGGGTCTTGCGGGTCTCGTTGCCGTAGGAGACGGCCGCGACATAGACCTCGCCGCTGTTGCTCACGGCCATGTCGGCGATGAAGAAGGTAGGATTGGAGAACTCCGGGTCGAAGGCGTTGTCCCACAGCTGCTCGCCGCCCTCGCCGAGCAGCATCACGGAGGCACCTTTCATCTTGCCCTTCTTGCCAGCCAAAATGACACTGACTGCGGCCTTCTTGCCGTCGGGCGACTTGGAGACGAACGCATAGAGATCGTCGCGCTTCTCGGAAACCACGGAAATCAGCTTCTGCGGATCCCAAGCCGCGCGCTGCTGATCCTTGCCGAGCACATTCAGGTAGATGGAGTAGGTCTTCGTCTTACGCTCGTAGAGGGAGTAGAGCGCGTAGAGGTCGTTCTCACCTTCGTAGAAATTCATGAAACTGTAGTCCTCGGGGCGGTTGAGGTGAATCTCGGAGAGGCCGTTGCCCGACTTATCGACACACAGGATGCCGTCGGCCTCGTGTTTCTTGGGGGCATCGTCGTAGAAGTCCTCGTTGTAGATGTAGTGTTGGTCACCGGAACCCTCTATCGAGGCCGACACGAGCCAGGGAAGTACCCTCGGCTTGCAAAGGTTGTCCCTCAGCAGGGTGATGTTGTTTTGGGCGGAACCCGCCGCCACTACGCAAATAGCGCAAATCCATAATGCGAAAATCTTTTTCATAAAACACTTATTTTGATGTTCTTAATATTCATGCCGCAAAATTAGTTTTTTTTCATATTCAAATCACAAAATCTGTTATTCCATTTCATGGATACAAAAAAAACGAAAGGTTGCAGTCCAGCCGTTTTTTTTTTCTAAAAATTTCACCCTGAAAATAGGACAAGTTCAAACGCTGGATTATTATCGAAAAAATTGTACCTTTGCCGAAAAATTCCGAGCATACAATATTTAATATAATCATCAAAGTATCAATATGAAAAATACACCAATACCCGCAGAAATTGTAGATCAAATCGTCGCGAAGAGCGGAATCAGCAGTGTCGGCAAGGCTTCCATCCGTGAAGTGAAGCGTCTGATCAACGACATCGAGCAGGCTTCCGGCCAAGAGTTCGTGCGCATGGAGATGGGCATTCCCGGACTTCCGCCGTGCCACGTGGGCGTGGAGGCGCAGATCGAGGCCCTGAAGAAGGGCGTCGCCGCCATCTACCCCGACATCGAGGGCATCCCCGAGCTGAAGAAGGAGGCCGCCCGCTTCGTCAAGAACTTCATCGACCTAGAGGTGGAGCCCGAGAACTGCATCCCGACCGTCGGCTCGATGATGGGCGGCATGGCCGGTTTCATGACCTTCGTGCGCTGCCGCAAAGAGCGCGACACCACCCTCTTCATCGACCCCGGTTTCCCCGTGCAGAAGCAACAGCACCGCGTCATGGGCTTCAAGTACGAGACCTTCGACGTGTATGAGCACCGCGGCTCCAAGCTGAGAGCCAAACTGGAGAGCTACCTCGAAAAGGGCAACATCCACACCATCATGTACTCCAACCCCAACAACCCGTCGTGGATCTGCTTCACCGAAGAGGAACTGCAGATCATCGGCG
>JAFXPL010000020.1 GCA_017527945.1 Bacteroidales bacterium | reverse complement strand
TTTGTGCAGAAAATCACAAATATGTCACAAATCGAAAAACGGTGCTTGAAGTAATAGATTGCTCAATAGCACCTTACGGGCTAAAGAACGTGAGACTGTTAATCAGAGGGTCCAAGGTTCAAGTCCTTGAGGGAGCGCAAACGGAAAGGCACTTGCGAATTCGTAAGTGCCTTTTTTTTACCGAGGAACTGTCTGAGCGGAACAACTTGGTCAAGTTCCAAATTAAAATTGTATTTTTGCAAGATTTTTCATTAAGGGTATAATCATCGATGAGCAGACAATTCAACAAGGATAATTCAGAGGAGGATTTCGCGCCGAGACGTGCGCCACGGAGACCCTCCCGCAATGAAGACAGACGTCCGGATTCTGGGAGAAAGCCTCGCCGGGAACGCTTTGGCGAGGATGACGAAGAGGATTTTGGACGGAAGTTTACCAAGAAACGGTTTTCGCGTGAAAACGACCGGGGACGCAAGTTTGCCCGCGACCGCAAGTTCAACCGCGAGAGTGACCGTGACGACGAACAGGAACGCGGTTTCCGTCGAGAGGGCAACCGGGGGCGCAAGCATGACCGCGACTTCGACCGTGACCGTCAGAAGGGGCGTGACCGTTCGTTCAAACGCGGTTTCCGTCGCGACGATGACGAGAGCAAGCCGAAGCGTCGCAATGTGGTCGCCGAGTCCGAGATTCTGACCGAAATCATCGAACGCCGCAAGAGCGAGGGTCGCACCCTCCCGCGCAAGCAGCGCGTCCTCTCTTTGGAGTTCGAGGAGAAACACGGTCCCGTTCGTCTTAATAAATATATTGCCAATGCCGGCATCTGTTCGCGTCGCGAGGCTGATGTCCTCATCTCCACCGGAGCCATCACTGTGAACGGCGAAGTGGTGACCGAGATGGGCCACAAGGTGATGCCCACCGATGAGGTGCGCTACGGCGATAAGGTGCTTCAGCGCGAGAAACCCGTCTATGTGCTGCTTAACAAGCCTAAGGACTATATCACCACCACGGACGATGAACGCGGGCGCGCCAACGTGATGGAACTGGTCAGCGATGCCTGCGAGGAACGCATCTACCCAGTCGGCCGTCTCGACCGCGACACTACCGGGCTGCTGCTTTTCACCAACGACGGCGATCTCACCAAAAAGCTCACCCACCCGAGTTCCCAAATTGAGAAGACCTACGCCGTGGAACTTGACAAGCCCTTCGCCTCTGTTGATATGGACATGTTGCGTAATGGCGTGGAGCTTCACGACGGCAAAATCACCCCTGACGACGTGGAATACGTCGGCGAGGGCAAGCGTGAAGTGGGGGTGACCATCCACTCCGGCAAGAACCGTATCGTGCGTCGAATGTTCGAGTCTCTTGGTTACGAGGTGGTTAAGCTCGACCGTGTGGTTTTCGCAGGTCTCACCAAAAAAGACCTGCCGCGTGGTCGCTGGCGCTTCCTCACCAAAAACGAGGTCAGCTTCCTGAAAATGCTTTCCAAGCCTAAAGACGAATCAGAATCCGAACCTTTTACCCGATGACTCCCGTGGAAATCATGTCGCCGGTAGGCTCGTATGAGTCATTGTCTGCTGCCATCGCTGCAGGTGCCGGCTCGGTCTATTTCGGCGTGGGTGCCATGAACATGCGCTCCCGTTCCGCTGCCAACTTCTCTCTCGACGACCTCGCCAATATCGTTGGTATTTGCCACGAACACGGTGTGAAAAGTTACCTCACCGTCAACACTATTATATATAATGATGAAATAGAGCGGATGCATGAGCTGTTGGATGCGGCCAAGGCGTGTGGTGTCACTGCCATCATCGCCTCCGATATGGCCGTCATCCAGTATGCCCGCGAAATTGGTGTCGAAATCCACCTTTCCACCCAATGCAATGTCACAAACGTGGAGGCGGTGCGCTACTATGCCCAATTCGCTGATGTAATTGTGCTCGGCCGCGAGTGCCAGCTGAAGCATATTGCTGACATTTGCCAAGAAATTGGGGCTCAGCAAATTAAAGGGCCTAACGGCGAACTCGTGAAAATTGAGGTTTTCGTGCACGGGGCTCTTTGCATGGCGGTTTCGGGCCGATGCTACCTTAGTCTCGACAACTACAACTCCCCCGCCAATCGGGGCGCGTGCTTGCAGCCCTGTCGCCGCGCTTACGAAGTACGCGACATCGAGGACGGCCTCGAACTGAAGGTCGAAAACCCGTACATTTTCTCGCCAAAAGATCTCTGCACCATTGGCTATCTCGACAAAATCGTGCGTGCTGGTGTCTCCATCTTGAAAATCGAAGGTCGTGGACGTTCTCCCGAATATGTCAAAATGGTGACCGAATGCTACCACGAAGCCCTGGATGCCATTTGCAACCAGACCTTTGACATTGAAAAAATCAACGGCTGGATGACCCGCCTGCGCAGTGTCTATAACCGTGACTTCTGGGACGGCTACTACCTCGGGCGCACTACCGGTGAATGGGCCGACAAGTATGGTTCGCAAGCCACCCGCATGAAACGGCGCATCGGTAAGATTACCAATTACTTTGGCAAACTTGGTGTTGCAGAAATATGCATGGAGGAGGACAGCCTTTCCGTGGGTGACGACCTGCTCGTCATCGGCCCCACCACTGGAGTCTATGAGGACACCGTGCAAGAGATTCGCGTGGATGATCAGTCCGTGGATAACGTTTCCAAAGGTGTTTACTGTTCCGTGAAAACCAAGGAATTGGTGCGGCGTGGAGACCAGGTGTATAAATGGATCTGGGTGAAAGACGAGTTTTGATTGTTTCGATTTTTTTCATCCACATCGAAAGATTGTGTGTGCATAAATTTTCTATTTTTGCATCTTCAATAAAGGAAGTATTTGTTTAACAGACTTATAGGTTTTGAAAAAATGAAAAAAATATTTGTCATCATTGCCCTTTTAACCCTTGTTTTCACTTCATGTGACAGCGGCGATATCATAGGCGGCCGCTATTACGGCACATTCCATAACAATTCCAATAACCTGCGGGAGGCCGGAAGCCTAAGTTTCACCTATGTTAACCGAGACGATGGTATCTATTTTCTGATGAACGATTTAGTGGTGATGGGGCAGACTGACAAGCATAAATTTGCCGGTATAGCATCTGTGTCGCAGCTTGAAGATCTTTTGAAAACTATGCCCGCCATCGACAGTATCCAGGTTTGCGATTCTACGGAGACCATCACGCAAATAGACGTTCAAGCTGAGTTCAAAAGCGGGTCGGTGCAATCCAATCTCACTTTCACCACCAGCAATGACAAAACGGTGAATGTGGATTTCACCGGATATTTCGAATAAAGGCTTATTTTTTCGGCTGTTTTTCTTCCGGCTCCTCCTTATAGGGGCATTCCGGGTAGGATGGTTTCGCAAATGAATATATCAAGCAACCTAACCCAATGAGAATCAGTGGGATGCTGAGCCATTGGCCGTTGTTGAGTATATGACCGACCTCGCCCTGCACTTGTACTTCCTTGAAAAATTCGATGATGAAACGAGCGGTGAAAATCACTGTCAGCGTGATGCCGGAGGTGCGCCCTGCAGCCACTTTTCCTTTCGCGAATTTGAAATAATAGATGCATAGCCCGACGAATACGAGCAGATAGACAACAGATTCGTAGAGCTGTGCTGGGTGACGAAGTGTTCCAGCCACGCCAAAGCCGCCGTAGAGGAAGTCGAAAGCCCAGGGGACATCCGTGATGCGGCCCACAATTTCGTGGTTCATTAGGTTGCCGATTCGCACTAACGATGCGGCAATCGGTACTGCAATGGCCAGACGGTCCAGAATCCACAGGAAGTTGATTTTGTGTCGCCAGCAGTAGTAGATGAGAAATCCGAAAATGCCAACGACCCCTCCATGACTTGCAAGTCCTTGATAACCAATAAATTTCCAATTTTCGTCAAAGGGAAGCAAAATCTGTAGTGGCGCCTTGATGAACATTTCCGGCTCATAAAACAGGAAATGTCCCAAACGCAGACCCACGATGGTCCACACAATCGTCCAAATGGAGATCTTGTCTAACAGTTTTTGCGAGAGATGCTCGGTTTTGAAGATTTGCTGCAAGGTGTAATATGCCAGCAGGAAGCCCAAGGCCAGCAGGATTCCGTACCAACGAACTTCCACAGAGCCAAGGTGGAACGCCACAGGATTCACTTTCCATGTGATATAGCATAAAGTGTGATAAAACATACCCATTGTTCTCTTATTTTTAGCGGTGCAAAAGTACATTTTTTAGTTGAAAATCGAAAATTGATTTGCAAATCGTGCGTCGGCAGTAAAAAATTTTTTCACCCTGTTGCCATATCAAAAAAAAGTGTATTTTTGCCGCACCAAATTCAAGGTCTCTTGGCCGAGTGGTTAGGTACCGGTCTGCAAAACCGTTGACTCCAGTTCGAATCTGGAAGAGACCTCAATGTTGAGACGCGATTTATCGCGTCTCAACGTTTTTTATGTATTTTTGCAGCCGTTATGAAACCGCAAAGACTGTTCTACATCTTGTTGGCAATCTGGGTGTTGATTGACCTGCTGCAGGCCATCGGCACTCCCTTGCACGCAGACGAGGCTTACTATGCCCTCTATGGGCGGTTTCTCGATTGGGGCTATTATGATCATCCGCCTATGGTGGGCTTGATGACTTTCTTGAGCAGTCTTCTCTTCAAAGGCTACCTCTCCATTCGGTTTTTGACGGTGCTGCTACATGGTGTGACTGTTTTGCTGTTAGGTCAATGCGTTGAAGAAAAACTCACTTCCAACCGGGCGGTCGTGACCTTTTTCGCCATCGCAGCTTCCATCCCGATATTTGTCATCTACGGTTTCATTACCACCCCGGACGTTCCGATGCTCTTCTTCACCGCACTCTTCTTTTTGCTATATAAAAGGTATGTCAAGAAGCCGGGCTGGAAGTTGGCCATCTTTATTGGCATCTCTATGGCCGCGATGCTCTACAGCAAATATATGGCGGTTTTGGTGATTGGCTTCGTGCTCCTGTCCAATCTTCGGCTGCTGAAAGACCCGAAGGTCGTTTGCGCGGGCCTTTTGGCGCTGGTTCTCTTCATTCCCCACATCTTGTGGCAAGTCAACCACGATTTTCCGAGCATTCAATACCATCTGTTTCAACGGAATACGACATTCAAAATCCAATATTTGTTGGAGTATCTTCCCCTTCAGCTTTTGGTCTGCAACCCTGTGTGCCTGTCCCTTGCCATCTGGTTTTGTTGGAAAAATCGTGCCACCGCCGACAAATTTCTTCGGGCGTGCGGCTTCTCCGTCGTCGGCTTCCTCGTTTTCTTCTGGACGATGACCGTCAAGGGTCATGCCGAACCGCATTGGACCATGGCCGCGGTAGTACCCATGATCTGTATCCTTTTCCATGAACTTTGTGAAGCGAAATGGGAAAAGTGGGTGAACTACGTGATGATTCCTGCCTCAGCTATTCTGCTCGTCTCGCGTCCTTTTGTCCCGCTTCTCGGCGATGAGGAATTCGAAATCCTGGAAGGTTGCGAATTTTTCTATGATAATATTGCCAACGAAAGTGCAAGAGGAGAAGCCCCGGTTCTTTTCGCGAGCTCGTTCCAGCTTCCATCCGTTTATTGGTTCCATATTGGGGAGACAACTGCGTTGAGCTCGGTTTACAACCGCCGCACTCAGTTCGACATCTGGCAGTTTGACCGGAAGTATCAAGGCAAGCCGGTGTTGGTCCTCGAACCGGCGAATTACCAAATTCCCTATCCGGAAGAAAAGACGAAAGTCATCCACAATTGTAGCGGTAGAGAATATAACTTATTGAAAGTAAATAATTTCCAAGGGGCAAACCGGATTGATGTGGATGTTGATGAATACCATCTGCAGAACGATACACTCCATCTGCAACTGACCTTACACAACACCTACGACCAGCCATTTGTTTTTGCGCATCCAGAACTTCCCGTGACACTGTATGTAGCATACAAATTTGAGGACGGAACGCATACCATAGCGTGTCCCGTCCCTGAAAATGTGCAGATTCCCGCTGGTGGAAGCGTGAAAATTTCAACGGAAGCGCCGCATGTTCCTGATGTTCCATTCGTCATCTGTCTCGACAACCTCGTGTGCCGGTCTGTCAACAGCAAACCTGTCAAAATCCAATGCCATGATTGATAGTGCGTTGATACTCAAGTTCTTGAAATTCTGTGCAGTCGGTTTTTCGGGCATGGCGGTCGATTTCGGTGCCACGTGGCTGTGCAAGGAGAAGTTCGGCTGGAACAAGTACCTTTCCAACTCCATCGGTTTCATCCTTGCCGCCACCAACAACTATATATGGAACCGGCTGTGGACGTTCCAGAGCACCAACACAAACATCCCCGTTGAATACGGAAAATTCTTTTTGATTTCTCTTATCGGATTGGGAATCAATAATTTGGTGGTCTATCTTCTCCACGGTAAACTGAAACTCAACTTCTACCTCGCCAAAATCTTCGCCATCGGTGTGGTCACCGTCTGGAATTTTGTGATGAATTATCTGTTTACGTTTTGATAAAATGACCGAATTTTTCCACTCTTCCGTATTCGATTGGGACAAACAGCTGTTCCAGCTCATCAACGGCCATCACACGCCCTTTTGGGACCAGTTCATGTGGGTGGTCACAAGTCATACTTTCGGCATTGTTTTTGCCCTTATTCTGGTTGCTGCCGTGATTTACTATTATCGGAAGTCATCTTGGAAAATTTTGCTGTTGATTACGGTTGTCGCTTTCTTAGCCGACACGCTGGGGGCACGGATTCTCAAGCCAACGGCCGCGCGGCTAAGACCGTCGCATGACGCGGAATACCATGATGACTATAAGGTGCAGTTGCATCAAAGGAAAGATGGAACTTACTATTATGGAGGAAGATACAGCTGGCCATCGAACCATGCCATCAACTACCTCATGGCTTCCATTCTGTTCTTCCATTTCCTTCGTCCGAAAGTTCGGCGGCGATGGCTCTTGGCAGTGTTGCTTTTCGGCACGACGTTTCTGACCTGTTACAGCCGGGTGTATGTGGGGGTGCATTATCCTTTTGACATCTTCTGCGGCTGGCTGATTGCGGCTGTTTTAGCGGGATTGGGCATTTTGATTGCAAAAAAAATGAAAATATTACGTATTCATTAAGTTTTTTTCTTTATTTTTGCACCCGAGAAATTCAGACACAAGCTTTTAAGCTGCATTAATAAAACATTCACAAGGTACAAAAATAAAACGAAATGAAAAGAAGCGCATTGTTGGCGATTTTCGCCCTCCTTACTTTTTGCCATCTGATGGCTCAAGCTCCCAACAAATTCACGTACCAGGCTGTGGTGCGGAATGCAAGCAATCAGCTAATATCCAATACGTTGGTAGGTGTTCGCATTAGCATCCTGCAAAATTCCGCCACTGGCAGCGTGGTCTATTCGGAGACGCAGATGTTGAACACCAACACTAACGGTCTGATAACCATGAATATAGGCGAAGGTACTGCGGTTTATGGCAGTCTCAGTACCATCAATTGGGGAAATGGTGTCTATTTCCTCAAGTCGGAAATCGACCCCAATGGCGGCAGCAACTACACCGTCACCTCCACACAGCAGCTGTTGAGTGTGCCGTATGCGTTGTACGCCAACGAGGCGGGCAACAGTTTCAGCGGCGACTACAACGATCTTAGCAATCTCCCGCAGATTCCGCAGGTTCCTGCAGATGTGTCGGCCTTCAACAATGATGCGGATTACATTACCAGCACGGATTTGCAAGGGTTGCTGGCCGCATTAAACAGTAGAATAGACAGCTTGCAAACGCTTTTGCTTGAGGGTGCGGTTCTGACCACATACGAGTGCGGTACATCCACCGTCAAGGATTACGACGGGAATGTCTATAACACTGTCCCTATCGGTAACCAGTGCTGGATGAAGGAAAACCTGCGCACCACGCACTTTAGCAACGGTGCCTCCATTGCATTAGGAACCAGTTACGGTGTCTCTACGCCGGCACATTACTATCCCGACCACGATTCCGCCCATGTCGGTACTTACGGCTATCTGTATAACTGGGTTGCCGTGATGAACGGGACGGCGTCAAGTAGTGCGACCCCGAGTGGCGTGCGCGGCATCTGTCCCAATGGTTGGCACGTGCCGAGTGACGCGGAATGGACACAGATGGAAAATTTCGTGAGCAGCCAGGAACAATATCTGTGCAACAATAGCACATCCAATATTGCAAAGGCACTATCCTCCACCACAAACTGGAACAGCAGTTCGGTCGCCTGTGCAGTGGGTAACGACCTGAGTACCAACAATGCCACAGGTTTCAGCGCCATGCCCGCAGGCGACTGCCATAACAATTGGGGCTACGAAAATTTCGGAAGCAGTGCCTTTTTCTGGACTTCCACGGAAAACAGCTCCAACGGGAATGCTTGGCGGCGCAGACTCAGCCATAATTCTGCCGATGTGAATCGCGACAACACGAGCAAGGGGAATAGCCTTTCTGTCCGCTGTCTGCGCGACAACGGCGTAGGGGGCCTCGCCGTTGCCCATAATGGCGATGAAACCGCAAATCAAATGGAGGATTTGCAACAGCAGATTTTGCAGATGCAGGCCAGGATAGACAGCTTGGAGGCCCGCTCAGACAGCTTGAGTGCTGTCACGGACAGCCTGGGCAGCCTTATGGATGAATGCGGGTGTTCCGCTTTTGAATGCGGTGTCACCCCGCTTCTTGACTACGACAGCAACACCTACCAAACCGTCCGGATTGGCAACAAGTGTTGGATGGCGGAGAACTTGCGCACTGCGCACTACCGTAACGGCACCCCTATAGAATTAGGGTCTTCCGCCAGCAGTACGGTCCCTTATCGCTACTGTCCCAACAACAATCCCGTCAATGTGGATGCTTACGGCTATTTATACAATTGGGTGGCCGTGACGGGCGGTTCGGTGTCGAGCGAGCCGAGTACGGTGCAAGGCATCTGTCCTAAGGGCTGGCATGTGCCCAGCGATGCGGAATGGGCAGAAATGGTGGTATTCGTAGGCAGTCAGGAGCAGTATTTGTGCGACAACAACGCAGCCTATATAGCCAAGGCTTTGGCATCTACGACAGGATGGAACAACAATTCCACAGCCTGTGCAGTGGGCAACAGTCAGAGTACTAACAATGCTACTGGATTCAATGCGATGCCTGCGGGCGACCGCCACTACAACATGGGATTTGAGAATTTTGGAAGTACCGCAATTTTCTGGAGTGCCACAGAGTCCGGTAGCGGCAATGCCGGACGATTCTTAATCGGATACAATAGTGCCAGCACGGATTTTAGCTACAAGGACAAGGGCAACGGCTTTTCCGTAAGGTGTGTCCACAACTAATCAACGTCCGGAAATCACAATCTTCCGATCTTTTGCGGCGCGCAATCCGAAGACGGTCTCCCGCACCTCATCGGTCTCAAAAGCGTGATTCACAGCTCCTTCGGAATAGACATGCAACTGCAATCCCGGCTTTTCCCCTGAAAGATAGGGGGAGAGCCGGCCATTGTCAGCTTTCCGCAGCCAGTTGAGAAGGCTGATAATTCTTCTGGATGACAAATGCTTGTTATAGTTGCTGTTGTGTAACGGACTGGCAAACCCGCTGATGACCAAATCCACCGTGTCGCCATTCTCCATCGCCTCGGTGAGGTACTGCTGTAGCTTCAGCAACCGTGCGTAGCCAGTCTGCACCGAGTCGCGCAGGAACCCCGCCACAGCATACATTGCTTGTCGTTGCTCTTCTCCCGTCAAACCTTCTCCCGATTTTCGGATATGTTCTTGAATGTCAGCTATATACGCATTGTACAACTCCAAGTAGTCTCTGCTTGTGGTATCGGATTGCGATTTCGGGTCGGGACTGTCATTCTGGAAATACAGCGTGATGGGCAGCACGGAGGCGATTTTCTCGTGAATATCTGGCTCGCTGCGAGTTGTATCTTTTGTGACCTTCTCCGGAAGAGACCATTCCACGAAGAAAATGTCGTTGCAGCAGGTGTCGTCGTCCACCGCATCACGATAGGGTCTGTTTGAAGAGAGGAAAGCGCTTCCTCCATCTTGATTTACAGTGAAATAGAAGTCATTGTATTCCGAGTTGAAAGGGCGAGGGAGATGCTGTACGGCATTCCAACGTCCGAGGGAGCCCTCGCTGCAGAAAATGTCGTAATCCCCGAATCCATTATGCTCATCTGTGCTGAAATAGAGGATGTTATGGCTGTTGTCGTAGTAGGGTGTCATTTCGTACCCTTCCGTGTTGATTTTCGGTCCGAGGTTGACCGGCGGCTGGTAGTGGCCGTCTTTCACCACGGAGTACCAAATATCTGTTTGACCATAGCCGCCCGGGCGATTCGATACAAAGTAAAGAACTTCATAGTCAGACATTTGTACAAGACAAGGCTGCATGGCGGAGTATTGTTTGGAATTGATGGTTGGAGGCAGTTTTTTAGGTTTTCGCCAGTTTTCGCCATCTCGCTCCGACTGCCACAAGTCGCAATGCAGGTCGCCTTCGCCAATGCGTACGCAGCGGGTCAGGAGCATTCGACGGCCATCGTCACTGAGACAGAAATTGCTGTTGAAATACTTGGGGTGGTTGATGTTTGTCGGCAGCGCTTTAGGGGGAGAGAACTTTCCTTTCGGCAAGGCGTTGGACTCGTAAAGATAACAGTACCAGTTCGTTTCGAAGAAATGCTCCACGTCTTCAGCGACATCGTTGCGCATGGAGGAGAACAGGAATGCGGAGTCGGGCAGCAACCGGCACGCATATTCCGAGAAGGAGGAATTCACCGATGACGGCAACGGCTTAATCGTCACGGAAATCGAATCCGTTGTGGGCAAAACAGGTGTTTCAAGATTTTGCGCCCTCGCCGGAGAACATAACGAAAGCGCAAGCACTGAAATCCACAAAACGAGCGACCTATATGGCATTTTTTCCTTGATCAGACTGCTATAACCCATAACCTTTACATAATATCATACGGGCACGGTTCTTTTCCAATTCGGGTGATGGTGCGTTTCTTGAAGATGTACGAGATGGCGATTTCCATGCCGCCGCGTCCGTGGGTGGCAATCACGAACGGAGACACGTTCACATCGTAGGCGAGCGAGAAACGAAGGTTTTGCCAGCTTACGAACCCATTGAAAACCAGCGCATCGTTCCAACGGTAGAGCAGTCCGCCGCCTAACGTGAAAAGGGTGGTGTAGCTGTTCTTCTTCTTGAAATACTCAACGTTGCAACCAATCAGGTATTCGCTGAACGAGCGTTGCCAGGAGGCGTACAGCATCGGAGAGAGGGAGACTTCGCGGTTGAGGGCGATTTGCGAGTAGAAGTGGGCGGTGTATTTCACGGGAAGCCTTGCTTGGCTCTCCCCGAAGCCGTAAAACGGCCGGTTCACGTGCGAAGCGCCGAATGCCGCGCGAAGGAGCAGAGTCTTGTTGGGCAAGAAACTCCAAAACACTCCCGCGCCAAAGTCCGCATACAGCCGTTGAACCGTTTCAAAGTTCTCGCCACTGACAAGATGCGGGTAAAAGACGCCGTCCACGAATTGGTTGTCCCACGTGCTCAAGTCCAGGTCGAAATGGTTGTTGATGATGCCTCCGTAGAGTCCCAGACCAAGTTTGTGGCGGCTGTGCCGGCCGATATTCTTGATGTACGACAGGGACACAAACGCCTGCACTGACCGGTAGTTCACGTCGCCGGCCTTGTCGCCGTTGAAAGTTAGTCCGATGCCCAGCAATTCCTGCCGCCGGTGGTTCTTATAGACGGCTCCGTCGATTTCGGCCCCCATGGTCATGAACGGTTTGGTTACCGCTAACCATTGTGAGCGCATGATGACGCTGCCGCGCACCACTCCGTCGAAAGCCGCTGTCAACGACGGGTTCATTCCGGTCGGATTTGCATAGAATTGGGAAAAATGGTAGTCTTGGGCGTTTATTTTGCCGGAAGCAAAGCACAAAAGCAACATCCACACGGCGCAAAAGTTGCCGAAAGTATTATGTTTAGCCGTATGGGAATGAGAGTCTGCCATTTTCGAAACAATGTCGCAAAAGTAAAAAAAATTGCGGAGAAAATGGTCTCAGTATTTGTATTTCTCGTTCCAGCAGTTCTTCAGATATCGGCGCAATTCGTTTTCGCGCGGGTTGTTCTGCGGTTCGTAGAGTTTAGTGCCGGCAATCTGTTCGGGCAGAAATTCCTGGTTTACGAAATTATGTTCGAAATCGTGGGCGTACTGGTAGCCTTTGTGGTAGCCGAGTTCCTTCATCAGTTTGGTCGGTGCGTTGCGGATGTGGAGCGGCACGGGCAGGTCGCCGGTCTGCTTGATGAGGGCATAGGCGTTGTCGATGGCCATGTAGGAGGCATTGCTCTTGGGCGAGCTGGCTAAGTATATTGCCGTCTGTGACAATACGATACGCGCTTCGGGCATTCCGATGACGTTGACCGCTTGGAAGCAATTGTTGGCTAAGAGCAGCGCATTGGGGTTGGCGTTGCCGATGTCCTCGGAGGCGAGGATGACCATGCGGCGGGCGATGAAGAGCGGGTCTTCGCCGGCAACGAGCATCCGGGCCATCCAATAGACGGCTGCGTTGGGGTCGCTGCCGCGCATCGACTTGATGAAGGCGGAGATGATGTCGTAGTGTTGCTCGCCCTGCTTGTCGTAGCGGGCCAGGTTCTGTTGGATGACGTGTACGATCTGTTCGTGCGTGAGGGTGACAACCCCATCTACCGGCGGTGTCATCCATGTCACTAACTCAATGGCATTCAAAAGTTTGCGGGCATCGCCGCCGGAAATGCGCAACAATGCTTCCGTATTCTCTAATTTGATTTTGCAGCCGAGTTGTTTCTCCAAATAGCCGATGGCCGTTTGCAGGAGCTTTTCGAGATTTTCCTTGGAAAGCTCTTTCAGCACATAGACTTGGCAGCGGGAGAGCAGTGGGGAGATGACCTCGAAGGAGGGGTTCTCCGTAGTGGCGCCGATGAGCGTGACCACACCTTGTTCCACTGCGCCGAGCAGCGAGTCCTGCTGTGACTTGGAGAAGCGGTGGATTTCGTCGATGAAGAGGATGCACCGTTTTTCGGACTTCTTGGCCTTGTCGATGACTTCGCGGATGTCTTTCACGCCGCTGCTGATGGCGCTGAGGGTGAAGAATTCCGCGTCAATGGATTGCGCGATGAGTAGCGCGAGGGTGGTCTTGCCCACGCCGGGCGGCCCCCAGAAAATCATCGACTGGATGTTGCCGCTCTCGATGGCTGTGCGCAATACCGCCCCTTCACCCATCAGGTGCTCCTGGCCGATGTAGCCCTCTATGGAGTGGGGGCGAAGGACTTCTGCTAAAGGTTGTTTTTGCACGGCGGCAAATGCTTGTTATCGACCCTCGTACATTTTTTTGTAGTATTCCTCGTATTCGCCGGAGGTCACATGGTTGAACCACTCCTCGTTAGCGAGGTACCAATCCACGGTCTTTTCAAAGCCTTCGTCAAACTTCACCTTTGGCGACCAACCCAGTTCCTCGCGGATTTTGGAGGCGTTGATGGCGTAGCGGAAATCGTGTCCGGCGCGGTCGGTGACATAGGTGATAAGTTTCAACGACTCCCCCTCGGCGCGTCCGAGTCGGCGGTCCATGATTTCAATCAGCTTCTTAATCAGATCGATATTTCGCCACTCGTTGTTGCCGCCGATGTTGTAGGTGCTTCCCGGGGCGGCTTTGTGGAAGATGAGGTCGATGGCTTCGGCATGGTCTTCCACGTAGAGCCAGTCGCGGACATTGAGGCCCTGTCCATAGACTGGAAGCGGTTTGTTATGTTTTATATTGTTGATAAACAGAGGGATAAGTTTTTCCGGAAATTGGTTCGGGCCGTAGTTATTCGAGCAATTGGAAATCACGGTCGGCAGATGGTAGGTGTCGTGATAGGCGCGTACGAAATGGTCGGCGCTGGCCTTGGCGGCGGAATAGGGACTGTGGGGGTTGTAGGCTGTGGTTTCACTGAAGGAGCCGGTGTCGCCGAGGGCTCCATAAACCTCGTCGGTGGAGATTTGGTAGAATTTTTTGCCTTCTTCGCAACCTTTCCAAATTTCACGTGCGGCATTGAGCAAGTGCACCGTGCCGAGCACGTTGGTATGGATGAATGTCATCGGATCCTCAATGGAACGGTCCACATGCGACTCCGCCGCGAGGTGAATGACCCCGTCGAAACGGTGTTTTCGGAACAACTCCATTACGAAATCCAGGTCTTCAATGTCGCCCTTGATGAATGTATAATTGGGCTTCTCCATCACATCCGTGAGGTTTTCCAGGTTGCCCGCGTATGTTAGCTTATCCAAGTTAAAAATGTGATAATCTGGATATTTGTTGACAAAAAGTCGAACCACATGGGATCCTATGAAACCAGCTCCGCCGGTAATGAGAATATTTTTCATAATTCCTTGCTTTAGCATACTGATATTTGCGCCGCGAAGATACGTTTTTTTTGTATTTTCGCGCCCTCAAAAATTCTGAATATATGAAACCTTTAAAATTTATCTGTATGTCTCTTGTGACTTGTATGGCGGCATTCTCTTTGTGTATGGAAGCGAATGCCCAGAAATCGAAGGGCCAAAACAACATGGCGTTGGAAAATATCGCCACGCGCGTTTCCGTGCGCAGCTACCTCGACAAACCTGTTGAGGCGGCCCAGGTCGAGCAGTTGCTCCGTGCAGGCATGGCGGCTCCTTCCGCTGTGAACCGTCAGCCATGGCACTTTGTGGTGGTCACTGACAAGGCACAGCTTAAAGCGCTGTCAAAAGCCAATCCCTACGCCGGCATGGTTGCCAAAGCGCCCCTTGCCATCGTGGTGTGCGGCGACATGAAGAAGGCCCTTGACGGCAAATCACGAGAATTTTGGGTGCAGGACTGCTCTGCCGCCACTGAGAACATCCTCTTGGCCGCCAATGCCATGGGACTTGGTGCCGTTTGGACCGGTGCATATCCTTCCGAGGAGCGTGTCAAGGACATCTCCGCCATTCTCAACCTGCCCGAGCATATTGTACCGCTCAATATCATCGTCATTGGCTATCCCGACGGCGAGAACAAGCCCAAGGACAAGTGGAAACCTGAGAATATCTCCTACAACACTTTCGGCGGAGAGCAGCCTAAAGCGGAGAATCGTCCCGTTGAGGAGAACGTCTTCACCGAATTTGATGTCAACAAGGAGTTTGCCAGCAATCCGTTCACTTGGTTCAAGGGCGCAGGGCTGCTGTTGGCCTCTGGCGACAAAGAGAACCACAACGCGATGACCATCGGTTGGGGTGCGTTGGGCAACGTGTGGAGCTACAATGTGAACACCATCACCGTGTATGTGGCACCCGCCCGTTACACTTACGAGTTCATGGAGAAGTATCCGTATTTCACCGTGATGGTTTTCGACGAGGATCGCAAGGATGTGTTGGAATACATGGGCACGCACAGCGGTCGCGATGTCAACAAAGAGAAAGAGTTAGGGCTGCATGTGGCTTATACGGAGAAGGGAACTCCTTACTATTTGGAAGCCCGCGAGGTGTATGAATGCGAAGTCATCTACCGCGACCCGTTCCGCGAAGAGGGTTTCGGGGACATACCCAAGAAGCGCTATGAGAACTTTCCCGCGGGCATCCACCACCAGTATATTGGCCGGATTGTGAGCGCGAGAAGGCGGTAGTTGATGTTTCCTTGCAAAACTCCTTTTTCGCAAAGTTTTTCGTGTAGATTAGTAGTAATCATCCTCGGCGAGAATGTTTTTTATAAAAAACATTCTCGCCGAGGTTTTGTATATCAAAAAAAACATATCTTTGCCGTCGTAATATTTTTAACATTATCAAAAAGGACTATGGAAAAGTTGTTTGAGCGGCATGATGAATATATTGCACATACCCCTACGGCATACGTGAGAAGCATTATGGACCGTATTGATTGGTCTATACGACTCATAGCCATCAAAGGGCCTAAAGGAGTTGGAAAATCCACTCTGATGTTGCAATACATTAAGACGCACTACACGTTCGATGATCGGCATGTATTGTATTGTTCGGCTGACACGAGTTATTTTACCACCCATACATTAGTGGATACTGCTGATACATTCTGCAAAATGGGTGGACGTCATCTCTTTATCGACGAAGTGCATAAATATGAGAATTGGAGTCGTGAAATCAAGGAGATTTATGATTTGCACAAGGATTTGCACATTGTTGTGAGTGGTTCCTCTCTCTTGCAAATCAATGATGGACAAGCGGATCTGTCGCGTCGTATGACAGAATACCTGATGCCGGGGCTATCCTTTCGGGAATACCTTTGGTTTTCGTCAGAAATTCAAATCAAAGCCATCTCACTTGAACATTTGCTTGAAAAGCCGAACACATTTTGTAATGAAGTGAAAGCAAAATGTCATCCCCTTGAGTTTTTCCAAAAATATTTGGAAGAGGGATACTATCCTTATTTCTTTGAGAATGAGAACATTTACCAAAATAGTGTGGAGGCAGTGGTAAACTACACGATTGATGTAGAATTGCCTCACTGTCGCAAACTTGAAGTGGGCAACACTCGTAAAATAAAGGCCTTGCTTCAAACTATATCATCAATGGTTCCTTACGAAGTGGATATCAGTAAGTTATCAAAGAATGTCGGTATCCAACGTCTTACGGTGTTGAAATATCTGAATCATTTGGAAGAGGCAGCGCTTATCCGCCGGTTGTTCACCAACATCCAAAGTGTCAGCGACCTTCAAAAGCCCGACAAAATCCTCCTTGACAATCCAAACTTACTTTACACGCTTTCTAATGAAAAGCCTTCTATCGGTACTGTTCGGGAGACTTTCTTTTGCAATCAGTTAGCCTCTTCCGGGCATCGTGTTGAATACGGTGGACTGAAGGGTGGTGATTTTCGGATTAATGGAAATCTTATCATCGAGGTTGGTGGGAGGGACAAGGGTTTCGCTCAACTTCGTGATGAGGGAAATGCTTATGTGGCCGCAGATGGCATTGACACGGCCACCTTTAGGAAAATCCCGTTATGGGCTTTCGGCTGCCTATATTAGCAATGTATTGCATGCTGTCACAGCTGTTTTCAATAAAAAAACAAGAGCAGAGTCACGCGATACGTGGAGATATAAAAAAGTAATTCGACAAAATTCAAGAAACCAATGAACGATAACAGCAAAATCATGGACCTGGCTTACGAAGCCGGCAGTATCCTTCTCGAAAACGGGGCGGAGATCTCGCGGGTTGATGAGACCATGCGGCGCATCGTTGGCCACTATGGCGTGGAGGACGAGAGTTTCTTCGTGCTCAGCAACGGCCTCATGGCCACAGCAAAGGGATTCGCGCGTACAAAGTTCATCCCTATCAAGGGGGCGAGCCTCGACAAGGTGGTGGCGGTGAACCAGCTTTCCCGAGAGGTCACTGAGGGCAAGTGCGACCTTGAGCAGTTGGAGCGGCGGCTCAAGGCGATTCGGGGGATGAGGGCCAAGCCCGTGTGGGAGCAGATTGCAGCCTCCGCCTTCGGTAGCATGGCCTTCTGCATTATCTTCGGGGGCGGTTTCATGGACAGCGTGGCCGCATTCGTGGCCGGACTGGTCCTTTGGGTCTATATGCTGTTTATCGGATACCGGCATCTTTCGCGCATTACCGGCAACCTGACCGGGGCCTTGTTGGCCACTTTCCTCTGCGTGATGATGCAACGGTGGGGGTTAGGAAACCATCTCAGCAACATGATTATCGGGGCTATCATCCCGTTGATTCCCGGGGTGGCCTTCACCAACGGCATCCGTGACATGGCGCATGAGGACTACATTGCCGGTGTCACGCGGCTGTTGGATGCTTTGCTCACCTTTTTCTGCATTGCCATGGGGGTGGCGCTGGCGTTCCTGTTGGACGCGTCCATCGACGGGGAGTTTCAGCACTTGGAGAACCTGACAGCCGCGCCTGAAACAGCCGGGATGTTCGTGCAGCTTGTGGCGGCATACGTCGGCACGGTGGCCTTCGCCGTGCTCTTTGGCGTGCCCCGCAGGTACTACTTAGACAGCGGCTTGTGCGGTACGCTTGGCTGGCTGCTTTACCTCATACTCATGCATCACACGGGGATGTCAGCCACGATGGTGGTCTTTTTCGCTACGGCGTTGGTCACCTTCACGGCTCTGGCGCTGGCCATCACCCGCAAATGTCCCATCACGGTCTATCTCATCTGCGGCATTTTCCCGTTGGTGCCGGGTGCTGGCATCTTCTGGACCACCTACAACATCGTTGCCAATCATATAGGACAGGCCTTGCAGAGCGGTTTCGTCGCGTTGAAGGCTACCGTGGCCATTGCCTTCGGCATTATTCTGATGGCGGAGTTGAACGGCAAGAACCGCATCGGGAAGATGTTCATGAAAAAGAGCGGGAAATAAAAGCACATAAACAGATCGATTGTACATGCAACACAGCACGTATTCTGTATTATCCTAACATAAGATACAAATCCGGATACTGATGCGGCGACTCCTTCTTGTGGCGAGTGAGGGCAAAGGCCATGGTCAGCGTCCCGATACGGCCGCAGTACATGTTGACAATTAGGATCACTTTGGCCATCCAGTTCCAGTTGGCGCATTCACCCGTGGAGAGACCGCAAGTGGTGAAAGCGGAAGCAGTCTCGAACAGGGCGGGTAGCAACTTCACATCAGGTTGCACAACCGTGAGCATGAAACAAGACCCCGCAATGAAACTCAGCGACAAAAGGAGGATTGTGGTGGCTCTCTCCACCAACGAAGCTGAAATGGCCTTATGGTCGAATTCGATGTCTTTTTTGCCTTTCACTGTGGCTATCACCGATTTGATGACAATGAAAAGCGTGGTGGTCTTGATGCCGCCGCCTGTGGAGCTGGGGGAGCCGCCAATAAAAATCATCACCAAAATCATAATCACTGTTGAAAGACGCATAGCGTTGACATCCAAGACGTTAAATCCTGATGTCCGACAAGTGGTGACTTGGAATATGGTGGTGAAAATCTTATTTCCTAACCCGTCAATACCTTTCAATGTGCCATTGTATTCCATCAGAAAATAGAGCACGCTGCCAATGCCGATGATAGCGAACGTGACATACAGTACAATCTTAGTCTGCGGCATCAGCGTCTTCCAATGGTATTTGTTGCGTTCACGGATGTAACGGTAGCTGAAGAAATCGCGGATAGTGACAAAACCGATGCCGCCGAGGAACACCAGCATCATGATGACCACCTGCGGAAAATAGCTCCCCGGCACGCCAAGATTCAGCAAACTGTCGTCAATGAGCACGAAACCGCCGTTGTTGAACGCGGAAACCGTATAGAATATGGAGAAAAAGAGGTTCTGCTTGTCGGAAAGGAAGAAACCGGTGGATTTCCAATAGGTGAAGAGGAATGCCGCGCCCACCGCTTCGATGATGACGGTGGTGAGCACAATGCTGCGAAGCAACCCCACCGAGTCGGAAAGACGGTCGGTGGACATCATGTCGCGAATCATGTACTGGTAGCGCAGACCCACCATGGAACTGGACAAAAACGTGGAGAAGAACGTTGCAAATGAGAGGATGCTCATACCGCCCAACTGGATGAGCATCATGATCACTACTTGTCCTTTGAAGGTGAAGCAGGCCGAGGTGCTCACCACGGAAAGCCCCGTGATACAGCTGGCGCTGGTGGCGGTGAACAAAGCGTCAATGAAGGAGATGCCGTTGGTGGTCATGCGCGGCATCATCAGTAAAATGGTGCCCATGGTGATGAGGAAAAGGAACGACCCGACCATCAGCACCGGCGGACTTAATCGAAATTTCCCCAAGGAACTGCTGGCCTTGGCGAATTCGATAACCACGATGATTAAAAAGTAGAACTGTATGAATATCAAATAGATATTCTCGAAATTCTGGGCATCGATGAAACTGAAATGGAAAAAGTTGATGGAAATAAACTGCGCGATGAGCAGTATGATGATGATAAACTCGCCCCATGATCGCTTCAAGAACTCAAGACGATGAAGCGAATAGAACATCAGAATGAAATATTTGACCACATAGAAGATGAGGCTGCCATAAATAACCCAACGAATGAGGTTTTTGACCAACGGGGTGATATATAGGCCGTGGTAACAGAAAATGCACGCGATGGTCACGATGGAGACGACCAGACTGCAAATGCGCAAGACCCGCTGGATGCGGTCCTTGTGATTCACAATGTGGATCCGTCGCTTCCCATTGTACTCGTCGCGGTTGCCGAACAGAAACATTACAAGTTGATCTTGATGAAGTTGTCGATGTCGCGGTCCTTGCCGAACAGCACGAAAACGTCATCCTTGCGGATGACCATCGAGTTGTCGGGCACGCCGATAATATGTTGTTTCATCGTAAGTTCCTTGTTTTCAATTTCTTCGAAGTTACGACGAATGGTCACCAAGCTGAGATGGTGGTTGTCACGGAAGTTGACGTCGCCGAGCGTAAGGCCTTCCAACCGGTCGGGCGCGATGATGGAGGCGATACGGTATTCATCGGGCATTTGCAAGTAGGAAAGAATATTGGGATTGCTGAGACGCTCCGCAAGCAATGTGGCCAACTCCTCCTCGGGAGACAGGAACTCCGTGATGCCCATCTTCTCCAGAATGGTCTGCTGATGGGCACCTTTGGTGCGACAGTAAATCTTCTCGATGCCGAGGTCGATCAGGTTGGAAATGCACAGCAGTCGCTCCACGAAGTCATCCCCGATGGCCACGATGACCGCATCGAACTCTTTGATATTCTCGTTCAGCAGCGCACGCTTGTCGGTGGCATCCGTGCACACGGCGTATGCTACATCATCGCTGATGTTCTGCACTTTTTTCATGTCCTTGTCAATCACCAGCACCTCGAATCCCTTTTCCGAAAGAGCCAGGCTAATGGCCTGTCCGAACTGTCCCGCGCCGATGACGGCGAATTTTTTCTGTGCCATAATCTCTCTTCTTTAGTAAAGCGGCGAAAATAATAAATTTTTCGCTACTTTTTCATTTTCACCACTGTGATGCCTGCGCCACCTAATTCCAACATCTCATCGTGGAACTCTACAACATTCTGTCTTTTAGATAGATACTGTCTTACAACGCTACGCAAAATACCATTCCCCTTGCCATGCAAAATCCGCAGGTTGGCCATGCCTAACATCTCCGCTTCATCCAGATACTCCTCCAGGTTGTGCACCATCTCTTCCGCCCGCTGCCCGCGTACGTCCAACGTGGTGTTGAAATCCGATAGCTTTTTGTTGAGTGCGTCGGCGATGGAACCGGTGTTGAACTGTGATACATGCCCGCGCTCCACATTCCGCGCTTCTTTCTTGCTGATTTTGATCAACTTGTCCAGCTTCGTGCGGAAATTCACCGAGTGGAACGAGATGGTGACCTCGTTGCCGTCAATTTGCGTCACCTCGCCGGCAATCTGGGAATCAGGCATATAGACGGAATCGCCCACGCGAATGGTCTTGTCCTGAACCTCTTCCTCGGAACGTTTCCGCTCCACTGGCTTCTTCCGATGGACGGGGATGATGTTCTTCACCGCCTCCGCTTCCGCCTTCTCGATATGCTCAATCTCCTTCTGCATCTCCTTTTTGAAGGTTTTCACCTCCTCGCGCGCCGCCTTGGTCTTCACCGCGTCGGCTTTCGACTCCTTGATTTCCCGAATCGTGTTCTCGATAATCTTGTTGGCGTTATCGACGATGCTGTTGGCTTGGTTCTTGGCCTTGGTCAGGATTTCCTTGCGCTGCTTGTCGAGCTGCGCGAACTTGTCGGCATATTCATCGATCATCAGTGCCAACTGCTCGTCGGCGGCCCGCACCATCTTGAGTTTCTGCTCGGTCTCGATTTGTGTGATTTCGATTTCTTCCAACTTTCGTTCGTAGTCGATTTGCGCCGTACCCGACTTTTGAATCGCATTGTCGATAATTTTCGGGTCCAACCCGATATGCCGGGCGATTTCGTAGGTGAAAGAGCTGCCCGGTTTGCCCATTTTGAGAATGTAAAGCGGTAACAACGCATTGGTGTCGAACAACATGGCTCCGTTTTCCGCCTCAGGGTGCGTGTCGGAGAACATCTTCAGGTTGCCGTAGTGCGTGGTGATGATACCGAAGGCCTTGGTGTCGTAGTAGCGCTCTAAAATTGATTCGGCCAATGCACCACCCAAGGTGGGCTCGGTGCCGCTGCCAAACTCGTCGATCAGGAACAGCGACTTTGCGTTCAAGTTCTCATCCATCGTCTTAAGATTTTGTAAATGAGAGCTGTATGTACTCAAATCGTTATCAATGGACTGCTCATCGCCGATGTCAATGAAGATGCTTTCAAAGATGCCCATGTCGGAGGTACTCATCATCGGGACGGGCAGACCGCACTGCATCATGTATTGCAGTAGTCCCACGCTTTTCAGGCAGACGGATTTGCCGCCGGCGTTTGGGCCGGAGATGATCAGGATGCGCTTTTCTGGCAGAAGGTGGATGTCCAAAGGAACCACTTCCTTGTGGGCTTTCTTGAAATTGAGGTAGAGCAGCGGGTGCTTGGCCTGATACCATTGCACGATGGTTTTGGGATGGATGTGTGGCACGGCAGCGTCGATGTCGATGGCGAAAAGGGCCTTCGCCCGCAGGAAGTCGTATCTTCCCATCAGTTTTTGCGCGTCAACGAGGTCGTCAATCAACGGTCGGATGGTGCCGGAAATTTCCGTGAGGATGCGGATAATTTCGCGCTGTTCGGCATTTTGCAGTTCCTTGAGCTCGTTGTTCGTGTCGAAAACCTCTGTCGGTTCGATGAAAACGGTCTGTCCGGTAGCGGACTCGTCGTGGACGAAGCCCCGCAACCGGCGTTTGAACTGGGCGGAGACCGGGATACAGAGACGGCCGTTACGGATGGTCATCTCGGCATCTTCTTTTACGATGCCGTCTTGCTTGGCGGCGGCGAGGATCTTGCGAATCTGTCGGTCGGCGTCGCGGGAGAGGCGATTGATGGCCCCCTTGATGTGTGCCAGCTCGTCGGAGGCGTTGTCGCGCATTTGCCCCTTGTCGTCCAGGATCTTGTTGATGGCGGCCATCAGGTCGCGCTGCAGGGGCATTTCCGCGCACATCGACCATAGGCGCGGATAGCGGTTGTCTTCGTGGCGCACCTTGAAATAGACGAAAATGTTGGTCATGGACTGCACAAAGCCGCGCAGGCAGGCCAGTTCGTCCAACTCGATGTAAGTGCCGTCGATGCGAAGCCGCTTCAGGGTCTCGCGCAGGTCGTAGAAGTCCTGGGCGGGAAAGGGCTCGTCAAACAGCAGCAACTGGCGAAACTCCTCCACGGCCTCCAACGCGGGCATAATCTGCAGCATGTCGGTCATGAACTGCATATCGCCGACGGCTTCTGCCCCTTGCGGACTCAAACAGTGCGCCAGGATGAGCTGGCGCACGATGTCAAAACCGATTTTTTCTTCAAAATTATCGGGATAGAGCATATTGGATTCGTCTGTTTTAAAAGCCTCTCAACGCTCAATACCGATACGAATCGGTCTTGTACGGGCCTTCTACCTTCACGCCGATATAGTCAGCTTGTTTTTGGGTGAGCTTGGTAAGTTTCACCCCGATTTTGCCCAAATGCAAGCGGGCGACCTCCTCGTCAAGGTGTTTCGGCAAGTTATACACGCCCACTTGATAGTCATGCTGCCACAAATCGAGCTGCGCCATCACCTGGTTGGTGAAGGAG
>JAFXPL010000003.1 GCA_017527945.1 Bacteroidales bacterium | reverse complement strand
TGTCGATGAAACCCCAGGAACTCCTTGACCTGTTGAATCAACGATTGGAAGCCTACCGAAGCACGCACGCCTGAAATGCCTCGCCATTCGTGATGACCCTGTTTTTAAAACAAAAATTGTACTTTTGCCGAATATTAATTGTTTATATATCGAATTATGAAAAACATTGTCATTCTGGTGTCGTTGAGCATCTTTTTTTTCGGATGCACAAAAGATTGGGGTACTCCCACCTCCCGAGACTATCCCGTCAATGCTCCTTTCACAGGGCTTGAGGCCAGCGGCGGCTTTCAGGTGACCATGAGCGACCAGGTGGAGGATGTGGTCGTTACCGTGGGCGAGCTTGCGCACGATAGGGTGGTGGTGAAAGTCGTTGACGGCGAATTGCAAATCGGATTTAAGCCGACCACAAACTATAGCGGAAAGGCGAAGGCGGTCATCCCGGCAGCCGTTCTTCGTAAACTGGACCTTAGCGGGGCCTCTTCGTTTACGGGTGACCTTCTCGGTGAGCATGTGGCGGTCGATCTTTCCGGCGCATCTGTCCTTAGGGGGGATGTTACAGCCGACGACCTCCAAATGGATCTTTCGGGTGCATCGATTTATTCGGGTTATGCCAAATCCCAAAAATTTGATGTTGCCCTCTCGGGCGCGTCCTCTGTCACGGTTGGCGGCTATTGCCAACGCAGGATGGAAATCGACCTCAGTGGCGGCAGTCAGTTGGAAGCCGCTCGTCTTGAGACCATGGCGGTGCAAGGGCACATGAGCGGTGCCAGCAAAGCCGATGTCACGGTCTGCTCAGATTTGAATGTGGAGCTTAGTGGCGGCAGTATGCTCACTTACGGCGCTATTTCCGATGAGTGCCATCCGGTCGTCAACTGCCCTGCCTCCGGCGGATCGGTTGTCAAGCCGCGCTAATAGCCGTAGTTCCAAACAATTCATCGATTTATGGACTTCCACCTTTACGGCATTCCCGAGAAACCGACCCTCCTGCTGCTTCCCGGTTTGGGAGTCTCGCACGAGATTTTCCTTCCGTTGGTGGAGCTGCTGAAGGAGGATTTTCATATTGTAACGGCGGATATTGACGGCTTTCTGCTCGGCAAGCCCTCCCGATTCACCTCCGTCGATGACCAGGCCGCGCAGGCTATCCGCTATGTGCAGGAGAATCTCGGTGGGCGGTTGGATGTTGCCTACGGGCTCTCCTTGGGCGGGAAAATCCTCTCGCGGATGCTGGAACGCAACGAAATCGTCATCGACCACGCCATCATGGATGCTGCACCGCTGTTACCGCTGCCCAGGTGGACCGTGGGACCGCTTCGCCACTACCAGGCCCTCAACGTGTGGACCTGCTACCACTGGACCGGCTTCTGGCGCTGGGTATTCCACTCGCACTACTTCGATGTGCTGTTGGATGAGGTCAGGAAGGTCTATCCGTCGGGGAAGACCCGCGCGGTGTTGGATGGGTACAAGTCGGTATATACCAGTAAATTGGAATCTATTCACGGAGCCGACATCCACTATTGGCACGGTACCAAGGAAGCTTTTGTCGCGAAGCCGCAGGTCAAACACTTGCTGTCTCTCTGTCCAGAAGCGCACGTAGAGGTCTTCGAGAAGATGAACCACGGCCAGCTGCTGGTGGACCGTCCGGATGAGGTGGCGCGGAGGATACGGGCGATGATGCGGGTTTGTCTTTGAGAATTCACCTCAACCAAAGAAAAGTGTATCTTTGCCATTTCAAATTTCTAAAGCTGAATGACGAGAAGCAGACCAACTAAACCATCAAGAAAGTGGCTGAATGCAACGACAATAAACCGAAACAGACCTTTATGAATAAAAACTAACCGATATTATTATGAATTACTTCATCAAAAATATTCATATTAACAAATTGTTCCATCTGGAGAACTTTGACATCCCAATTGCCGACGCAAAGTATCCGCATCTTATCATTACGGGCAAGAATGGGAGCGGAAAAACAGTGCTGTTGGATGCTATCGCCAACCTTTTGGAACAATTGCCAAACGATAAGGATGTTGAAGTCATGCTTAGAGGCAGATATTCGTTGCAACAACGGGAGTATGAAATCGACAATGTCAATAAATATGGTTATGCAGGCAACAATATCAAATGTGACATCATCAGTCTAGCATATATTGCACAACAATACAGGAAAGGGGATTTCATCATGGCTCTTTATCAGGCTGACCGTCACGTCAAAATGATAGAACCGGATTCACCTCAAAAGCCACTGGTGGGAGATGTCAGTAACGTACGCGAAACAGTTTCTGACCAATTTATCAAGTTTCTTGTGGACTTGAAGTTTCAGGAACTATTGGCAATCAGTGATCAAAATAAAGAACGTGAACAGTCCATAAAAGCTTGGTTCAAAGGTTTTGAATCAGTGCTTAAAGGTATCTTTTTGAATGATGATTTGAGGCTGGATTTTGATCAGGAGAACAAGTATTCGTTCAAGATAGTGTTGGGAGAACAAAAATTCGGTTTTAATGAAATGTCCGATGGTTTCAAAGCTGCTATCAATATCGTTTCCGATCTGATTTTGAAAATGCAGCATGGGAGTAAACTATCTGATGCATACAAAAAGGAGGGCATTGTCTTGATTGACGAGATTGAAACCCATTTGCATCTTGAATTGCAACGGATTATCATGCCATTCTTGACAAAGACATTCCCCAACATCCAATTTATTGTCACCACCCATTCCCCGTTCGTTTTGAATTCAATGCCAGATGCTGTTGCGTTTGATTTGGAACACAGGAAAGTGTTGGATAATTTGACTGAATACTCATACGAATCGCTGGCAGAAGGGTATTTCGGCGTTAGAACACCCTCGAGTTATGCCGAAATGCAGTTGGGGACACTAAAAAGTTTGCTCGAAAAAAAGATATTGACGGATGCCGACAAGGTGGCAATCAGACAATTGAAATCCGAATTTGAAAAAATTTCCGAAACAGCCTCCCCTTTGATTGTTGGCGGCTTTCGTCAGTTAATGATCCAAAACTCAGATAAACTCAAGAACCTGTAAGATAATGATTAGAGTAAAGAAAAGTCATAACGCGCCATCGTCTTTAAATACAACTTCAAGATACGATGGAGAAGATGTTAAACAACAGCTGCTCGCAGATCAAAATGACAAATGCTACTTGTGTGAGAGAAAACGTGACACGGATTTCGAGATAGAGCATCATAAAAGCACACACAATTTTCCAGATTTGGTGCAGGATTGGAACAATTTATATATGGGTTGCGGCTATTGCAATAGAAAGAAGTCGGATTCTTTCGACAACACTCTTGTGCCAAAAGATTGCAACATAGAGGATGAAATCGAGCATTTTATTGATTTTGCAAATAAAAAAGCAGTCTTTTTGTCAATAATCAACGATGAACAACATAACGAAACCGCAGAATTGTTAAGTAGGATTTACAATGGTACCAATCAACCAAGAACAACTAAAGAGGAACGCTTTTTCGAGCAAGCAGTAAGTGTTATGAATAGGTTCACAGATTTGGTTATGAAGTATCAGGAATCTCCAACACCTGAAACCGCAAAAGCCGTCAGAGATGAATTATCTATCACTAAAGAGCTGTTGGGCTTCAAGTATTGGATTATTAAAAGCGACCGCACTTTGAGCCAAGTCTTTGCTGCAGATATCATTTGGAATAAAACGGCATAATCAGATAATACAGAATGATTTCCCAAATGTCTTCCCTCCTCTCCGATGTAGTCAGCCCCGAACGCGACGAGCGTATCAAGAAGGTCAAATAACCCTAAACCCCTAACCCATGTTTCTCGGTGAGCTGATTTCCCTGTTCGTCGCCCTTTCGTGGACCGCCACCGCGCTTTTCGCGGAAGTGGGCTCGAAGCGGATGGGCTCGTTGCCGTTCAACACGATCCGGATGACGATGTCGCTGTGCTTCCTCGTCCTCACGCTCTGGTTGGTGATGGGCGTGCCCTACCCGCGCCACGCCGACGGCGGCACGTGGGGCTGGCTGCTGCTCTCGGGCGTGGTCGGCTACGTCATCGGCGACTACTGCCTGATGCAGGGCTACATCCACATCGGGTCGCGCTTCGGCCAGCTCTTCATGACCCTTTCGGCCCCTACGGCGGCACTCACGGGACGAATCCTCCTCGGCGAGCAGATGCGCCCGGTCGCCATCCTCGGAATGGTGGTTACCTTGAGCGGCATTGCCCTGTCTATTCTCTCGAAAAACGATGATTCGGAGCATCACGGACTGCGTTTCAAGCTGCCCGCCAAGGGCATCTTCTACGCGGCAATGGCCGGCATCTGTCAAGGTTTCGGACTGGTACTCAGCAAGATGGGACTTCAACACTACGAAGCGGCGCTCACGGCGCTCAACATTTCCCAGGATGCGGTCTTTGAAGGCGCGTTGCTGCCGTTGCCGGTCAGCATCTGCGTGCCTTTCGCCGCCACCACCATCCGCGCCTACATCGGGCTGGCGGGCTTTTTCCTCTCGCTGATGCTGTTCAGCAAAGACGGTCTGGCGAAGCTGCGCAGTGCCGTCCGCGACCGCAAGGCGATGGGATGCGTGTTCGCCTCCACCATCTTTGGGCCGTTCATTGGGGTCAGCGCGTCGCTGTTGGCCACGATGTACACTTCCGCAGGCATCGCGCAGACCATCTTCGCGCTCACGCCCATCCTCATCATCGCCCCCTCGGCCATCCTGTTCCACCAGAAAGTGACGGTCCGCGAGGTCATCGGCGCCGTCGTCAGCGTGGCGGGGGTGTGCTTGTTCTTCGTGTAGGGTGGGGGAGGTAATGATTCGGATGGATGGGAAGATGTCAACAATCTTTAATCCACTATCGCCTCAATCGGCACCGTGCTGTCCATCAGGCCGATACGGGTATCGGAGGCGTGGCGGTTGACGCCGGTGTAGGACAGGGAGGCGTCTTCGTAGCGGCGAAACTTCAGGATGGCGTCGTTCATGTAGGCGCGGTTGAAGACCCCGATGCGCAGTAGCAGGTCGAAATCGTCGATGGTCAGACCGGTGACGCGCTCGAACAGTTTGGGTTCCAACTTGCGGATGACATCCTCCAAACTCTCCTCGCGGTAGTCGGTGAGATACATGAAAATCGGGATTCGGGTGGCGAACTTCATCAGCTTCTCCTGCACCTCGCGCCGTTTGGAGCGGTACTCCTTCTCCTCCTGCGTCAGTTCCTTTTTCTTCTTGCTGTCGCCGCCTTCGCCGGCCTCGCGTTTCAGTTTCTTGATTCTCTCCGCACGGTTGACGATGTTCTCGATGATGTCGCTGCCCAAAGCGCGGAAACCCTCGATTTTCATAATGGTGGCCAATGCCTCGGGATTGTCCAACACCCGTTGCAGCGTGGCGTTATCCACATTCACCAGTTGGGCGCTGTTCCAGCGGCGGGCCAGAAGCGTGCCGCTGGTGCCGTTATCTACAAAGTCGAGAATTTCGGTGGCATCCACCCGTTTCATTGAGCTGCCGTCGAACTGCAGGATGGGCAGGAAGTTGATGAACTCATCGACTTTATCGGTGATGCGGCGGTTGCCATCGACATCTAACTGGTTGGCGTAGGTCACCACCTCGCGCAGGGCACGGTTGGGGGCGAAGTCGAACACGTAGCAGGTGGGCTTGAGGATAGTGCGCTTCGTGGGGTCGTCCTTGTCGGGGACTGTCCACGGACTCTGTACCCGGAAGGCCGTCTGGAAGTAGGTCTCGGGGCTGGAGCAGTTGCGCAGCATCAGCAATCCACCCAATGGGCGCAGGGTGACGCCCGTGGTCAGTTTGCCGCAAGTCAGCGTGATGGTGCGGGTCTTCAGCGGGTTGTCGCCCATGGCTTCGCGCACGGGACCGAGGGCGTCTATGCCGATGCCGGCCTTCGTGCCGCTGCAGTTGATGATGGTATAGTTCTGGTAGAACCCGTTGGCCGGACGGCGCAGCAGGGCCTCCATCGCATCGCAAGAGGCCACGTTGGGCAGAAACCACATCGTGTGGGCGCAAAGGTCGAGCAGACGCGTGTCCTCGAAGGGCAGCGCGGGGTGCACGTTGAGCGGCGAGCTGCCGTCGCCGAAGATCGGTGCCTTGCCGCGGATAATGTCGAGCCACTTCTGCACAGCCTTTTCGTGCACGAAAGTCTTGCCTTCGGCACGGAAGAACTCGTTGAGGTCGAAGCCGTCCATGTCCCACTGCTCAATCATCGCCCCGAGGTCCTGCGGCATCTGGTAGGTCATCATCACCATGGTGGGCATCTCCAAGTAGGGACCGCCGACGGCCTCTTTCCGCGCCTGTTCGTCCTGATATGTCCAGTTGAAGATCTGACTTTCCATGAACTCGCCCGTGGCGAGGGCGCGGAAGGGGGTGCCGCTGAGGTAGAGGAAGTGCTTGCCGGTGATGGGGATCTCCTCGTCGTCCCAGGCGCGCCCGCTCTCCACGTCGATGCCGCTCTCGCCCATCACCGCATCTTCTTCCGCCTGACGCCGTTTGGCATCGGCATCCCCGAGGTCGAGCAGACTCTTGGCGTTGTCGTTCCACGCCCCGAAATGGTACTCGTCCAAGACGATCAGATCCCAGTGGATGCTGTGTACCCACTCGTTCTTGGCCTTGATGTTGCCGTATTTGTCCCGGCCGAGGTAGTCCTGGAACGAGCCGAACACCACCAACGGGGCAGAACGTTGCGATTGTAGAGGCGAATAATCATTCGTCCCTACGGCATTCGTGTCATCCTTTTCTCTCCATTTTTCGCTGTAATATTTCCAACCCTCGAAGTCGCGGTGGCGCAGGAGGTCGTCGCGCCACGAGTCCTCCACGGCGGGCTTGAAGGTGAGCACTAATACGCGCTTGGCTCCCATCCGTTTGGCGAGCTGGTAGGTGGCGAAGGTCTTGCCGAAGCGCATCTTGGCGTTCCAAAGGTAGTGGCTGGGGCGATCGGGCTCCTCGTGGTCCATTCTGGCGAAGTAGTCGGCTGTCTGTTGCACCGCCTGCGCCTGCTCCTCGCGCATGTCGTAGTCGAGGTCGCGCACGGTCTCCACGTGGGTGTCGCGGTGTCGCACGGCCACGTAGGCGGCCTGGGCCTCGCGCAGGGAGCAGCGGCACCACTCGCCGACGAGTTCCTTGCCCATGCGGCGCAGAAGGTCGTGGATGTCGTGGTCGCCGAAGCTCTCGCCGCTGCCGTCAGCATAGAAGGCGTTGTCGTGCCACAGCAGGTGGTAGGTCTTGTACGGTTCGGTGATGGGGTGTTGCTCGTCGATGCGCTCGTTCACATCGTGGCGGCCCGTCTGCCCGATCTTGATCCAACCTGGGAAGGCAACGTCGTCGTACATGTAGATTTGCGGGACGGTGCGCCGGCTGTTGGGGAGGATTTGGTCTATTGTTTGCATATTCTTTGGGTGTTTTTGTATCTATATCGGCATGTTGCGTTTCGATTGATCACCACATGGCGTTTCGATTGTGTGGTGACGGAAGGTGTATGCCAATGTGGTGTGGTGACGGTGGTGCCGCGCCGTGTAGTGATGGTACGATCGCCGATAACACGCCGTGTGGCGATGACGGCGGTATGTGTTCCGTCAACGCGCCGCATGCAGAAGGCACGTGCGTCGTATCCGTATCGTGAAGTGTCCGGCGTGTGCAAAAGGAAAAAGCATCTCGGAGAGATGCGACCGACACAATAATCCGGGCATCTTTCCGTTATCATCATACAATGAACAAAATAATAACAAAAACTGTGAACAAAATTATGAGTTACACACAAACGTATTACCACATCATTCTCAGCACGCACGCCAGGATCCCCGCCATCGTGGAGGAACATGAGCGGGAACTTTACTCCTACATGTATGGATTCATCCGGAACAAGGGGTGCCACCTTTACCGTATCGGGGGCATGCCCGATCACGTGCATCTTTTCGTCTCCCTGCCGGCCACCTTGGCGATGTCCAAGTTCGTCCAGGAGCTCAAGGTCTCCTCCAGCAAATGGCTCAAGGCCAACCCTCATTTCCCGCTTTTCGAACGCTGGACCAAAGAGTACGCCGGATTCACGAAGAGTTATTACGAAAAAGACAAGATCGTGCGCTACATTGCCCGGCAGAAGGAACACCACCGCCGTGTGCCGTTTCCAGAAGAGTACCGAACCTTCCTCACAGAGAACGGTGCTGAAATCAAGGAGGAATATTTCCTCAACGACTGACCCTCGCAGCATCTCGGAGAGATGCGACGCGCCGTCCGGCGCAGGTAGCACCACACCAGCGGCGCAGCCGCGCCGTGTGGTGAAACCGCGCCGTGCGGTGGCGGAAGGTGTATGCCAATGTGGTGTGGTGACGGTGGTGCCATGTCGTATGATAACGGAGGGTGTGCCGCCGCCGGTTGTGGCATCGCATCGTGTCATGGCAGACGGGTACGGTACCCCCGGCATATCGGAGATATGCGACATTGTCTCATTGCGTACCGATGCGACGGTTCCCGTTCCGTATTGCATTGTGACGGTCCCTGCTCGGTATCCGATCACCGCACGGTATCCGGTTGCCGCACGGTGATTGATCATCACACGGTGATCGATTATCACACGGTGATTGATTATCACACGGTGATCGATCATCATACGGTGATTGATCATCGCACGGTGATTGATCATTGCACGGTGATCGATCGTCGCATGGTACCTGATCACCACACGGTACCCGATCACCACACGGCGCTTCGCTTGTGTGGTGCTACCTGCACGGCGTGCGTTCAGCCTCTCCGAGGCTGTATGTGTCCCTGCCATCATCATGTTGTTATTCCATCGGCCGTATCATGCTCTCGATAAAGGCAATCTCGTCCTTGTCCAAATCGTATTTCTTGTACAGCATCTCGTCGGTCCAGGGGTGGGAGAAGTCTTGGAGGGGGACGAACTTATAGACCTCTTTTGTCGTTGATTGAGTAACCTTTCTCAACATAACTAAGAACCTCATAAAGCGGGTCTTAATATAGCTAATGACATTCTCACACTCTTCTTTTGAAACAAATGGACCAATATAAATGTAAGTTTCTGAACAAACTGTGTTGGGTGATCCAACAAATGGCACTCCTAATATTGGATGAGGGAAACTATCGCTACCGCTTCCTGCTCTAGAAATGAAAACTTTATAAGTCCCTATATCTTGTCTGTTCTTCGTTATCATTGTATTACTCACAAAAGATTCTCCTTGATTTTCATACAATTTCAAATCACCACTATTATGTTCTTTCTCGCCGTGATAATTAGTGCTTAAGCCAAACGGTTGACGTGAACTAACTTTATTTGCCAACGTGGGTTCCTTAAATGCAATAACTTTATGCAATATGCTTATCGCCTCATTGTAGCGAATGAACACATCACTTCCTTTTTCTAACAAAGGTCTTAAAACTGGATTTCCGACTTCTCCATTCTGATGGGTTATAATCGAACAATCTCCTCGATTATCCCTACTCCAAAGGAAATAGCAAACACCTCCTTTAATTTGTACTCCAGGAAAGCATTCAAACGCTTGAGGATAATCGTGAATAATACGTAATCTATTGTCGTGTAACATTTCATCCCTAAAATCATCAAGTCCTTTGCCACCTGCATACCAACGTGCTGGAACTATCATTACAAGAAATCTTGGATTGATTTTTTTTGCCTGTGTAATGAATCTATCGTATATTGGCATTGCACTAATACCAAATCCGCCATCACTCATCTGATATGGCGGATTTCCTATAATTACGTCGAATTGCATATCTTTCTTGAATATTTCTTTGATTGGTTTGTGAATAAACGGATAGGCGTAGGTCTCGCGGGAGTCGGCGCGGAGGTATTCGCCCTGACTGGCGCCGCAATGCACGCAACGGCCGCGGGCATCCCACGTGTGGCGGCAACGGTCGTAGAGGATATGGCCCTGCCGGTCGCCGAGAGCCGTACTGACGCTGTATTTGCCGTTGGCCTGCTTGGTGCGGTAGAGGGTGCGGCGGCTCATCTCGGCGGTGAGGTCGGTGCAGGCGATGCCGAAGACCTGCCGGGTCATGATGTGGTCGATGCGCTGCTGCAGATCGGGGATCTGTCCTTCTAGACCCGCCAACAGCCGCTTGGCGATCTCGCGCAGGAAGACCCCGCTCTTGCTGCAGGGGTCGAGGAAGCGCGTCTTCGGACTGCGGAACAGCTCCTGCGGCAGCAGGTCGAGCATTCGGTTGGCCAACTCGGGCGAGGTGAAGACCTCGTCGCTGCTGAGGTTGGCCAAGCAGTTGAGGATGTCTGGACTATAGTGTGTCATATCGATAAAGTTGGGTGTAATGCAAAGGGGGATAAGTGTGTACAGGTTCGTCAAAGCTTTGCGCTTCGCCTTGCTCGTCGAAGAGGCTGTACTGGTGGCTTTGGGTGACGAGGAAGTCGAACTGGAAGTCGCGACGGGAGAACTGCATACTGCCAGCGATAGGGGTCCACTCGCAGAAGGTGATGGGCTTGTTCTCGACGGTGCGGTAGGTGAGGGCGTCGCCGCAGACGATGTTCTTTTGGAGCATATAGCGGAGCGAGAGGAGGTAGGGACTGTCCACGGGTAGCCTCTCCGAGGCTGGGTGATGGGAGAGTACGTACTCTTCCAGTCTGGTGCGGCAGGCCTCGGCGTTGTCGGGCAGGATGTCGATGCCGTAGCAGGAACCGACGGCGATGAGGCTCTGGAACTCCCAGTCGGTTTGGAATTTAAGGTCTTGCAGAAGGGAGAGTTTGCGGCGCAGGATTTCGATGAGGAAGTTGCCGTCGCCGCAGGCGGGCTCGAGGAATCGGCTGTCGAGCCGGAACGACTCGTCGCGCACGAGGTCGAGCATGGCGTTCACCTCGCGCGGATTGGTGAACACCTCGCCATGGTCAGCCACCCTCTGGCGGCTTTTGATTTGGGATTTGGGGTTTTGGTTGTCGAGCATAAAAAATCCGTGAACTTCTGTCTGGACCGAGGTTCTCGACAACCTACACTACAAACAAGAAAGCCCACGGACATACCGTGAGCATTCCTGCTTTCTTGAGTAGTGTGATTGAAATTGTCGAGATTTCGGTCCACTTGAAAAGCAAAAACGCTTTTATACTATATGTTTATCTTTTTATTCTATTCTTCTACTGTTTTGATATTAATTATTTGGTTTTAGTTTCTGTTTTATTTTAGGGTGCAAAGATAGATAATCTTTTCTTATTTAGCAAAAATGTATATGAAGAACATTCCTGTGTTATGACTGCATCATTCCACGGGCACCTTCGTAGGAGCAACTTTGTGCTCCTACCTTCTGTGCTTCATTCAGTACTTTTTCTATTTCAGCATCTTTGAGACCGCTCAGATCCTTTCTTGATTTGAATAGTTCATTAATGAATGTTGCTGCCGTCCAATCGCCTGCGCCAGCTGTATCCACCACTTTGTCATTGGCAACGGGTTCCAGATGCTTCCAACCAGAGTTCAGGCGGTAACTTAATCCCTTGGCTCCTTGTGTCTGGATGAACAGTTTATCCTTATAACCGTCAAATTGCTCAATGTCTTTAATGCGCTGATCCGAGAACTTGATTATATCAGCTACCTCGACGCATTGATTGAACCGCTTCACATCCCCACTCCTACTGGAAGGCTCAAAGAAGATAACGGAGCCTTTTTTCTTGAACGCTTCTGCCAATCTCTGAATGGCTGGTGAAACCCTGTCAAAGAAAAACACCTTTGGTGTGAACCCGACTCTTTCAATCACTGCATCGGCCTGTTTCACGGTCAGTGACCTGAAGTTGAGGAAGAAATGCCCTTTGCCGTTTCGCGATTCAAACTTGTGTGTCGGGATACCGTCTTTAGTTACGAAGTTACGCTGCACGATGACGGGAGTTTTGCCATCGTCATCCGTGGTGATGAAATCCGTGTGCACATTGTGCTTTTTCATGTCGGCCAAGAT
>JAFXPL010000019.1 GCA_017527945.1 Bacteroidales bacterium | reverse complement strand
GATGTTCCACCGATACGTCTATGAAGCACTGTTCAGGAGGAGGGCCTGCCGATGCAACAACACGCAGCGGTTCGAGCGGGCGATGGGGCGCGTCGAACAGGTGATCCCGTACTACGTGGTAAGTCCGTGACAGAGGTACCGCGGCAGGGGTACCATGCAAGTGCCAGCCGCCAAAGACAGCAAAAAGACTGTTACTATTTAACTGTGAATTAAACAGTTTCAAACAGCCGGAAAGGGGTAAACAGTCAACTTCCATATACTGGAAAGAAAAGGTTTACACACATTTAGAGTAAAACAATCATCTAAAAATGAACAATATAACGACACTTTTTTATTTGCGCCATTTAATTCAAAACACAAACCACTATGTTATCCGATAACAAAACCACAAGATCTTTTGCCAGGCAACTTCTGCAAATTTTCCATCGAAAAGCCCAAACAACACTACATACAACAAGATGACCGTAAGAAACACTACAATAAACAGAAAATGTCTGCTGCAGATCCAATTACCTTCTTGATTATGCCCCTTTCGTTCAGCAGGCCATCCTTTAGTCTCTGTTTATCGTCGCTCATTGGAATCAGGACAGTTGCCCAACCATCTTCGCCCCTCCCCTTTCATTATATGGATGTTTTTTCTATCTTTGCCGTCACAACAAAAACCCTTTGACCTATGATCCGCGACATCTTCCTCCTCCTCTTCCTGCTCTGCTGGTTCCTCCTCTTCCCCGCAGGAATCATCACCCTCCACATCATTTCCTCCAAAAAACAGGGTTTGTCCCGAAAACACATCGCACTGACCTCCATTCTACTGACTTTGGGCTTCGTCCTTTTTCACTTCGTAGGCATACGGACATTCCTCTCTTCCCTGCAAAAAAACGGACATAAGAACAAACTATACGAGGAGACATATTCAAACATCACCTTTGAAGGCACTGTCGTGTCCGTCAACGAGCACAAGAACCCTCTCGGAAGACCTTACTACACCATTTGCGTTGACTTGGCAGAAACCAACACAAACTATTTCCGACGTGACGAGGATGTCGCCGAAGGCTTGGGTTTGAGGATCCAGAATGGGAAAGCGGCATTTTTCGTCCCAAAGCTCATGAACTACGACTCCATAGAACAAAGCTTGTATGTAAAAGTGAACGAGAAGCATGACGGAAAAGGTGTCTTTATCAACATGAAAGGAGAAAAATACTGCATTCCCATAGATTTCATTGCCGACTGCAAACTGGACGACTTCTACGACTGCGAATGCAATTCGTTGCCATAGCGGACAAAATAATGACAACTCCTGCAATCCCGAAAAATACTATCTTTGCCCTCAAAAAAAAACAATGAAATCATTCGGAAGCGACAACCATTCGGGAGTGCATCCCGCTATCTTAGAGGCCATTGCAGCATGCAACGTTGACCATGAAATCGCATACGGCGACGACAACTACACCGCGCGTGTACGGGATATTTTCAAGGATCAGTTCGGTCCGCAGGCCGAGGTATTCCCCGTTTTCAACGGCACCGGGGCCAACGTGGTGGCCCAGCGCGCCTGCGTGCGTTCCTTCAACAGCATCCTCTGCGCCGAAACCGCCCACATCGCCGTCGATGAGTGCGGCGCACCCGCCTTCATGACCGGCGCCTCGCTCTGCCCCATCCCAACCCCTGACGGCAAACTGACCCCGCAACTTATTGAGCCTCACCTCACCAACTGGGGCTTCGAACATCATTCGCAGCCCAAATCCGTCTATATATCGCAATGCTCGGAGCTCGGGACCGTCTATTCCTGTGATGAGATCCGCGCCATCGCTGACCTCATCCACCCGCACGGCATGTACCTCCACCTCGACGGCGCCCGCATCGCCAACGCCGCCGTGGCATTAGGCAAGACGTTTAAGGAAATGACCACCGACTGCGGAGTCGATATCGTCAGCTTCGGCGGCACCAAGAACGGGATGCTGATGGGCGAGGCCGTGGTGGTACTAAACCCCGAATTAGTACCCGAGCTCAAGTACCACCGCAAACAATGCGCACAGCTCAGCTCCAAGATGCGGTACCTCAGCACCCAATTCATCGCCTACTTTGGAAACGAGTTGTGGAAGAAGAATGCCGCTCACGCCAATGCGCAGGCGCAAAAACTCCGCCAGCGCATCACCGCTGTCATCGGCGACATCTTCACCCAGCACACCGATGCCAACATCCTGTTACTCAAGCTTCCGCGACCAGTCGCCGACCGCCTCGCGCAGACCACCTACTTCTACTACTGGAACGAGGCCGAGGATGAGATCCGGCTCGTCACCTCGTGGGACACCACCGACGAAGATATTGAGAGCGTGGTGGTGGCGCTGTCTGCAAATTAAGCGAATTTTACGAATAAGGACATTTATATTAAAAACAACTTCCTTGAGCAGCCCCAAAGGGGCAAGACGCACGAAGTGCTAGTAACCCCACACAAGCGAAGCGCAGTGTGGGGCTGATGACAAAAAGCGATGAAAAAACGTATAACCTTAACCCTAACCTTCATCACCCTCTCGCTCTGCCTCCATGCGCAGCGCGACTCCTTAGCGTTTGCGAACGGTCCGTGGCTGACCGACACGATCGACGGCATGGTACTGAAACAGTGCCGGTTCGAGGGGCAGCAACTGTTTGCCTCAAACCAACAGATTTTTGTGCTGGAAATCCCTGACACCGCACACTATACGTTGGCATTCGCGCACGAGCCGCATCGCACGAAGACCTCGGAAATAGCAAGCAAACACGGAGCCATGGCGGCCGTCAACGGGTCGTTTTTCGACATGGACCATCATTTTCCCGTCTGTTTCTTACGCATCGACAGCATCAACCTCGGGGAGAACACCCCTGGCAAGGACACCGTGAACCGCAAATACTACCAATACGGCACACTCTGCTTAAGCCGAGACAGCATCTTCATCCTCAAAACCGACTCATCACGGCATTGGGAAAAAGCACTCCCCTACCCTGACATCATGACCGCCGGCCCTTTGCTCATCTGGCACGACACCTTACAATACCTGCGCAACGACCGCACCTTCGTCACCAACCGCCACAACCGCACCGCCGTGGGCATCCGTGACAACGGCACGGTACTGCTCCTCGTGGCCGACGGACGATTCAAAGAGGCGGAAGGACTCTCGCTGCCGGAGCTGCAGCAAATCTTCCGATGGCTCGGATGCCGCGATGCCCTCAACCTCGACGGCGGCGGATCCACCACTCTATACCTCAACATCGGGAACAAGCACGGCATCCTAAACTGCCCATCCGACAACGGCCGATTTGACCATCTCGGGGAACGCGGGGTTTCTAACGCAGTACTCGTAGTTAAAAAAAATGATGCGGGCGAATTCTATTGACAATATTGGTTTTGGAATCTGTCTTTTTTGTATTTTCGCAACCAGCTCCAAAACAGAGCGATAATATTCAATAACAATCTATGAACCAAGGAATTATAAAAATATTTAGGATTGCATTATGGACAATGGCACTCCTTGTTATTTCCTCTAAAACGGGAAATGCGCAGACCCCGAAACTTTCCTATCCTGAAACCTATATCGAGACGACACTTGACGCCTCCACCCTCTACAAACTCTCCCACAAGTTCTCGATAGACAAGGTGACACGCAACGCCGACGGATCTTTTAACACTCGCATCTGCTTGTCATATAAGGATTTCGAAAGTTTCCTATCTCAAAACATCCCTTATACCATCTCAACGCCGACCCGCGCCTACGTACAAATGGCACAGAATTACGAGCAAATGACCGCCAGCTGGAACCGTTACCCGACCTACAGCACCTACACGGCCATGATGGACACCTTCCGCACGCGCTACCCGCAACTGTGCGAAATCGATACCATCCTCGACAACACCCCCATACACCACAAGATCTTGGTCGCACACATCAGCAACAACCTCAACGACCGCGAAGGTAAACCTTCCGTTTTCTACACCTCCACCATTCACGGCGACGAAGTGGTGGGTTACTACATGATGCTAAGGCTCATCAACTACCTGTTAACCAACTACAACTCTGACAATTATGTCACCTGGATTCTCAACAACATCGACTTGTGGATCTGCCCGCTGCACAACCCCGACGGCACTTACTACTCCGGGGACAACATCATCAACGAATCTCCCACCTCCATCCGATCAAACCGCCACGGTATCGATTTGAACCGCTCCTTCCCCTGGGTGGGGCAAAATCCCTCGAAAGAAAACGAGGACGAGCCTGAGGTGCAAGCCATGATGGCATTCCTGCAAGCGCATGATTTCACCCTGGCGGCTAATTTTCACGGCGGCGCAGAGGTTTTCAACTACCCGTGGGACTTCTGGACCTCATCCGACCATAGCCACGCCGACGCCGACTGGTGGTACCGGACCGGACGACAGTTTGCCGACACCTGCCACACATTCTCACCCTACTACATGAGATTCACGGGCGACAACGGAGTCACGGAAGGCGGCAACTGGTACGTCATCACCGGATCCATGCAGGACTGGCACAACTACTACCTCGGCACTCGACATGTCACCATTGAGGTAGCAGACGACAAAGTTCTATCTTCCAATCGGTTGTCAACCTATTGGGGATACATCTACCATTCATTGCTGAACCTCATCGCAGAGGCTGACAACGGCATCCACGGCACCGTCACCGACTCCATCACAGGCGAACCGCTGAAAGCACTCGTCTATATCGCCAACCATGACCTCGACCATTCGTACGTGGAAAGCTCACTGCCATACGGCGACTACCACCGTCCCATCAAGGCCGGACAATACGCTGTCACCTACTCCGCCAACGGCTATCTCCCGAAAACAATTGTCACCCATGTGGTTGACGGTGAAAAACTCATTCAAGACGTTCAACTCACCAAGACCGTTGGCCTCGACAGCTACGAAAATCGAATCTCAGTCTATCCTAACCCTGCACAAGATTTTATTATAGTGGATTTTCGCGGCGAACTGCCCGAGAACACTACCGCCACACTTTACAATTTATCTGGCAAACAGCTGTCAACCACCTATTTGCACAAAGAAACCAGAATCAACACTACCAATTTTCCCTCGGGAAGCTACGTTCTTGAAATCAGTGCCGACGGCAAGATGCTAACCCGACAGACTATCGTGATTCATTCATAGAAAGAAGACCTAACCACTTTAGTACAGGTCAATCCATTCGTAAGGGTTGCCCATATATTGGAGAAAGCGCTCGAAGTCCGCACGCGCCACCATGAGCGAAGCCGTGTTGACACACGGGTGGAAACTCACGCGTTCCGCCTGCTGCAGCTGACGGTCGAGGAACACATGCACATGATGCTCTGTGTCGTTGATGAGCCCGAACGGGGTCACCGACCCAGGCTGCACGCCGAGGTACTTCATCAGGCGCGGCTCCGAGGCGAAGCTCAACTTGCCCTGATGCAGCTGTTTCTCAATGTCATGGATGTTCATGTCCTGATCGCAGTCGAGGCAGACCAGATAGTGCTGATTGCCCTTGTGGTTGCGGAAGAAAAGGTTCTTGCAGTGCTTCGCGTCGTGCCCTGCCCAATATTGCTTGGCAATCTCAATGGTCGGGGCGGGCGGGTGCTCCAGATACTCGTACGGGATGTGCAGTTCATCCAAGAGTTTGTATAATCGCGGGTCTCCGTTCATGATGTTTGGAATTTGGACGGCAAAAATACATTTTTTAATGGTTATTGGTTATTGAGGGTTAATGGTAAATGGTTATTGACATTGACATTGAGGGTTAATGGTTATGGTTATTGAAGCTGTTGAATGATTATGGTTATCTGTGGTGGAGGTGCGTGAAAAATGTAGGGACGCGATTCATCGCGTCATGTCACGATGAATCGCGTCCCTACAAAATGGGGAAACCGAAAAATGTATCCGCCCATTACCGTTTCACCACCCGTTTGGTGACGGTGCCCTGTTCGGTGGTCACATTCGAACGCTGCAGGCAATTTGCGCTCCAACTGGAGGATTTCCTTGCACAATTAAATTCGCAATAAAGCCACTGCGACCGCATCAAAAAAAGACGTGAGACTTTGGGGATAATCCATTCTCACGTCTCAAATCATACGTCACACGTCTCAGATCAAGCGTATGTCAATTGCGAAGGCAGCGAACCGAATAGCCGGATTCCTTGCCGCTGAGGTCTCTGTTTACACGCGCCTCGTTGTAAAAAAGATCGCGACACCATGCGGAATTGTGGATGTCCTGAGTGGCACTCCAGAAATGAGCAGTTCGGCCCATATCCATAGGAGCAATATTATTGCAATAGCCTACAGAAACGGCGGAGAACCCCGAAATGTTATGGTTGGAATCCGCTACGTTGCCAGGGGCTCCCGACTTGGAGGAAGCATCCCATCCGTCACTCGCCAACATGCCCGCATGGTCGCCGCGCCATCCGAAACCGGACACATCCATCGTGGACAGCCGCTGCTCCATTATCAGCCACTCCGCATCGCTCGGCAGATGCCAGCCAGAAGGACAGATTCCCTGCACGCCGCTCGGGCTGGTGTTGCTGGAAGCCTCTCCATGCATCACCGCCGGCCAGTTGTAATATTTTTCCTGTGGGAGGGTGAGAACGGAGTAGTTGTACCAATATGGCTTGGTCACACTCGTGTCTACTCCGTGGGGGATTTCCGTGCCATCGGCATAGTGCGTGGTGTGGAGGTTCTCTTTCATCCACAGCTGGTTGCCTATCCACACTGCGTCATAGCTGTTACCGTCGTAATCGGTCACCGCATCGTGTACAACGGTGCCGGTTAAGTCATTGCCGCCGCCGGTTGTGTCTGTGAATATGGCGATGTATTCGGCATCGCCGCTCACCACAATTTGGCGCGGATTGGTGGCATCGCCGTCGTTCCAGCGGACAAAACAACATCCCATCACAGGCACTGCGGATAGGGTGACCGTCTCACCGTCTTTGTATGTGCCTGAGCCTGTGACAGAACCCCATTCCGTGTTGTTGGATTTCACCGTGACGGTATAACTTTTCTTACAGCCCGTCAAGGTCAAGACGACCAGTAGGGCCAATGTTGAAATTCGGATGATTCTTTTCATTTTGCAATATTGATTGTCAAGTTGTTTTGCTTCTGTTAATTCTGGAACAGATGATATATCCGCCCACTACCGTTTCACCACCCGTTTGGTGACGGTGCCCTGTTCGGTGGTCACACGCACGAAATAGACACCGGAGGCACGGGTGGAAAGGTCGATAACCGTCTGGTAATCACGCACAAAGTGCAGCTCTAACCGTTTCCCGTACATATCATATACCTCCAACTGCTCGATGAGGTCTTGCTCGTTGCGGACGATGCATTTGCCTGTCGTGGGGTTGGGGTAGAGGTGCAAGAGTTGGTCTATGTCACGCTCGGGAACCCCGACATCAGGTCTTACAGAGAACACCACGTCGTCGATGAACACCTTGCCTAAATAGGCGGGACAGTGATAGCGGAACGCCACATACCGTCCGTCGCCGTTGTGGTGGTCAAGGAGTACTGAATGCGGTTCCCACACGCCCCAGCTCTGGAGGGTGATGGTATCGACCGGCACGAAGGAGGCGGCATCGTAAGGACTGCTCATCACACCGATGAACATCGTGTCCCAACCAGGAACCGCACCAGCTTCCTGGAAGTAGCTGAAATCCAGCTGGATGCTATCAAAGGAGAGATTCGGGGCGAATGCCGGGGTGATGGCCCAATCATCGCTGAAGGAGTTGGCGAGGAAGAGCATCGACCCGATACCGCTGGCGGAAACTTCGGACGAAACGATGGGGTAGTAGGAGTAAGATGCAGGGGTCAGAATGCGGCGCCAGCAATCGGGGAAGGCCGCTTCACTGTCTGTTTCGTAAGTGTCGAACCTCTCCGTGTAGGGCAATTGGCTGATAATTCCACAGTCCGGGGTAATTTCTAACGGCTCTGACCATCCCGAATGGCTGTTCGAGCCACAGACAGTCCGCACGAATATGCGGTACGTTTGTCCGGGAGTCAGGTTGTCAACGACAAACGAGGTGTTGGTGGTGGCCACCGGGGTTTGGGTGTTGGGGGAAACTCCCGGGGCGCAGGCCACATATTCCCATTGTGAAGCACTACTATGCGAGGGCTCGAACGAGATGGTAGCCGAGGTGGAGGTGAGGTCATGGGCAGTCAAAGCGGAGGGTGCATCGCAATCATCTGCTTGATAGACAATCAGATCGTCAAGCCACATGGCCATATTGGAGGAGTGTAATCCCACCTGTCGGAAGGCGATATGGCGGTTGGTGCCCGTCATCGCCGTGTTGCGGAAATCCACCGTGACATCCTGCCAGGTATCAAAATGGGCGATGGAAATAACCTGTACGGATTCAAAAGTCGAAAGGTCGTACGGGTCGCTCATCACCCCCACTTCCATACATCCGGCGATATATTCGTGGTCAGCAGACAGCCGGAACTGAGCCCGCAGCGAGTGGATGTCCACCCCGAACGGCTGGGTGACCGCGGTAGCAGTCGTTGACGTGTCGGAGTGGAAGAGCAGGGCTTTGCTCTCCATGCCGTAATAGCCGTAGGTGTTCCAGTCAATTCTGGGACATTCGGCGTAGGTGACGGGGAAGATCCAGCAGTCGGGTCTCACAATATAGGTGCTCATCCACGGGTAGTCGTCGAAATTCTCCGAGTAGGGCAGATCCACCACGGGGGTGCAAGTTGTCATGAAGGTGGCGGGGGTACACCACGAACTGCTCGAGCTGCCGCAATCGGACTGCACGAAGACATCGTACATCGTGTTGTCGGCCAAGCCGCCGATAACAATCGGATGAGTTCCCGTCTGCACAGGTGTGCCGCTCTCAGGTCCATTGCCGTTAGGAACGACCACCACGCGCCAAGCGGTCTCCGACCCGCCGGGTTGCCAATCCACCAACACGCTGTCGTGGGTGATGGGTTCAGCGGTCACATTCGTGGGCAGCGGACAAGCGGAGAGGTATTCCACCGTCAGATTGTCCATGCTGACCGGGGTGAGCGGATTGGAGAAGTTCTCCTGCATAAAAGCGAGGTAGTGACCGTTGCCGGTATAGGAAGCCAAACTGACGGTCCTGTCAATCCAAGATGTCAGCGCGTAAGGGTTCGGGAAGACCGTGTCAACAGGCGTGAACGTGGCGAAGTCGTTAGGATCGGTCATCACACCCACCACCAAAATGGAGTTGGGGGCTGTCGTGTTGGCTTTGAACTTGAACGACGCCTGCAAAGTGTTCATCGGGATAGACGAATCAAATTCGGGCGTGATGGCGACGTTGTGGCCGTTGCTGGGTTGGAAATAGAGCGAACCCGGTGAGCTGTAATATCCATTGGGGAAAATAAACGGATAAGGTGCGACGATATAGGAGGAGTAGAGGCGGCTCCAGCATCTCGGGAATGCGGAATAGCCGTCCAAGTTGGAGCCGGTGCCGTAGGTGTCAAAGGATTCCATATAAGGAATATCGGTGATGGTGCCGCAGTCCGTCCTTTGCGAAGTGGAACACCATGCACTCTGGCTGTCCCCGCAATCGGTGCGCACATAGATGGTGTAGAGCCTGTCTTTGTGTAGATTGTTGAAGGTGTAAGCGGTACTTGTCAGCGCGACAATCTGCGTGGTGTCAATAGGTTGCCCTTCTTCCACAATAACGGCCTCCCAATTTTGGTCGTTGGTGTCGGCGGGGGTGAAGCTGAAGCTGATGCTGGTTGTGGAGGTTGCGGTCACCGTCAGCGTGTGCGGTGCAGCGCAGGAACCGCCGTAAATCATGATGTTATCGACGGCACCCGGCGGGTTCGTTCCCTCATAGTAGCCATTGCTCCAGAGGAAGTAGAGCCGCTGGTGTCCCGCGTGCGTGGAATCGACCGTGAACGAATGGCTGGTCCATGCGGCATCCGTGTACAGCCCGTTGCCGAGTTCCTCCAATCCGGAAGGGATAGTGATGGAATAGGTGGCATTGGGCTCCACAGGGACAGGAGGTCCGAGGAAGATGCGGGTGCGGTCATCGCCGCTCTGCCCAAGCCCTCGGAAATCGAAGGCAATCTGGTATTCAGAATATCCTGGGGTGAAATAGATGTCACGATAAGCCCAGGAGTTGCTCATGGAGCCATAGACATCGTAGGCGTTGGTCGCGCCGTTATCGTTGGAGACATAAAGGGCGTATTGGCCTGCTTGTTGCGCGGCCTGCCCAATATACCAGCGGTTGTCGCCCACACCCAGCAGACGCCAGTCGCGGTTCTCGTCACTCTCTTCAAAGCCGCAGAAATAGGGCAGCTGCGCTTCGGTGGCTTCCGTGAAGAAGGTGCTTGTATCGCTCCACTGGCTGGCGTATGACGGCACGCAGCTCTTGCGCACCCGCCAAGTGTATTGCGTGGAGGACTGCAAATTCTGCAGCAATAGGAACGTGTCGGTGGTGGAAAGCTCGTACCATCCCGTATCGCTGCTCATCCGATAGCCGACGGTGTAGTCGTTGGTGATGCCGCACGTGCCGGGGCTCCAGGAAACCACTGCTGTGACATCGGCAAGGTCGGAAACGGTGAGCTCCGTCGGGATGCTGCATGGCGAACCTACGATGGAGATGTTGTCCACGGCACCCGGAAGATTGTTGTTCGTTCCTGCAACCTGCTGTGTCCAAAGGAAGTAAAGGCGTTGCATACCCGCATGAGATCCGTCGATCACGAAGCGGAAATGTCTCCAGTCGGTTATCTCATAGAAGTTGCCGATGGTCTCTGCATCAGTCGGAACATAGTTGCCCGAAGGGGTGGCGGGAGGTCCGAGAAGCACTTTCACGTAGTCCAATGCAGCCCCATGATAACCGTTTGAGCGAATGTCGAATTCCATCAGATATTCGGAATATTGCGGATCGAAAAAGATGTCGCGATAAGCCCAAGTTTGGGCGTTCACATTGTTGGAGAATGTGTTGGAAACGCCGTTGTTGTTGGAGACATACAACGCGGAGTCGCCATCACAGTGCGCCGCATGGCCGATGTACCACTTGTGGTTGTTCATGCCGTCATCCAAGATCCAGCAAGCGTTCTCGTCCGCTTCCTCAAAGCCGCAGAAATAGGGCAGTGTGGTTGTGCTGAACTGGAACTCATCGCTCCATGCGCCTTGCGAAGTGTCACAGTTGGCTCTGACTTTGGCTATATAGTTGGTCTTGGGTTGCAGGTTGGTCAGCGTGGCTTGAGTGCTGTTGGCTGTCATATAACTGTAGGCGCTGTCGGATTGTCGGCGGTAAGCCACCGTATAGGAATCAGCTTGGTAAGATGCTGTCCACGACAGCACCGCATCGTTCTCCGACACTTGGTTTGCGGTCAGATGTCGTGGAATGCCGCAAGCTATCGGTACGATGGAGATGTTGTCGAAGGCAGCTGGCGGGTTGGTGCCGGAGGAGAAATCGTTCACCCAAAGCAAGTAAATTCGTTGATATTCACTTTGCGGAGTCTGAATAATCTCGGAGAATGTAGTCCAGTCCGAAATATTGTAAAGCTGATCACCAATTTGATGTGCACCATCAGGAGTGGCCTTTCCGCTCGGTGTCACAGGGGGGCCAATAAACACCTTGGCATAGTCATAGATGGTTGAGTAATATAATTCTCCCATGCCTTTGAAATCAAAGGAGATGGTGTATTCTTCAGCATTTGGATAGAAGTAGATATCCGTGTAGGCCCAAGAATATGAGGTGGAATTCAGTGTGTAAGCGTTGGTGGCACCGTTGTCGTTGGAAATATAGAGGGCTCGTGTTCCTCCGTTGTTTGCCGCAGTGTCAATCTCCCAGCGGTTGACATTTGAGCCGTTTTGCAAAATCCAACGGGAATTGATGCTGTCATTTTCGAAATCACATATATACGGTGTTTTTAAGATGCTTGACGTAGTAGTAAAGTTACCTTCTTCAGACCAATGCCCTTCCTCTGTAGCACTACAATTGGCTTTGACTTTCCAAATATAGGTGGTCTCTGGTAGTAAATTTGACAAACTGAAGGGGTTCTCAAACACGACAGCCTCTGAGAAAGAGTTGTCAGTGAGTTTTTTATATGCGATAGTGTAAGAATAAACGTTCGAGTCGGAGACGTTCCAAGAAAGAACAGCGACTGTGTCGTGCGGGACAGATGTCAAATCAGAACAAGTAGTGGCGCAATAGAAGCCAGTCAAAGAGATATTGTCTATATATGCGCAAGAAGGGTTGTTATATGCTTTGTGTTGAAAATACAATCGTTGTAGCCCTTTGTGGGTGGAGTCTATCACCATTGTCTTTGTTTGCCAAATGCAGGTGTCTTGGTATAAAGTTGCGAGTTCTGTGGCTCCGGAGACGCTGTTTCCGCTAGGAGTTGTAGGGGTGCCTATAAAAACACGAACATAATTGTTGTTTTCCCAGTCGCTCAAACCATAAAAATCAAAGGAGAGGTCATAGCCGTTATAGGCGGGGTCAAGGAAAATGTCGCGGAAAGCCCAATAGACGTGGTTGAGCCAATCGCTGTCGTTAACATAAAGAGCATGCTCATCAGCTCCGCTGATAGAATTGCCTATATGCCAATTCAGATCAACGAGGGAGTAGATGCTGGTTTGGAATCCCCATGCTGCATTTTCTTGTGCGTCTTCAAAGTCGCAGAAATAGGGCGTTTGTATGGGAGTTTCAAATGTCTGCTCTGAGCTCCACTCGCTTTGTCCATCTTCACCGCATGAGCTTTTCACTTTCCATACGTACTTGGTAAAGGGAGTGAGGGTGTTAAGGGTGCAAAAAGTGTCAGTAACCGTGATTTCTTGGTATTCCTGAACGTTTTGAGGACGATAGGCTACGATGTAGGAGGTGGCATCACCAGTCCAAGACAAAGTTTGGGCATAGCCGCTGACCATTGATGAGGTTATATTTTGAGGTAAGGAACAATGAGATCCCACAATCGAGAGATTGTCTATGGCAGCAGGAGGATTGGTCTCCTGTGTGAAGTAGTACGTTGCTCCTGACCCTAATGATTTGATATTTTTCCATTTAACATAGAGACGTTGGATGCCTGCGTAGGAACTGTCAAGATCATAGCAGAATCTGCACCAAGAGTCGCAATTCGCGAACTTGTTGCCTATTGACGTAGCACCAACAGGCGTGCTTCCTCCCTGAGGCATGGTCGGAGGACCTATGTAAAACTGCATGAAATCGTGATTAGGATGTCCTATACCCTTAAATGCAAAAGATATTTGGTAGTGTTCGAATCCTTCAGGCAGCTTGATGTCCCGATAAGCCCAAACCGACGATGCAGAATAGCGTGAATAAGTGTTGTTACCTATTGAATCATTGGAAACATAGAGCGAAGATGTGCCATCTTGATAGGTGTCAGAGCCAATAATCCAATGGTTAACATAGTTGTCTCCGACAAACTGCCAATTGCTGTTTTCTACAATGTCTTCAAAATCACATATATAAGGAAACGCGGGCAACTCGTTTAAAGTTCTGAAAGTGTTTAGCGGACTCCAAATGCTTTGGGAGTCGTTGTCGCAAATGGTCATTATTTTCCATTGATAATCGGTTGCCGGAGTGAGTCCTTGAATCGTGAGGAAAGTGTCCTGGGTGGTCAGTTCCGTAAAGACAGAGTCGCTTAACATAGAGTCGCTTAACATTTTGTAAGCTACAGTGTAAGAGGATGGGATACCAATACTTCCGGATGACCAAGAAAGCGTGACGGTAGTGTCTTGCGGATGGGCGGTCAACTGTTCTGGCAATTCGCAAGTCGTTGCGTCGAATGTGACGGAGATGTTGTCGATAGCCGCAGGTGCATTGACCCCTGTGTTTGGGTCATTGGCCACCGTGAGGGTTTGCGCGGTCAGTCCTGCCACCAGCGTCGCTAAAATAACGAATAAGGAAATGAGGTTTTTCATAATAATATGTTTTTTTCTAAGTTTCAGAATTCAAGTTTCAAAGTTCAAAGTTCAAAGTTTTGGGTGCAAAGATACAATCTTTCGCAACACTTTTATATCCCTCACGCAAAAAATATGTTCCCTCATAGTAAAAATGTGACCGATTTGCCAGTTTTGAACCAATATTTCGGGGGGGGGGGGTAAAAGTCTGATTTTCAATACGTTAAATAAATGTCCGATTTTTGTGCTGTTGTGAGGGCTTTAGAGGACTTTTCTGTGAGGGAATGGGACTGTTTTCCGGGGTTTTGTTTGGATTAATTCACTATCTTTGCAGCGACTTTCAGACCCGAAAACAAGAAGCATAATAATAAACAAATATGGATGTCCGATTATGAAACACCGAAGAACCATCGTTATCGTTTTGCTGAACGTCTTGTTCTGCGCCGTGCTGCTCTACTTCTTTGTCAACAACTCCTATCTTCGTCCATGGGCGGGCAGTGTCACCAATGAAGTGCTTGCGGGGCTGTTGTTGTTGGCCACCATATATGCCAACTATTTCCTGTTTTACCCCCTACTTCATAAAAAGCATCCGGTTGTCTATTGGGTGGTAGTGGTTTTCGTTTCCTTTGTGGCAGGATTGATTGAGATGGTTATCGCCTGGAAATGGATGAAATATTGTAATGCGGAGGTTATAGAGCAAATTGGCGCCTTCAGAATGTTTACCCATCAAGGGAGAGTTGTGGCTGCCCGTACCTTGGCATTCAACTTCTTCCCGTTTATGTTCCGGGAGCGACAGGAACTGCGAAAGGCCTTGGATGCCCAAGTGCAGGTGGTCTATCGCGACACTCAGATGGTGGATGTCATAGACAATGAGAGTAACCTCTTAATGATTCCCAAAGACGACATCTACTATTGTGTTCAGGACGGAAACTTCACCCGCATCTATACGGTGCATGACCGTTGGTTTACACGGCTCGGCTCTATGAAACATCTTGTGCAACTGTTCGGGGAAGAAGATTTTGTCCGCATTTCGCCCACCGTTTTGATTCCGTATCAGTACATCTGGTCGTGTAACGGCAGCGAGGTGTTCCTGAAAAAGATGCCGTGGACGAAGAAGCCGCTCACGTTCACGTTGGATCCCAAAAACAGCGGCTCAATCGCCGACCAGGTCGCCGAAGGACTTCAGCGATGCAAAGCCGAAACAGGAGGGGAACAAGCTCCGAAGAGAAAGCCCCGGTCGAAATCCAAGCGGAAGCCCGTCGTTCCCCCACAGCAGAAACTCGACATGGTTCATTCCTGCATCCAGGAGAATCCAGGCTGCAACGCAACAGACATCACCGCCAAAACAGCCTTTTCATTGAGCACTGTCGAGCGTTGTATCGCCGAGCTCCGCAAGCGCAAGCTCGTCAAATACGTCGGCAGCAAGCGCCACGGCGGATACCATGTTAATTCATAATGCATAATTCATAATGCATAATTAGTTACGGTGGTCTTTGTGTTTAACGATGGAGGTTAGTATGCGGATCAATTCTTCACATTTGTTTTTCAACTCTTCATATAGGGCGTTATCCAAGTAGCCGCTTTTGTGTAGCAATTCTAACCAATAATCAGATTCGCTTGCTTCTTTAAGAGAGATGTTGAATTTTGAATAAAAATCAGAACTGCTTTGCCCTCTTATTCCCTCCCGAATATTAGCGCCAATACTGGTGCCACTCTTCAACAATTGCTCAGAAATCACCCATTCCTTTCTCTCTTTCCGCAACCAATCACAAAAACGTACAACATCCACAGCGAATTCGGTACTCTTCACCACAATCAAATTATCTTTATTACTTTTCATATCCTACCATTAAATTATGAATTATGAATTATGAATCAATCATCTCCTCCCCCAACTGTCCCTATCCAGATTCCTAAAATTGATGGCCTCGCTCAGGTGCCCGACCTCAATGCCAGAGCTGCCGTCGAGGTCGGCAATGGTGCGGGCCACCTTCAGGATACGGTCGTAGGCGCGGGAGATATATTTTGATAGTACCATTTTTCTTCCGGAAGAACTATTCCAAATTTTTACCGACATATTCAGCTTACTGCTATCTTTTCGTCCATCAGGAACTGAAACAACCCTGTAAAGTAAATACCTTTTTCGTCACGATATGGCATAATATCGTCTTTGACAATGACAATTTTCTGGAAAGAATCATCAATTCGTTTCAGTGGTGTCTCTTTTTACGTATGCCTTCATATTTATTTCCATTCGAAATCCACTGCAAAATTACAATATTTTTCGAACAAAGAGTTGCTTGTCCGAATTTTTTTGGAATCGATTGTCAATTTTTGTATTTTTGCAATCTCCAAAGCGGCATACTTTTGGAATATTATTTACACGTCTGGCTTTCAATCTTACAAAAAACGAATAAGACATTATATTCAACTTCGCTTTCCTCTAACATCATTTTGTATTCGTTCACCATGTCTTGCTGTTTGTGGTGTTCCGCCTGGTTTTCGATATGTCAGATAATGATGGGTATCTCATCTTTACAGACGTTCTCGTCATGAATCGAAAATCAGGGAAGCTCTGTTTTGAACGGCAAAAACCATTTGAATGTGGATTTGCACAGACAGTACACCGAGGAGGGATGTCCCACAGGGACAACAGCTCCGTAAGGCGCAACGACCACGACGGACGCCTTGTCCCGAAGGGACACAAGCTCGGTAGAGACGGCGCCTTCGGAAGGCCCACGTACGCCCCTTCAGGGGCGAAACCTCATCTCCTCCCCCAATTATCCCTATCCAGATTCCTAAAATTGATAGCCTCGCTCAGGTGCCCGACCTCAATGCCCGGGCTGCCGTCGAGGTCGGCAATGGTGCGGGCCACCTTCAGGATGCGGTCGTAGGCGCGGGCGGAGAGCCCCAGCCTGTCCATCGCCTGCTTCAGAATCTCCTGCCCCGTCGCGTCAATCTGGCAATAGTCGCGCACCATCCGGCTGCTCATCTGCGCGTTGGCGAACAACCCCGGCCGCCCCTCGAACCGCTGCTTCTGAATCTCCCTGGCCGCCATCACCCGCTTCCGGATCTCCGCACTGCGCTCTGTCGGCTTGTCGGAAGTCAGCTCCTCGTGGCTCACCGGCACCACCTCCACATGCAGGTCGATGCGGTCCATCAGCGGCCCCGAAATCTTGCTCAGGTAGTTCTGCACCTCGAAGGGCTTGCACGTGCAGGCGATGGTCGGATGGTTGTAGTTGCCGCACGGACAGGGATTCATGGCGGCGATGAACATGAACGACGCCGGAAACTCCACTGAGTATTTTGACCGCGAGATGGTAACCCGCCGCTCCTCCAACGGCTGCCGCATCACCTCCAGCACCTGCCGCTTGAACTCCGGAAGCTCATCCAGGAAAAGCACCCCGTTGTGCGCCAACGAAATCTCGCCCGGCTGCGGGTGCGTGCCGCCGCCCACCAAAGCCACATCGCTGATGGTGTGGTGCGGCGAACGGAACGGCCGCGTGGAGATGATCGAGGCGTAACGGCTCATCTTGCCCGCCACCGAATGGATCTTCGTCGTCTCCAACGCCTCCTCCAGGCACAACGGCGGCAGAATCGACGGCAACCGCTTGGCCAACATGGTCTTGCCCGATCCCGGCGGCCCTATCAAGATCACATTGTGTCCGCCCGCCGCCGCAATCTCCATCGCCCGCTTGATGTTCTCCTGGCCCTTCACGTCGGAAAAGTCGTACTCGTAACGGTTCAGACTGTCGCTGAAGGCATTGGCAACGTCAATACGCGTCGGCTCGATGGGCGTGCCCTTGTCGAAGAAGTCGATCACCTGCTTGATGTTCTCGGCCCCGAGAATGTCGATGCCATCAACGATGGCCGCCTCCCGAGCGTTCTGCGCCGGCAGGATCACCCCCTTCTTCTTCCGCTTCCTCGCCTCCAACGCGATGGGCAACGCGCCTCGCACCGGCTGCAACGAGCCATCCAACGACAGCTCCCCCATGATGAAATAGTCCTCCAAATCGGCTGCGCCCGCAATCTGCTCCGACGCAGCCAAAATGCCAATGGCCAGCGTCAAGTCGTATGCCGAACCCTCCTTGCGGATGTCCGCAGGCGCCATGTTCACCACAATCTTGCGACCTGGAATCCTGTAGTTATAGACGTTCAGCGCCGTCTCGATGCGCTGCTGACTCTCTTTCACCGCGCTGTCGGGCAACCCGACCAAAAAGAAGCCGATGCCATTATCAACATTGACCTCCACAACGATGGGTATCGCGGCCACCCCCATCAATGCACAATTGTTCGTTCGTATCAACATGCGATTTCGTTTTTGTTTTCCGGCCGCAAAGATAATATTTTTATCTATATAATCACAAATTGATGAAAATATTTTTAATTTTAAGAATTAATTGTTAAAAAAGCCACTTTCTTACGCTCACTTCACCAGCACCACCCAGTCGTAATAGTTCACTACCCAATTGCTGTCGGAGGCCAGCTGCTCCAAGTGCAACTTATTGAAACAGACCAACAAACTGTCGGCACGATAAATCAGCAGCTCGTCCTCGTGATCCTTTATCCAAGACCTCGAAGGCGACATGTCCGGACAGCCAAGCCTTTGCAATTGCTCCCGGAAGATCTGTTTTGCCGAAATTTTCCGTCCGTTTCCAATTGACAGTGGCTGGTCTGCATTGGCAGGGTTTGGTGTCCCGTACATCTGTCGGTAGCCGCTCACATCCACAGGTTCGTCAGTTTGGCGCGACAAAGAGAAAAACGGCACTATCTCCTCGATTACAATTTCTTCCTCTAACGATTCTCTGGCTAATTCTTCCGACCATGCAGAAGCATATTTGGAGGTTTTGTCCGACAACGATGCCAAATAGTCCGACTTTCGGGCAATGCCGAATTCGCTCTTCAAGAGCACCGTGTCGTTCCTGTCATCCAAATAGTCGAGCGACTGGTAAAGCCTGCGGTGTTCAACCATTTGCAACGTGTCGGCAGGGTCGGGATCGGGAAGTCGCAAGGTACCGTCGTCGTTCAGGCGGTCGAGTTGCGTGGCAATCGTGCGCACACGCTGGATTTGGGCCCGTTGCGCGATCCTCTCGCCACGGAGCCCCGGCACTAAAACCGTCAGCAATACGATGGCCAACGCTCCCGCCGCCAAGGCGAAATAACCGCGCCGGTTGCGGAACAGGAACACCAGCACGCATGCCGTCATCAACGCCCCGACCAACAGCAGGTAGTAACGCGACTCCGTCAGGCCGTAGTCCGCCAAACGACGGGCGACCCCAGTCCAGAAGAGTGCCAACAGCGGCAAGACGAACAGGCCGAAACGGTCGTAGAACCACTTGAACGGCTGCGGCTCCGTCAGCATCTGCAACATCTTGGTCAACAAGAAGACCACGAAAAAAACCGTCACCATGATGGCGACCCCGCCCTTCGGCAAGTTCCAGGTGAAGAGGATTTTGGCGGCATAGACATAGAGAACCACAGTGTAAATCAGCAATGCCGGTGTCAGCACCCAATTCAGCAGGACAGCCCAGAAACGGCGGATCTCGACGGGCGCGGGACGGTCCTCCATGGCGAAGAAGAGCACGGGAGCCAACCCGCAGAACAACAGCAACGCCGCTTGTTCGTACCAGCCGTCCCAGGTCTTGTGAGGGATGTCGAAGAGCGATTTGATCGTATAAACGATGGCCGCATACAGCAGATAGAGGATGCCCGCGACGAGCAGTGCCCGTGCCGCCGACCACGCCATCTGCACGTTGCGGCGCACGAACGGTTCATTGTCAGTCAGCCAATGCCGCACGCACATCCACAGCGGAAGCGCCACACAAGCGGCTATCCAATAGGTGGTTCCCTCCGTCCAGTCGATGAGGAACGGCATGGCGCACGCCGCCACCATCACCGCAATTGGCAGCAGATAGAGCAGCATCCCCCCGATGCCGCGTTTGCGCAGCGGTTGCAGCGAGTAGACCGCCACCACCATGAACGGGGCCAGCACCATTGGCCGGAACCACCACGGTGCGACACCATCGTCACCGTCAAGCACTTTGGGATGTGACATCCCATAGCATCCCACTACACAAACATACAGCAGGATGACAATCTCCACGGGGTGCGCCTTCACGGCATCCCATACAGCCGCCAGTCCCCGTTGGATTTTCTCTTTTAACGTTATCTTTTCCATATTCAATTGAGTCTCATTTCATTTTGCAAAATTATAAATTTCCCGCTACCATTCGGAAGAGGGCAATCTCCTTTCTTTATTTGTGGGCTGCGCGATGGCCAACAATCTTTCCAGAACGGGCAACATCCGGTTGAGTTCGCCATAGTGAATCATGAAATTCCAGAATGGCTCGAACTTTTTCCATCCACCCATGTAAAAAAGATGCGCCAGTCGCTGTTTCAAGTTGTCATGGCCAAAACTTGCCTTGAAAATGTTTCGCCATGAATAAAATTCGCGATACGCCCAATCGTAACCTTGTTTCAGTTCTTCGGCAGACAGTCCCCTTGTCTTGTAAACGACGGTGCGAGTGTCGTACTTGTCCCAATCATACGTCACAATACGACCTTCCCGCTCCATCTGCCGAAAAAGGCGTGTGCCCGGGTATGGGGTCAGGATGTGGAACGTCGCCGTGGTGATACTATGCTCGATGCCCCAATCCACAGTCCTGCGGAACACGTCGCCGTCATCATGGTCGAGCCCGAAAACGAAGCTGCCGTTAATCATGATGCCGAGACTTTGCAACCGTTTCACCGCCGCCGCATAATCCTTTGAGAGATTCTGTATTTTGTTGCTGGAACGAAGGTTTTCCGGCGAGAATGTCTCGAATCCCAGGAACAGGCTGCGCAAGCCCGCCTCGGTCGCCTTCTCTATCAGGTCGCCGTTTAGCACCGAGGCAACAGTGGCCGCACTTTGAAACACCCGTCCCATTCCCCGCATCCCTTCGAAAAGCGCGGAGGCGAAGCGGGGACTCCCGAACAAATGGTCATCAAGGAAATAGAGATGCCTGCCCGGAAGTCGCTCTATTTCCGCCAGGGCGTCATCCACTTTTTGAGTGTAAAACGACTTCCCTTCGCCATAATGGGCGTCTTTATAGCAAAAATCGCAATGATGGGGACAGCCCCTGGAAACCACAAGGGAGTTGGGGACGAAGTACTTCTCCCTCTTGATCAGATCACGCCGGACGGGAGGAATGTTTTCCAAACTTCTCCAATTGGACACATAACGTTTTTGGGGATTCCCTTCGCGGAAGTCTTTGACGAAACGAGGAAAAGATTCCTCGCCCGGCCCCAGGAACAGGGTGTCGGCATGCTGTGCCGCCTCATCGGGAAGCGTTGTCACATGCAGACCGCCCATGGCCACATACACCCCTCGTTGGCGATAGCCGTCGGCAATCTGGTAGGCCCTATAGGCATTGGTGATATACACTTGTATGCACACGAGGTCGGGCGTGTCATCCAGCGTCAGCTTCTCCACATGCTGGTCTTGGATTTCGACCTCATCCTCATCGGAGAAATACGCGGCCAGGGTCGCGAGCCCCAAGGGAGGGAACAACGAATATTTGATGGGCCGCCAATAGGGGCTTTCCGCCTCTTGCAAAGCGGGGAGAATCATTTTAACTTTCAACATTTTTTGACATTTTGGTGATAAACTGTCTTCTTTTTTATTTGGACGTTCCGGCGCAGGGGGCAACGCTTCCAAGCATCGCTACCATGCCCGATGCCGTTTCAAAAAGTCCTCTTTCTCCTCTTGGCTGAACATCTGCGGCCCGATAGCACCGCCGCCGTATCGGAAGGTACAATGGTCGTTATAGGGAATCAAATCCAGATTCTCCATGGCGGTGGATTTCTCTTCGTCTGTCATAGGATGTTCACTGATGATATAGTCGTAGCGCCCCATATCAACCCTGCGGAACCAGATTTTTACCAAATTGGGGGTGGTTTGCGAATACTCTATACCAATACAGCCCATTTTCTTGAGCCTCCGGCGTATGCCGTCATATTCTTCCTGCTCCAACCCCACCACGCGCATCAACGAGTCCTTCTTTTCACGCGCCTCCTCATTCCAAAAGTTTGAATAGTGGTGTTCGTCGCCCTCTCCTGCGCACACATGGAACATCTCCAGCCTATTCCCCTTGAATTCCAAGGTGACAGCACAACTGTCGGCAACAGCACTTTGAAGATAGCGGTGCAACTCTTCCATT
>JAFXPL010000018.1 GCA_017527945.1 Bacteroidales bacterium | reverse complement strand
GTTAACCGTCTTGGTGTATTGCAACAAACGGTCGGCTAACGTGCTCTTCCCGTGGTCGATATGTGCGATGATGCAGAAGTTCCTTATGTGTTTCATCTATAATGGTTATAGGTTATGGGTTATAGGTTATTGAAGCCCAACGTATGTCCCATTTTCGCCTGTTTGGTCTTCAGGTATCCTTCGTTGATTTTGTTGGGTTTGATGATGATGGGCAGGGTTTCGGAGATGGTGATGCCGTGGGCGGAGAGACCGACGCGTTTGGCGGGGTTGTTGGTGATGAGGCGGACGTTGGTGGCTTTGAGGTCGCGGAGGATCTGCGCCCCCACGCCGTAGTCGCGCTCGTCGGCCTTGAAGCCGAGTTCGAGGTTGGCCTCCACGGTGTCGCGGCCGAGTTCCTGCAGGTGGTAGGCCCGCAGCTTGTTGATGAGTCCGATGCCACGGCCCTCCTGGCTCATGTAGAGCACGAGACCCTTGCCTTCCTTATCGACCATCTCCATGGCGCGGTGGAGTTGTTCGCCGCAGTCGCACTTGCAGGAGCCGAAGATGTCGCCGGTGGCACAGGAGGAGTGCACGCGCACCATCACGGGTTCGCCGTCCTCCCATTCGCCCTTCTTGAGGGCCAGGTGGGTGGCGCCGTTGTTGAGCTGCGTGTAGGCAATCAGCTTGAAGTCGCCCCATTGCGTGGGCAGGTTCACTTCCTGTTCGCGGCGTATAAGCGTCTCTTTCTCAAGGCGGTAGGCTATCAGTTTCTCGATACTCGTGATGGTGATGCCGTATTCTTCGGCCACCTCCAACAGTTGCGGCAGGCGGGCCATGGTGCCGTCGGGGTTGATGATTTCGATGAGGGCGCCCACGGGTTCGAGGCCGGCGAGTTTCAGCAGATCGACGGTGCCCTCAGTGTGTCCGGCGCGGACCAGGACGCCGCCGTCGCGTGCGCGCAGCGGGTTCACGTGGCCGGGCCGGCCGAAGTCGGAGGCCTTCATCGACTTGTCGGCCAGTGCGCGGATGGAGGCGGCGCGGTCGTGCATGGAGACGCCCGTGGTGCAGTCGTGGCCGAGCAGATCGACGGTGACGGTGAAGGGGGTCTCATGGATGGAGGTGTTGTTGGACACCTGCATTTCGAGGTCGAGTTCTCGGCAGCGTTCGCTGGTCATGGGCACGCAGAGCACGCCGCGGCCTCGCGAAAGCATGAAGTTCACCTTGTCGGCGTCAATATGTTGGGCGGCGATGATGAAATCGCCTTCGTTTTCGCGTTCCTCGTCGTCCACCAGGATGACGAATTTTCCGTTTTTCAGGTCCTCTATGGCCTGTTCAATGGATTGTAATTTAGACTCTTGCATATCTTTCATTTCGCTATTCTCCTAAAAATCGGCAAAGATACGATTTTTTTGGAAGCGGGGAACAGGTCGGGACTACACTTCAGGGCTTACGCATCAACTTTTTATTTGGGTCATCTACCGCATGCGGCCCACGCCTCCCTGGATGAAATCCGCAAAAAGTTCTAAGGCAATACGGTGGAGGTATTTGGTTTATACGATAGACCTGAAAAAAGACGGGGAAACGCTTTGGGTGCCGGCATTCATGACCATGTTTCCGCGAGATTCTTGTGATCCGCGGAGATCTTTGCACCACAAATCGCGCGAATCACGAGGTGCCCGGCAAATTCCTTTGGTCGATCACATATCGGTCCCTAACCGACCCGATACTCGCCCACCGTCATCGTTTCCCTTTCGAACTGCACACCGACTTTGACGACAGTGCGGCCTTCGGTCTCATAAGGAAGGAAATAGCCTTTGCTGTTGATCTGGTCCAAGGCCTCCTGCGCGGTGCCGTTCACTTTCAGCTCGAAGACGTAGGTGGTGTCGGGCATCCAGACCACAAAGTCAATCCTGCCGCCCGCGCACTTCACTTGGGTACGGGCATGGAAATTCAGCATGTTGAATATCAGCCAGAAGGTATATTCATAGAAGCCCTCGTAGTTTTTGACTTCCTTCAGCTTTTCCTTGAATCCTTCCACGTATGGAATTCTGGCCAGGAAGGCTTTCATCTCCTGCATGGCAGAGACAATGTTGTTGTGCTTGAGTGCACGCCAAAAACGCATGGCAAAACCCGCCGTGTTGTTTTGTTAATTTCCGTGTAAAGAAGAATCATGTTCTCAACGAAACCGGTGCGGACTTCCTTGTTCGGTATGGACAAGATGTAGAAATCCGTCTCTTTGTCATAGTCTTTGATGGTGATGTACCCGCTTTGGTAGAGCAACGGAAGTGCGTCATCCATGTTTTCGGTCGGCTGGTCAAATGCGCTTGCTCGCGCCGCGATCATGTCCATGGTGGTGATGTCGGTGCGGAAATGCTGCATCTGACGAATGAGGAAGGTTGGAGTGCCACTGCCGAACCAGTCGTTGGTAAAACTCTTGCATCACTTCGCGGGCCGCCTCTAACCGTTCTGGGTCGTGAAGCACATCCAACAGCGGAGCGCCGTATTCGTCAATGACGACCACTGCTTGGCGGCCGGATTTCTGATAGGCTCGCTGGATCAGTCCGGCCAAGCGCATGCCCGGAGAGACCTCCGTCTCGTCCCTGTCGTAGTCCTTCTCCAGGATGGCGAGCTGTCTCACCAACTCCGCTTTGACCTGATCGGCGGGCAGATGCTTGGCACCGCTCAAATCGAAATGGAGCACAGGGTACTGCTCCCACTCCGTCTCCAAGTCCATGATCTTCAAGCCTTCGAACAACTCTTTATGCCCTTTGAAGTAAGAGTTCAACGTAGTGGTCAGCAGTGATTTGCCGAACCTGCGCGGACGGCTGAGGAAGACAAACTTCATGCGGGTCATCTGCCAAACCAAATCAGTTTTGTCGATGTAAACGTAATTGCCCTTACGGATTTCCGAAAAGGTCTGAATACCAACGGGGTATTTGCGATCGGATTCCATCAGTATGGCTTTTTACGGCGCAAAAATACAAAAAATCCGTGACGGGAAAGAACTTCCTATTCGCATTCTGCAGTCGGGGAGCGGCTGTGCGAAAGAGACGCGAGTTTTAATGCGATCTTCTCAGATCTGCCGAATGTATTTCGCATCCACAAATTCCGTCAGCCAGACACCGTTACGGCTAACGAGAAACCGGATTCCATCCTCGCTCATCCTACGGGCGTCGATTTCCAGCACAACGGGTTCGCCGTGGCGTTTCCCGACTTTGACAGCCTCTTCGACGGATTCTGACAAATGAACGTATAACCTATGCATCTTCAAAATCCCCTGCCCCATGATAGAATCGAGAAAGCGTTTGGCTGTTCCGTGGTACAAAACTTCGGGAGGAGTTGCTTCCTGCAGCTCGACATCCACATTTACACTATGCCCGTAACGCGCCCGTATGAAAAGCCTCTTCTCATCCGAAAATTCATACCGTCCCTTACAGTCTTTGTCCACAATCTCTTGCAGTTCTTCCCGTGTAAAGCCGTGGTTTGCCGCCAGATCGTGTACATCCCGATATCCGTGCTCCAAAAAGGCATACGTTTTGTCATGCCTCAGGAGAAAAGCAAGAGTTCTGGATCTTTCTTCGATATAATTTTTATCCTCATTTTCCATACTATATCCTTTTACCTGATCTTCAGTGTCAAAATAGTCAATGCAGCCAAGATGAGCGTGACAATGCAGAAACGCAGGACGATTTTCACCTCGTGGTGCTTGGATTCACCCCCTTTGAACAAGAAAGTACAAGTAGGATCGTATTTCCGCACATCGTCGATGGTTTTGCGGAAGTGGTCGTGTATCGGGGTGCCGCGCCACACGCGCACGTGGCGACCGCGCTTCTTATAGAACTTATAGACTCGTCTCTGGATGATGACACTGACGCTTTCCATCAGGAAAACGCCGCAAAGGAGTGGCATCATCAGTTCCTTGTGGATGACCATCGCGCACACCCCGATGATGCCGCCGATAGTCAGGCTGCCCGTGTCTCCGAGAAACACATGTGCGGGAAATCCGTTCCACCACAGGTAGCCTACCAGCGCCCCGACAAACGAGGCGAGGAAGACCACAAGTTCTTCGGACCCGGGAATATACATCACATCGAAATATTGCGCCCATACAACACTGCCGCTCATATAGGCCAGCAAAAGCAATGTTATGGCAATGATGGCAGAATTGCCCGCGCACATGCCATCCATCCCGTCGTTGAGGTTGGCCCCGTTGCTCAACGCCGCCACCACAAAGGCAGTCAGCAGCACGAAGAAGATCCATCCTGCGCGATACATGTTCTTCTCTCCAAGCCACGAAAAAAGGTCGGCATAGTTGAAATTGTGGTGCTTCACGAACGGGATGGTAGTTTGGGTCGATTTGATTTCAGGGCTCTTCTCCACAACCACAGCATTGTCCACGATGCGACTGCTCACGATCTCGTTCATCGTCACGGCGGGACTGAAACGGAGGGTCAGTCCGACGATCAGCCCGAGGGTCACCTGTCCGGCGATCTTCAGCCATCCGTTCAATCCGTCCTTGTTTTTGCGGAAAGTCTTGATGAAGTCATCCGCGAAACCGAGTGCGCCCATCAGCACGGTGGTTGCCAAAAGCAGGATCATGTAGATGTTCGACAGCTTGCCCATCAGCAGACAGGGTACAAGAATAGCTGCAATGACGATGAGCCCGCCCATCGTCGGGACATCTTTTTTGTCCTTGCCCGCCGGATCGATTTTTTCATCGCGCTGCGTCTCGCTGATGTGGTGGCGTTTCATCCAGCGGATGAACCACTTCCCGAACCAGATGCTGATGCACAGCGCCAGCACCCCGGCGATGATGGCGCGGAAGGAGATGTAGGTAAACAGGCGTGCGCCGGGAAAATGGTGGAAATGGGTGAAAAGGGAATAGAACATAGTTGTTTATTTTGATGCTAATTTCTCGCCACTCTGCAGAAGGTCTTCCAAGACGCTGACGATTTTGCCGTTCGTGTCAAAAGTCATAAAACAGTGAACAAGGTACGACACTTCGGTTGAATCTTGTTTGACAACCTTGAAATCTTCAACGAAATCAACAGACACATCCCCATTTGGTAACTGCCGACAACCCCAAGTCTCCCATTGAACATTCAGATGTTTGTCTGTGACTCCCCGTTTATCGTCAAAATCCTCGATAAGTGCCACTGCTTTTTCCTTGCTTATATTGGTGTAGTTGATGAAACGCCTGACAGTATCAGCATACATTTGTCCAAGAGCGTCAAAATTGTTTTTTAGTACGGCCGTCGTGTAATCATCAACCTTTTGTATAAGAACACTATTGTCTATCCGAATGTCCGAGCGTGATTTGTCTGTTGATTGAGCCAACAGCACTCGTGCCAGTTGTTCTTCAAGTGTATGTATTCTCACGTCTTTTGCTTCGGAAGAAATCAGTATGGCAAAACAAGAGCCCAAAAGCAGAATACAAATGGATGTCAGTATAGGAAGGATCACCTTATTCCCTTTTACTCTTTTCCCTTTTGGGATTTTTGCCACGATTTCCTCAACTACACTATCATCTTGCAGATTCTCGTTCTCATCCATTATCGGAGCGAACTCTTCTTCCTCCGCCTGGTACTCCACCAACACCACCGTGACGTTGTCCTTGCCTCCGGCCTCATTGGCGGCATCAATTAAAGCCTGCGTTTTTTCTTCGAGCGAAAGGTTCTGCTCCAAAATCGCGACTATCTGCCTGGATGTAATCATGTCCGTCAGGCCGTCGGAGCAGAGCAGGAAAGTGGAATTGGGCAGAAGAGGGAACTCTTCCGCGTCAAGAAAATCACTATCCGAAACATTATGTTTGTCAGACCCAACATCTCTACTGATGACGTTTCGCTGCGGATGATTCATAGCTTGTTCTTCCGTCAAATCTCCTATTTCTTCGCGATAGCCAACGAGAGAATGATCGTGAGAAAGTTTGCGCAAAATCCCGTAATGATATTGATACAACCGCGTATCACCGACATGTACCATATCCACCACTTTCCTGCCTTTATCAATCAGAGCGGAAGTAAGCACGCAACTCATATTGGATCGTGACGTGTCTATTTGTCGACGCTCAAATATGGCGTTGTTGGCATACGTCACCGCTTGTTTAAGAAGCTCTATCCGCTCACCATTTTGGAATTCACGTAGATATTTTGGGATTTCCTCCTTTGCAATTTCTGCGGCTATCTCGCCGCCTTCATAGCCACCCACTCCATCGATAGCAACTGCCAAAACTGTATTATCGTCTAAATGTTCCGCAACGAAAGCGTCCTCGTTGTTAGTGCGCTGTCTACCCATGTCAGACAAACCATAACACGCAATTTTTTCTTTATTTCTCATACTAAATCAGAATTTGCATTAAATTCAACGCTGATGACATCATTTAAAAATATTTTAGAACTTTTGGACAGCGGTACCCATTGAGGCACGCTTCCTGATAAGCTCAAAGGAACCTCACGGGAATTCAAGCGTGTTTTGGCAAATGCAGCCAATGAAAATGTTTGCGTTGCCTGGTCAAACTTGATATGTACATGCTGTTTAACGACAGCATCACTATTGATTTTCACTATATTACTTGTGATACGAGTTTCCGATTTCCCGGAAATCTCAATATAATTATCGAACATGTCATACACTTTGAAATTACCCGTTCCATCCTCGGATGCCCAACGTAGTGTGGCCCAACCTCTCCGTTGTTCCCCAGCTGCCGAAGAAATCGAGGAAGTGTCCTCATTAAGATTCTTATCAAAATTAAACGTGAAAGAGCCCTCGCTGAGAATATCCATACCTAACAAAGCATCCATATTAATATTGTTATCGTTGGTGTTGGAGTTCTGACATTTTACTGAGAGATGGACGTTGGCTTCTGAACGGATACCACCCTGCTGGGCTTTATGAATATCAAAAGTAGTCAAACTACCCGTAGTAACGATTTCCCCCCGCTTGATAAAGTCCTCCACACCATCTTTTTCCTTAACCTGGCACGCGGAAAATTGGAAGAACCAATAGGTGGCAGGCGGGGCATAATTCACTCCATTATGATAGGAACTGATTTTTTTCTTTATTGACGCATAAAAAGCAGACACCACTTCGGGAAGCACAAACGGAAGCGACTCTTTGGTAATACTATAGTCATCGGGATGCATCAGGATATTGAAAGACATCGGATACAGCAATCGTCTATATACCGACAATTCATTTATTTGATTGTTGAAATGGTCAACCAATTCCTCAAATAGTATTTTATTGGTCACCTTAGACTTCCCTGATTTATGACTCTCGTTTGGCTGGTCGATTTTACCGCTATCAAGGAGTTTCTTTATTGCATCGAAAAACTGGCTCATAATTATTCTTCATTTAATTGTTTGTATTTTAAAACTACTGCTTTGCCTAATTCTATCAAGTCTCCGTCCTGAAGAGGGATTTTGGCTTCCGGATTCTCGCATTCGATTTTCTCCTCGCCACGGAAGATTCGCGTGCGTTTTCCCATCAACCGCGTGCCGTCCTTCTCCACTTGAAAATAGAAGCCGAACTTGTCGGAGAAACCGATATGCGCGTGCATACGGCTCACAAACTTGTTCTTCTCCACCATTGGGGAGTCCGGATTGTCGTCAATGGCGATATGGTTTTCCCGATAGCCCGTGGGAATCTTCGGGAATTTCCCAGCGCCGATGTTATAGCAGGAAATCATTTTCTCCTTCATATCTTCAGGCGATAGGATGTACTTGTCTTGTGCAAGGCTGCCCGCTTCTCCAAAAACACTGATTACCGCTTTGCAGGACACCGATTCTGGAACTTTCTCTTCTTCTATCACTTGCAGGTATTCAAGGTCATTGTCTCCTATTGGGGTGGCGTGCAATTCCTGCGCAGGTTTACCCAAACTGAATGTCACCTGCTCAAATTCAAAGCCTTTCTCATTAAGCAAAGCCGAAAGCATCTGTTGCCGATACGAGTCGGTGTCGTATGCGATAAAGGTAAGCCGGTCGCAGTCGAGCCACAGAACCAGTTTTTTCCCTTTTGTTGCATCCCGATACTCTATCCGTTTGGCGAGCGTGGAAACGACATTGCGGAGCAATGCCTCTTTGTCATCCAAGGTTTTCGGTTCCTCTTTCGGCGGTATTGGTTCTGCTGCTGCTTCTTTCTTTTTCGGTTCTGGTTCTTGCGGCGTTGGTTCCTCCTTTTGCTGAGGATTGTCAGCTTTCACATTCTGCTCTTGTTTCTCATTGACGGGAGCATCTTGGGCAGTTCCCTCGTTTTGCAAGACATTTCCCACAAATCGAGAAAAGTTATCGAACCATTTTGATAATTTTTTTTTAAACTTTGACATGGGTGTTGTTTAATAATAATATTTACTAAAGATTGAAAATCAGCGAACGAGGTGTACTTTGTAATGATTTAGTTTTGTTTCTGATGATTTCTCTTCTACAATGCGAGTACCATATCTATTGTAATACATTACCCATACCGAAGAACCACTTTCCATAAAAGCCCAATAATTACCACATATTTCCTTAACGTGGCTTGTATAGGTCCCTTCTCCATTTTTATATGAAATTTTCGACTCTTGTTCACGAAGAGGCAGGAAAATACAATTATGATTAGGTCCTTGTACTTTAAAACACGAATTATTCTCAAAATATGTCCATGAGCAACAATTAATTAACTCATTCCATTGTCTCGGCGAAGGCATCCTGTTGCCAAATAACCTAAACGCGTCAAAGTAATCATAAAGTCCATAAAGTCCACCGCTTTCGTCTTGGCTTTTCCATAAAGTTCCACTTGGCAATCCCAAATCAACATAACTATCAGAGGTTGATGTTTGAGGCTTTTGTTTTCCGCACTCGGCAATCCGCCGCTCCACTTCCGCATTACCGTATGGATGTTCCACTTTATAAGCCTCGTAGGCGCGTTGCGCTTTATCACATTCCCCTGCATCCAAATAGTTATTGGCTTTTTGCAGGAAGTCTTGGGCGTACAAGGTGGGAACCGGCAACAGCAAGACTCCTAAAACAACAATAATTTTAATCAGTTTCATATTTATACTTAATTTTTTTGCGACATAGATTAAATATTATCATTCAATTGCTTTTTATAATTATCCCTCTGTTTTTTTGTGCTTTCATTCTCTTTATACCAATATTGGGCATCGTGGCCTTGATAAGTGTCGCTACCGCTCTTCTGACTATACTGGTTATACCAATACCTTGCATCGTGTCCCTGATACTCACTTCCACCCTGGCTGCTCGTCCGCAACTGTGCATTCTCATCCTGCAAATTTCTGATTTGGCGGTTCAAGCGGTCTATTTGCTCGTTATTGTCATCTTCCACAATTTGTTGATGAGTGGTGGTCGTATCACACAACTGCTGCTCATTGATTGCATAGGTTGCCCAATAATCGGTCTCATGGATTTGCTCTAAATATAAATACCCGAACAGACCGAGAGCCAGCAGCAGAACAACTGTGAGCACTTTCCATTTGCCAGTGCCAGACGAGCCCACTTCCTTCAATCGTACGATTTCCGTCTGTAAAGATTTGACCTCCTTTTTAGATGTGTCTATTTGTTCATTTGACTCACGCAACAACTGCTCAGTTCGCACAAGCGCATTCTGTTTCTCATTCAGCGCAGTATTCAACGAAGCATTGGCACCCTGTAGCCCACCCAGCTCGGTTTCCAACGTTTTGTTTCGGTTTGTCAGTTCTACGAGCTTGTTTTCAATTTCTTTCGAAACCTTAGTCTCTTCAAGCGTGTGCATTTTTACACAATCATAGAGTTCCTTCCCATTTCTGAACCGCTCCGCAGGATTTTTCCGCAGACACTTCAAAATCACATCTTCCAGCCACTGCGGGTAATCCTTCTGATATGTCTGACCTGCAAACTTGCTTTCAAAAAACACTTTTCGAATATCTTCTATGGACGGCGGGAGTGACTGCTGGTGCGCCTTGCTCAACAAGTATTCAGCTTCTGTTGAGTTGGGATTTTTAGTATCCAAAGGAAACGGCACCCGACCTGCAAGACATTGATAAAGAACAATACCGAAACTATAAATATCCGATTGCTCAGTCAGAACAGCCTCGTTATCCCACTTTTCCGGAGCCTTGAATTCGGGAGCCCCGTTTTTGCGACGGCTGCTACGCACCACCTCGCCCCCGTTGATGGCCAATCCAAAGTCAAGCAGCACGTAGTTGCCGTCCTCTCGGCGCATGATGTTGCCCGAATGGATGTCATTGTGGATGACTTTATATTTCTCTATCAGCCGTTTGCGTGTCTGTTCGTCAATGAGGACTTTGGATCCGTCATCCGGATCATCCTGTAGGTTGTCCGCATCCCTGTCCATACAGAAACGGTAAATATCCTCGTGGCAATACGCCAACGCGCTGCTCATCTGGAGAGCCATACGGACAACTTCCTCCACGGGCACGAAATTCTGATTCTGTTTCAGGTAGTGCAGAACATCCAGCCCATCCACATAGTCCATTTCCACCAGCGCCTTGTTGTCCAACAGGCGCGGCTGGTAAATGTGTACGATGTTCGGATGGTTGCCGTTTCCGAGACGCAACAGTACCTTGCACTCACGCAGAAACTTCTGGTAGGTCGGGCTGGAGGCATCCACGATGGTCTCGTTCAGCACGCGTATTGCCCGAATGTAGCCCAATTCATTGTGACGAACCTTATAGACCGTGGCGAACCCGCCGCGACCTAGTTCGTCCAACATTGTATATTCTTGTAGGAATGGCATAATTCAAAATCAACTATAATCATTATTATTGAGGATTCTCCATTTCACTCTTCAAAATTCTACCACTATTATCAACTATGGCACTATACAATCCATCTGTACGAACTTTACCATCTCGTCTCAAGCGCATTTTTGCCACAACTTTTTGCAAATCATCATTGTAATGGAAATCTTCACCTTGAAGAATTTCGTACTTAACACTTTGGTCATAATCATTGTGAATATCTAATTCATGATTATTTCCCTCAATATAGTACCACCTTCCATTCTTGCAAACCCTTGCCTTTCCATAGCAGAAGGGGTAAGCGTCGTCGAATTCATCTTCGAACACATAATTTCCATCAACATTAATATAACGCCATTTTCCATTAGCCTCTTGAACTGGCTGACCATAGCCACCGGGGAAAATCATGTTTACATTTTCACAGTTATCGCCACAAACCCTGTCACTACCAACACCATAAATATGGTTTATATCGGAGTGCCAAAACATAGCACCTCCTATACGGGAGAAACCATTATCAAAAAGGTTACCTCCTGAATCATAATCCGTCACAAATGTGACTCGACCATCATTTTCCAATAGAGCAAAAACACCCAAACCGCTATGATCACCCCCGCAGACAAAAATTTTTCCATTTACTACAACACCTACAAATTTTATCCGAATAGGAAATCCTCTTTCTACGTGGATCAAACTATGATCGTAACCCTTTTGGACAATATAATATGCACCTTCCCCGCTTTTACAAGGAGGCCAAGAGCCTATTTGAGTGTCTTCAATTTCAGCCCAACGGTTATAGTTGATAATCGCAAGAATGCCTACAACAAGTCCTACGGTGACAACACCACCTATAATCCACCATTTCCATGTGGACTTCTTTTCCACCTTCGCCCCGCATTGTTCGCAGAACAGGCTGTCGTTGGGGATTTCCGATTTACATCTTGGACATTTCATATCAAAGTTGCGTTACAAATTAGGTTCAATCATGCTCCTTGCGGGCAACTATAAGCCCATGGATGACGTTGGAAATAAGATATAAAACAAGAATGCCACCCTCAACTATGGTTACAATAACCACTACTTCCTCAACCCCTCTTGTAACCAATTCGCTCATTCTTATAGGTCCTATTTCAAGAGTTTCTATGGCATTATCAAGATTAGTTTTTCTAGATGATAATGTGCGAGAAAATCCCATCTGACCAATAGCCTGTGATGCTTCTTCCCTAGAATCATAGCGTGGACAACACCAAGAAGCATACGCGGGTTTTAGTTCATACGAACCATAACCCTGTGAATATACAGTTCCTCCTAACGTATAGAAGTCTCTTTCCCAAAGACTCCCAATTCCAACCGCCATTTCAACGGCATTAGCGCTAAATAGGAGAAACAGGACAATGGTAAACACGGCAGATAGCTTTTTCTTTATTGTAAGAACAAGACTGATAATGCAAATAATTAACGAAAGGAGTGGAATAATCCACCATAGAAAAACAACGCTGTCTATATTATCACTACCCTCAAAATGAATTGGCACTAACAGATTTGAGGCGCACAAAACAAACATCATACCATACAGAAGCCACTTCACAAGGCTTATGCTGCATGTATCCACCTGTTTATTCATTGGAGTGAGAGGGTTCCCACATTTTTCGCAGAACAGGCTGTCGTTGGGGATTTCCGATTTACATTTTGGACATTTCATATTAATATAATCTTTTTTGTTTCTTTGAATGTGTGAAAAGAGCAACATACCACAACACCAGACCGAGTAAGACAAACACAGTAAGACCAATTACTCCAACAAGGTGCATAGTAGAAACAACCAGCCATAACAATATTGCTATAACCACAACACCAACACCAAGCCATAAATACTTTTTCGTATTGGATTTTGGTTCTTCCCGATTATCGTCAGGAATTTCATCGACCACTTTCGCCCCACATTGTTCACAGAACACGCTGTCCTCGTCAATTTCCGAATTACAATGTTTACATTTCATATTAATCACATATTAGATGGTTTAATATTTGATTTACTTTATTCGTACTGAAAATTCATCCAACACTCTCGTACCTGCCGCACTGGTAGCTTTAATGTCTGTAAAATACACTTCAGTGTTAGACGAAGCATTCTGAATTGCCATCTTAACTTTATCATTCAAGGTACTGCCTTGACAAGCTATTGCAGGCTCTTCCATGCCTTTGGCAACAATTGTGACATTGAAAGACGTTATAGACCACATGAGATCATAGGCAAAGTCATCACCCATAGTGGCACGAAGCGTCGGGTTCGCCAAAATCTCGTTCTTTGAACGTTTGCCTCCGCGAATATTGGCACCTAACACGGCACGAGGGTCAGGAACACGTTTCACACGGAACGTCGTAGTGCCGGTTTTTACACTCTCCCCAACTCGGGCAGATACGGTAGCCTCCACTAACCAGCCGACCATGGACTCGGGCACAGACACGGTGTAATTACCAGCACCCGTAGATTTTGCACTACATCCTGGCATAGAGATGCTCAATTTATCGGCAGACACAGGCCCGGATACGGACACATGATTAGGAATACCAGCATAAAGCACTTGCATCTTATCAGCAACTATTGAGAATTTGTCAGCAACAACAATCGTATCTGTTTTCTTTGTTGTGCTATTATCTGCGATAGGTTGTCTCTTGGAGGCTTTTATTTCCTGCATTTCCTTTTCATAATGGGAAACAACAGCCGCTATGACACCCGCAAATATACCGAGTACCACAACAGCAACGGCAACCAAAAGCAAACGTTGTCGTTTTTGCTTGTCAAATTCAATTTTCGCCCCGCAGTTTTCGCAGAACAGGCTGTCGTCAGCAATTTCTTTGCCACAATATTTACACTTCATAACTAAACTGGTCTATTAATAAGTCCACATTTCTTACAATATTTCGCGGTGGGAGACAGAAGCTCTCCACATCGTTTACAGTAACGTTTGGCGGGCGGGGGTGCAACCGTACTGTCCTCCTTTTTGTTGGTAGCAGTTGATTTAACCTCCGAGTTCGTTTTCTGCGTCAATTGTTCCACCTGACGCTGCAGTTCATTTTTCTCCCCTCGCAATATTCCTATCTCCTGTTTCGCTTCCCGTAACGACTGCTCCAATTTCAACAACATTTGTTGCCCTGCTTTGTCCATCCCTTGTTCTTTCGCCTTGAGCTGAAGTTCTACAATCTGCCGCTGCTGTGACTCCTTCTCAACTCGAAATGCCTCTGTCTGCTCTTTTATTTCCTGCTGCAACCGATCAATTTCAATCTGTTGCGATTGTTTCTCTCGTACCAAGGTGTCATTTCCCTTATGAGCCTCGTTTAACAACTGCTCCGCACGCAAGAGCGCGTTCTGTTTCTCGTCCAAGGCCATGTTCAACAACCTGTTGCTTCTGCGCAAGTGCTCCATATCCAAGGCCTGTTCCTCATTTTGGGCTTTCAATTGTTCTATCTTTTTCTCCATTCCTTCCGAAACCTTAGCTTCCTCAAGAGCGTGTTTACTTATACAAGCATGGAGTTCCTTGCCGTTCTTAAACCTGTCTTTCGGATTCTTGCTCAGGCATTTCATGATGACATCTTCCAGCCACTGCGGATAATCCTTCTTGTATTCCTGCCCTTTGAACTTCTTTTCATAAAACTCTTTGCGTAGCGGTTCAATGGACGGAGGCGTGGCTTTTTGGTGCGCCTCGCCCAATTCAAATTCAGCCTTGTAACCACTCGTATGGGTATTGTATGGAAACGGAACTCGCCCTGCTAAATATTGGTATAGGACAATTCCAAAACTATATATGTCCGACTGTTCCGTCAAGACGGACTCGTCATCCCATTTCTCGGGCGACTTGAACTCAGGCGCCCCGTTCTTGCGACGGCTGCTGCGCACCACCTCGCACCCGTTGATGGCCAAGCCGAAATCAAGCAGCACAAAATTGCCGTCCTCCCGGCGGATGATGTTGCCGGAATGGATGTCATTGTGGATGACCTTGTACTTCTCGATCAGCCGCTTGCGGGTTTGGTCGTCAATGAGAACTTTGGAGCCGTCGTTTGGATCATCCTTCAGATTGTCCATATCCCTATCCATGCAGAACTTGTAGATATCCTCATGACAGTATGCCAGCGCACTGCTCATTTGCATGGCCATGTGAAGGACTTCCTCAACAGGCACAAAATTCTGATTTTGTTTCAGGTAGTGCATAATGTCCTGCCCATCCACATAGTCCATCTCCACCAATGCCCTGCTTTCAAGATAACGCGGTTGATAGATATGCACAATGTTTGGATGGTTGCCGTTGCCGAGACGGAGCAGCAATGTGCACTCACGAAGGAATTTTTGGTAGGTCATGTTCTGTTTGGGATCCTCACCTTCTTTAACAGCTATAGTCTCGTTCAGGACGCGCACCGCCCGGATGTAGCCCAGCTCATTGTGCCGGACCTTATAGACCGTGGCGAACCCGCCCCGGCCCAACTCGTCTAACATTGTATATTCTTGTAAGAATGCCATAACTGATTTACTTATTTGTTCAAGTATCCGTTTTCTATAAGGACAGGTATTATCTGCTCTCGTGTAAGTTGCATAGCAAGGCCCGATGTGGCACTGCCTGCTCTTTCGATGCGCACGGCTACAGCAAGTTTGCCAGCTTTGTTTTGGTTCACCCCGTCGCTATCCACAAAAAAGATATACCATGCATCGTTTTTGCTGGAGGGAAGTTTGCTGTCGAGTTCCGTATATGAGCGTTCTGGCGTGCCGGTTTTGCCTCCGATAGAGGGATTTTGGATACCACCTTTGACTTTGGCCTGCTCTTTCATATAGGATTTCAGATCTTCAAGTGAGTAACTGCATAATTTGACTTTAAGTGGAGATTCGTTGAGAAGATAACGTGTCTGCACAAATGTTCCGTTGTTCACCACGATGGATGCCACACGAGCCATATTGAGAGGAGTGGCGCGCAAAGTGCCCTGCCCCCAAGCCCAAGCGCACTCGTTCCAATTCATTTTGTGGTATTTATGCCTCTTTGTGCGTTGGTCAATATAATTGGTGTACGTGTGAGCACCTCGTATGCCTGTGGCCGAAACTTCAGCATTGAAAGCAGAGGTGTCTGACATATTCTTCATATAGAAAAAGTAAGGTGTCATAGATTTATCCACAACTGTTTGTCCGAGGTCGTTGATAATTTCACGGTCAACACGCACACCTGTAACTTTGTAGATTTCGCCCAACTGCTTGTAAAGTTTCATATCATTTACAGAATTGACAAAATAGCAGTTCGACGATTGAACAATAGCATCATGCAGAGACACCATTCCCGTTGGCTCGTCAAGCTTGGTATCAATCTTCTCTTCATTGTAAACCATATACGACTTCTTCGTTGCTTCAAAACCGAACTTCATAAATCCAGCCATTGCGGACATCACTTTTGCGGTAGAACCTGGCTGTGTTTGGTATGTCAAACCAAGGTCGCGGTCCGTGTAAGCCGTCCATTGCTTGTCGTTAAGGTGGCAGTTGTCGGAATATACGGCATACTTTTTCCCCATAGCTTTGGCTGCATCCTCTTCGTTCCGCAAACGTTCATGATCGGGTAGCGGATAGTTGGCCGAAGTGAGCAAATCGCCGTTCTCCGCATCCAACACTACAACCGAAATACGGAGCAGATTGTTATGATGAAGCGAAGTACGTTTCACCTCCTCGGCAATTTTGTTCTGCATATCCCTTTGCAGTTTGGCATCAAGGGTAAGTTGAAGGTCATATTTTCCGTTTTGTACCTTTTTATTGTGATTCTTCAACGGTCTTCCATGTATGCCGGCCTTGAGATATTTTACAAGCTTGTGATAGTCGCGTACTTGAGGTAAAACAACAGTGTCATATTGAGTATTCAAATATCTGTTATTAGCTGTAGCCCTATTGCTATGCAATCTGACTTTTGGCATAAGCCGTCCTTTTTTGTCATGCAGATTATCGTAATTGCGCAAATAAGACAAGTATTGCGCTTCTGCCATATACCCTATCGGGTTGTCTTCATTGTAACTGAAATACAAACCAGTGTTTTGGTCACCGATCATAAAGAAAAGATGCTCAGCAAACGGGTAATAGCGTTTGGTATGAGCCTGAGCAATGGCATTCAAGGAAGTTTCTGTCAATCCAGCGTCCTTCAACGACTTGTAAAAATCAGTTTCTTTTCCAAGTTTAGATTGATCACTTGTAGCGAGCAGCAATCCATTGCGGTCGTGGATATCGCCTGCCCACATCTCTTTGGTGAGCAGAGCAATGCGTGGGTTGTATTCTATCATGGGCAAGCCCTTGTCGGAGAGCACATACGCGGGCTTTACCAATGTATTCCCTCTCGCCCACAAAGCATAATACTGCCATACCAAAAGTGTAAAGACCGCAATGGTGGTGTAGGTCAATGTAACAATAGAGACCGGATAATCATAATCGCCTACACTCCGCTGGCTCACTTGTTTTTGCAGTTCTGTAAGCTCTTCCTGTTTAATGTTTTTGGTGAGTGACAACACGATCCCAATTGCAGCAAGGTTGAGAATCATGCTCACTCGGCCGTAACTCAAGAACGGAACAGTAATGCCCGTGAGCGGTATCATACCACTACTGCCAAGGGCTATGATGAAAAATTGCACAGCTGTCACAATCGCCACACCCAAACAAAAATAAAACGCAAACGGATGCCCGACACGATAACCGATGACTACAATTCTCCTTAACAGCATGGCAAAGACAAGTACAACAATGAGCAATCCAATCCAACCCATCTGTTCGCCGATGCTTGACAAAATCATGTCGGTGTGGAAAGCTGGAATCAGATTCGGGTTGCCGTCACCAAGCCCCTGTCCGGTCATACCTCCTGTTGCTATAGCCCATAAACCATTCGCAACTTGCGTATTGCTCACTGGTTCTGCTTCTTTTCCGTGTTCGTACCCAGGGTCGTCCAAATGAATGTCCAAATCACCCCATGTATTGGAACACATACGTGTGCGCTGTTCAAAACGTTCCGCAAGGTCGGTGTCTTTCAATCCAGGAATCTGCTTCATCACATCCCCGCCAAAAACAAACATAAACACCAGCAGATTGATAATAAAGGCGGTTTCAAAGAATTGTTTATGGCTGACTATGCCAAAAATAATCCAGCCCAAAAACCAGAAAACAGCAAAAAGCAGTGTGTTATGCAGTTTATAACCGATAAATAGAAGCACGGCAAAACTAACCACACCATAGATGAGCATCGCAAAATCACAAGTGAAAATCCGTTTCCACTTGTCATCCTCTTCAAGATTGTCAAGATTCACTTTTGATTTCACCAATGAGTAAAGCAGCACAAAAGTCACACCGATAACCAATCCAGGACCCATGTCTCCCAAAATGGCATACAAAAACATTAGAGACAATAATCCGGCAATAACCCAACCCAATGTTTTAACTTTGTTTTTAAGACTTTCCCGAAAGCTGGTTCTGTTCGGCTGCGAATAAGCAATGATCGTATCTGCATATTGCGTGAAGAATGCGGCCAAGAATAGCAATATCAAATATTTGGCTATTTCACTCGGCTGGAAAGTCAGGCCAAACAGACTGAGATTCACTTTCATGCCACCAATTTCTCGGCCGAGGGGTGTCCATAATAAAGCCGTCAACAACAAAGCAAGCAAAAGCCAGCCGAATCCTTTGGGCACGCGGTCAATACACCGCACTATGGGTTTATTTATCTTACTTATTCCAGGTATGTTAAATATCGCGAACGGCAAAAAGCATAAAAGCAACAACATAGCCCCAAGTTTCTTGTACCACGAAAAATCACCTGAAAGGACAGGGACGAGCCATGCCACTTTTTTCTTGAAAGATAAAAACAACCAACGCAGCATAGCCGAAGGAATGTCGAAGTTCAACTTGCACTTATCTTGATATAATCCCACAAAGTCCACCAACTGAAATAGGGCAACCACCCCGACACCCATCAGTACACCTTTTGCCATTTCAGTCCCTCTCAATTCTTCGGTAAGCGGATTTTGTATCGAGTACATCACAATCACACAAAGTTCTGTCAGGAACATAACTGTCGCAATCAATACTATGTCAAAATTCTTTCTACGGCGAAACATTATGAACATCAACATCCACCATGCCAAGAGGACTAACACAAACCATTTGATTACTTCTGTTTTAAACTCCTGCGGTGTGCGGACTGTAATGGTTCCATCGTTCTTAATCTGTCTGAGCGTGAGGTTGTCAATCATCGGTATGCGATGCTCCAACTGCTCAAACTCAAACGCTTTATTTTTCCCAAAATGCTTGTGCTTGTCAAAAATGCCTCGCACAACTCCTTTTGTAGAACCGTACTCACAGCCTGCTTTTAGGGGAAGCACACTGTAGCCATACGCTCTATTCAAACCTTTAAAGACGACCCTTCCTTTGCTGTCGGTTTTGGCATATCCAACAATGTCCGTGTGTTCCACTGAATCCACATAGTACTCTCGCAGGCACACCACCACGTCTTTGCAATCCGACTTCTTTTTTCCGAAAAGCACATTGAGAATCTTTCCCCGCCTCCTTTTTTCGTAAACACGCACCTCAATACTCCCATCTCCATTCTCTCGTTTTAAATCCAATTTCGTGTCGAGCGAACCATTTTCAGGGACAGAGTCTTTCAACCCCAAGCGTTCGTACGACAGATAGAGCTTGTTTGTCAATACATTTTCTTTCTCCGCCACCGAAGCCGGAACCTTCCCGAAGTCCCGTTTTTGGAGATGATACAGGTTCGGGTACTCCATCCCCCTTTTCAGTCTGGCCACGATGGTGTCGGCTATAAAATCTGCGTCTTTCTGGTCGGCGACATACCCGTTTGTCATCAGAATTTGCGACAATTTCCCGGAGTCTGTTTCCGGTGAAAGGTTTATGGCACGGTCATGCTTATAATCCTCCTCGACTTCCTCAAATCGGGGACGGAGGTTGTTGAAAAACATCAACATCATACCACACAACACAAGTGTGGAAATCAGCATTGCGTATTTTCGGATTGTGCCCATATAATGTCAATTTTATTTTGCAAACATATAAAATTATCTAATTGATAGATAATGTGTTATGTGTGAATTTTTTTATCGGAAAAACTAAAACGCCGCTATCGGAAAAGCGGAAATTAATTATTGAAAAATTGGTAAAAATTTTACAGTTTCAAGGCGATTAAAACCTTGACTGCTGTCTGGCCCGCGAGAGTCGGGCAACGGCGCAGCATAACCCTACCCGCGACGGGCGCCTCCGCCGGAGACGCACTCCGAGATGTCGCGGAAGAAATCGTGCCCCAAAGTCTGGCTGATCTTGAACAACAGGGGCATGGAGATCCACTGGCTGCGGAAAGCCTTGTAGATGTTCTCCGGGGTGCAGTCCACCTGCCGCGCCAGCCACACCGCTGTGCGCCCCTGCTGTTGCAGCTCAGCCTTCACCAGTCGGCCCAGATGCAGCTTCGGATCCGGTATTGGATTCTCTTTATTCATAGTATATCGTAGTTTTGTTTGTCGCGCCCTGCTTCTTCGCATTGCCTTCCATCCCGCCCCCGCAAAAAGAAAGTGGAGCCTGTCGTTCAACAGCATCCACTCGGCAGGGTTGGACTCCCCATTAGCAAGATACAGAAGAACAATCCCCACCTTATTGGCAATAAATACTCAATAAAGGAAGCTTTGTTCCCGATATCCGTGCTAATGTCTGTAAACTGTCCAGGTTCACCGAGACGGATGAGCGAAAACGCACTTTCTTTTCAATAAAATCCGCTGCCCCGACTTTTTTGCGGAACAGCGGGGCAAAAATAACTTTTTTTTTTAAGCGCGGCAAAAAAACAGTGGAATGCATGTTTTTTTGTTGGAGGCAGGAGACAAGGGAACGGCAGCATCTCCGGCAAGCAGGAAAAGAAAGGTGTTTGCGAGGGAAAGACACGGTGCGGCGACGTTCAATCTACAATGTAAAATGCATAATGTATAATGTACAGTGGGGCGCGGCAGGGACGGTGTTGGGGACGTTGATTGGCCGCGCCGGAACGCTTAAATAAAAAAACAGGATGTGGAGTATGGACGTGTAATGTGGGTTTGGGGGACACGGAGAGGGCGGTGCTGCGGTTGTTGCGAAGAGGGGGGAGGTGGAGATGGGCTGGGGGAGTTGCAGGAGTGCCGAAGGGGCGAATATAGGACGGCATTTTGCTGGATGTAGGGACGGCATTCTGCAAAACGCGGGAGGATGGAAGGTCGTTTTCAGTATTCGGAAGTTGACAGTGGATTTGTAATGCATTGATTTTCAGATTGAAAATATTTTTCTTCAATCCCTTGACTTTTACACTTTTTTATACTATTTTTGCAGACAACAAAATATTCGTTCTTGTAAAAACTTTGAAAATGAAAAACACCCCCTTGTCCAAGTTCAGGACGCTCAAAGCACTGACCAAGCACTTCGCCGACGACCGGAAGTGCATCAACTTCCTCGCCGAGCAACGATGGCACGGCAAGCCCGTCTGTCCCTACTGCGGCTGCACCACCGTCTATCACCGCAAGGACGGACGTTACGCCTGCAAGGATTGCAAGAGCACCTTTTCCGTGTTCGTCGGGACGATTTTCCAGAACACCAAAATCAAACTGCTCCAATGGTTTCAGGCCATCTACCTGATTGTCAACAACAAACAGGGAATTTCCTCCACGCAGCTCGCCCGAGAAATCGAGGTGTCGCAAAGCACCGCCTGGCACATTCTGCACAAAATCAGAATCCTGCTGCGTGACGAGGACGATGACTTTTCCGACACGGTGCCCGGGGAAAAAGTCGATGTGAACAACGGCTCCGGCAGGCCTCTCGTCGTCCGCCAGCTCACGGAGCCGCTGAAACTGCATCCCAAGATTCTCCCTTTCGTGCAGCCAGGCAGCCGGATATTCTCCGACGACTACGTCTGCTACCAGACGCTGGCGGAGAGCGAATTGGAGAAATATAATGTAGAGGAGCCGCACGGCATGAGGCGAGACCTGAGGACGAAAGTAATTGTGAATAAGGGAATTGCGAACGGACTGTGGCTCCAGGTGAAACGTATGGTGGCGGGGATTTACCATTTCGTGTCCGCCGCGATGTTCCACCGCTACGTCTATGAGGTGCTGTTCCGGAGGAGGACCTGCCGATGCAACAACACGCAGCGGTTCGAACGGGCGATGGGACGCATCGGACAGGTGATCCCATACTATGAGGTAAGTCCGTGACAAAGGGTGCCGTGCAGGCAAGGGCCGCCCATGCCAACAGCAAAATAGATGTTATTATTTAACTGTAAATTAAACAGTTGCAACCAGCCAGGGAGGGGGCAAACAGTCAACTTCCATATACTGGAAGTCAACAAAAAAGGCGCAGGCTTTTATTCCTCAATTTTGAGTGCCGCACGTCATCTGCCTCCCCCCTGTCTCACTCTCCCCAAACCGCTCTCCCCGCCCGCACCCCACCCATCGTCATTATCCAACTATATCCTGCATAATTCGTTGATGTCTGTTTGATATAGTTTTTAGCTATTGGCCTTTGGCTATTGGTTGTGGTTTGTCCAAAAAAGCTAATAGCCAACAGCCAAAGTAAAAGGTGCGGTTGTATGAATAATACAAGATATGAAGAAGAATCGGCCCCGTCACCCCTCCCCCGTACCCCCAAAAAAGAAAATAATTTATGCTGACGCGCGCCGTATGAAAAAAAAGTGTACCTTTGCGCTCGCAAAAAATAAGAGAAACTCTAATTCATTTTATAACTTAAAAATTTAAGATTTTATGAGAAAAAAAGTTAGAAATGTGATTATTATCGGTGCTGCTGGAAGAGATTTCCACAATTTCAACACCTTTTTCCGTCACAACAAGAACTACAACGTGGTCGCTTTCACCGCGGAGCAAATCCCCGGCATTGACGACCGCATGTACCCGAAGGAACTCGCCGGCGAGGATCTCTATCCCAACGGCATCAAGATCTATCCGGAAGCCAAACTTGCCGAACTGATCAAGGAATTCGACGTTGACGACTGCGTGTTCGCATACAGCGACAAGCCCTATTCATACGTCATGGGCATCAGCGCCATCGTGAACGCCGCTGGCGCCAACTTCTGGCTCATGGGCCCGAAGGACACCATGGTGAAGTCCAAGAAACCCGTCATCGCTGTCGGCGCCACCCGTACCGGCTGCGGTAAGTCCCAAACCTCCCGCAAGATCATCGAATACCTCGTCGGAATGGGCTTCAGAGTGGTCGCCGTGCGTCACCCCATGCCTTACGACCCCGATCTGAACAAACAGATCGTCCAACGCTTCGCCTGCGTCGATGACCTCAAATACCAGAACTGCACCATCGAGGAGATGGAGGAGTACGAACCCCACGTGGTCACCAAACGCAACGTCATCTATGCCGGCGTTGACTATGAGGCCATCCTCAAAGGCGGCAAGACGAAAGATCCTCAAACCGGCAAGTGGATTGACATGGCTGGTGCCGAGAACGATCCCGACGGCTGCGACATCGTGCTGTGGGACGGCGGTAACAACGACTTCCCGTTCTATGTTCCCGATCTGACCATCGGCGTGGCTGACCCGCTCCGTCCCGGTGCTGAGGTGAGCTACTATCCCGGCGAAGTCGTCGCCCGCATGGCCGACGTCATCGTCATCAACAAGATCGACTCCGCTTCCCTGGAGAACATCAACACCGTCCGCGCCAACCTGCGCAAAATCAACCCCACCGCCAAGCAAATCGACGCCGCTTCCATCCTTACGGTTGACAAACCCGAGCTGCTCAAGGGCAAGAAGGTCCTCGTTGTGGAAGACGGTCCTACGTTGACCCACGGTGAGATGAAGATCGGTGCCGGTACGGTTGCCGCTCTTAAGCACGGCGCTGAACTCGTTGACCCGAGACCCTACACCGTCGGCGAGCTCACCACCACCTTCGAAAGATACCCGAACATCGGCACCCTGCTGCCGGCTATGGGCTATGGTGCTCAACAGATGAAGGACCTCGAGAAGACCATCGCCAACACCCCGTGCGACGCCGTGGTCATCGGTACTCCTATCGACCTGCCGCGCTTCATCAAGATCAAACAACCCGTTGTGAAGGTTGGTTACGAACTCCAGGAAATCGGCACCCCGACCTTGAAGGAAGTGCTCGACGAATTCGTCGCCAAACACAACCTCAAACCCAAAAGACGCAAAAAATAATTTTGTGCTTTTCCCTTAAAAAGGCGCACCTTCACGGTGCGCTTTTTTTTGTTAAACTTTCTCACCGAGCGTGTGTCAAAAAAATGTATCTTTGCAGCAATAATTAAAATAGACGAAGAGTATGAAAAAAAGAATATTTACCCTCTTGCTGATGATGGCGGCTGTGGCTGCTAATGCACAGTCAATCAGTGTGATATATAACGGCTCCGCGCTGAGCAACAACGACACGGTGTATGTGGCCACCAATCCGAACGGCGATGAGGTCAACACCTTTTTCGGTTACCGGAACACCACGAGTTCCCTCATTGAGTTCAAAGTGCGGAAAGAGGTGCTGCAGAACGAAGGCGAGGCCGATATCTCCTTCTGCATCGGCGAATGCTATACGGGCAATCTCTCTCAAACCCTCGTGCTGAACGAGAATCAGGAGGTGGCCGCCGACAATGAGATGGCATTGCACACCATCTATGCGGGCAGCGCCGCCCCGGCCCTGGTCAAGTTCACCCTCTTCATCACGGACGACGAGGCCGACCAGATCTCCTTCTACATCGCTTACGGCTCCGGCGCCGGCATTCGCGAGGCCGATCTCGTGAAAGGCCTCAAAGCCTACCCGAACCCGGCCGTGCGCACGGTCACCATCGACTATGTCGCGCCGACAGGGAACTCCTTCCTCGTCATCAAGAACCTTACCGGCAGGGAGGTCTATCGCGTACCCGTTGGAGCAGCCGGCGGAAAACAAGTCGATCTCACTCCGTTCAATGCGGGAGTCTATCTCTATGGAATAGAGTCCGACGGCAAGATGATTTGCACCAAGAAACTGCTGGTCAAATAATCCTGCCTCAATAAATTCAGCTATACTACTTTCCGCGCTGCCATGTTTGCACGACATTGGCTCGGGGTGATGCAGTTCCAATGGGACGCTGTGAGTCGGCCTAACAACTGGCTGACGGTAATCTTCTGCGTCCTGCTGCTGCTTTTCACCATGATTGTCATCACCTTTCGGAGGAAACTTTTGCTCGTCGTCAGGGCACTTTTTTCCCAACGCCATTTCTCGCTTGTGCAGCGCGAAGGCAAAGTGCTGGAGGACCGCTCTTCCCTGTTTGTGCTGGTTTTCGACCTGCTGACCATCACCACAGGTTTGGTGATGTTTTGTTCCACCTATATGCCCGTTCAGATGGCGAAGTTGCCGTTTATCGCATGGATAGGGATTTTCTTTGTCCTGGTTTTGACCGCCTATTTGTCGAAGTTGCTTTGCAACGGCTTGTATGCCAGGTTGTTCGGGCGGGATAAGGAGCGTGTCGCCGTCAACCAGTACAAATTCATCTTCATGACCGATTTTGCCATCCTGCTTTTCCCGCTGCTGCTGACAATCCAATACACGGGGCTGCGATACATATATTATATAGTAGTGGTGGTGCTTGCAGTCCTGTTCGCCGTATGGCTTTACCGGTTGATGAAAATAAATTCACTCGAAGGTCACAGGTTTCATTTTTTTCTCTATTTTTGCACCCTTGAAATTTTACCATGGATGTTGTTCCTTAAGGTAATGTTAATTATTTGATGGATAATTTGTTAAGGTTAATTCATATAAGAAAGAAAAATGAAGGTAAAGAACATATTGATTTCGCAAAATGCGCCAGAGGACATCGAACGCTCTCCCTACGCAGACCTGCTGCGGAAGTACAGTGTCAATATTGATTTCTACAAGTTTTTCAAGATCAATTGCACGACTGCGATAGAGTTCAGGAAAACGCATATCAATATCCTTGACTATGAGTCTATTGTCTTTTCAAGCACCAACACGATAGACAAGTTTTTCGAGTTGTGCAAGGACATGCGCTTAGATATGCCGGAGTCCATGAAGTATTTCTGCGCCACGGAATCCATCGCCCTCTACCTGCAAAAGTATGTTCCGTACCGCAAGCGCCGTGTTTTCGCGGCAAAAGACGCCCGAGTGACCAGCTTCTATGAACTGCTGATCAAAAACAAGTCCGTCAGTATGCTGATCCCGTGCAGCCAAGACGGCATTCCCGCGCAACTGGAGGCCATGCTTGTCGAAAACGAGATCAAGTACGCCCAGGCAGTGGTGTTCAAAATCGCGCCGGCCGACTTGGTGCACGACGTGGACATCGACAAGTATGACATGATCGTTTTCTTCAGTCCGAATGGCGTGAAGTCGCTGCAGGCGAATTATCCCGATTTTCAGCAGGGGGAGAAGGCGTTCGCCGCGCTGGGCAAGGCGGCCGAGCAGGCCATCGAAGAGGCTGGCTGGACCCTCCACGTGATGGCGCCCACCAAAGAGTACCCCTCTCTTACAGACGCCATGGACGCTTTCCTGAAGGAATATGCCAACCGCAGACGATAGACACGCCTTCCCGAAAGACCGTCGGCTGAAATCCTCCTTGCTGATCAAGGAAACGGTGCAGCAGCGGCAGAGCCTGTTCTGTTTCCCGATAAAATGCTTCTACCTCATTCGGGAATGTTCGGAAACACCTCTAACCAAGGTCGCATTCCTTGTCTCCAAGAAGCGGTTTGCCCATGCGGTGGACCGCAACAGGGTGAAAAGGCTGATGCGGGAGGCCTATAGGCTTCACCAATGGGAATTACAGCCTCCCGGTAACCGTTCGCTGTTGTTGTGCTGGATGTTTGTGGGCGACACCCTGCCTGCGTCCGAAAAGGTGGAGAGCGCGGTGTGTCAAATTCTTGCGAAACTTTCTGAACAAAACGACACCGGCCAGCCATGAGAAAGCTCTTCCGTTGGCTTCGAGACCTGCTTGCCAAGCTGTTGATTGCTCTTATCCGGCTTTATCAGGTGACGTTGTCCCCGTATATCGGGCGCGCTTGCCGCTACACGCCCACCTGTTCCAATTATGGCATTGAGGCCATCCAAAAACATGGCCCTTTCAAGGGGACCTGGCTAACGATCAAACGTGTCCTTTCCTGCAATCCGTGGGGCGGAAGCGGATATGATCCGGTTCCTTAAGGCCTTGAAGGAAATTGCATTCGTATAAGGTCGAAAAAAATTGTACATTTGCCTCCTGAAATATTGGGAGAATGAACATTAGACTTTTCTATCCGGTTCTGTTGGCTTTTGTGGCTTTGATAATGTTCGGCTGCGGAAAAAAAACGGACAAAAAACAAAAATTCGACCGACGATCCCCGTCAGGGTGGTGGTGGTTGGTGATTCCGATGAAGTAGATATCCGCAATTACGTGGGCACGGTGCGGAGTGAGAAACAAGTCTCGCTCTCTTTCCCGCTTGGAGGCACGTTGACGGAGGTCTATGTGCATAACGGACAGCGGGTGCGCAAGGGCGACCTGATCGCCAAAGTCGATGAAACGTCGGCTAAAAGTCTCCACGATGCGGCTTTGGCCACGCTGCGCCAGGCGGAAGATGGATACCGGCGACTGAAGCAGGTGCACGACGGGGAAGGCATCAGCGACGTGCGTTGGGTACAGATGGAAACCGACCTCGAAAAAGCCCGCCAGTCGGAAATATCTGCTCGCAAACATTTGAATGATTGTACGTTGCGAGCTTCGCAAGATGGAGTCATCAGTATGGGAAACCATGTCATCGGGGAACAATTGAACCCGTTGGACGCCATCTGCCAAATTGTGGACATGAACAGCTTGATGGTCGAGTTTTCGGTACCGGAAAAAGAGATCGGGAAAATCTTTGTCGGGGAGAAAGCTTACGGCACCATCCCGGCCTTGAATGACGCGGAGCGACAGTTGGTCATTTACGACAAATCCTTTCTGTCCAATCCTTTAGGCCATTCCTACACGGTGAAGGCGAGAATGCTTTCCGGCACGTCGGACGTGCTGCCCGGCATGGTGGTGAAAATTCGCCTTGCCCTTCAACAGACTGGGAATCCGGGACTTGTTGTCCCCTCGTCGTGCGTGCAGACCATGTCGGACGGCATGACGGTGTGGAAGGTCTGCAACGGGAAGGCCCGTCGGCAGAAGATTAAAGTGAGCGAGTTCATCCGGAACGGGGTGGCGGTGTCGGAAGGGATTCATGCTGGCGACACTATCGTCACGGAAGGGTATCAGAAACTGTACAACGGGGCGCAGGTCTCCTGTAGCGACCAACAATAGCAGGCGGTCATGGCGAAGAAAAGAAACATTGTGGAAGCGGCCATGCGGAACAACAACCTGGTGTTCTTCTTCATGTCCGTGATTGTGGTTTTCGGGTTCATCGCGCTGCCGAAGCTCAAGAAGAACGAATTTCCGGATGTGACCATCCGCCAGGGTGTGGTCGCTGTGGTGTATCCTGGCGCGACGGCCGAAGAGATTGAGGAGCGGGTGGCGAAGCCTGTGGAACAATATCTCTTCACGTTCGGCGACGTGAACAAGAAAAAGACCTATTCCTACTCCAAAGACGGCATGTTGGTGGTCTTCGTGACCTTGGTGAACGATGTCAAAGACGCGAAGATGACCTGGTCGCGCATCCGGCAGGGGTTAGTGCTGTTCCGGCAGACCGACCTGCCGCAGGGTGTCCTGGCGACGGCCCCGCCCGACATCCGCGTGCACCGCATCACCGACCAGCCCGTGGTGGTCAACAAGTCGGTGCTCTCGTTCCTGAAAGACCTGGTAGAGGCGGTCGTCATCGTGATTCTGGTGATGCTCTTCCTCTTCCCGCTGCGCACGGCGTTGGTCTCCTCCACCTCGGTACCCGTCTGTGTCGCGGCCACGTGGGCGATTATGTATCTGCTTGGCGTTGAGTTGAATACGGTGACTCTCGCCGCCCTTATCGTGGTGCTCGGCATGATTGTCGATGACTCGGTGGTGGTGATTGACGGCTACACAGACTTGTTGAACACAGGCCATTCGCGCTGGTATTCGGCGGCGGTCTCCACCCGCAGCCTCATGACCTCCATGCTCATCGCCACCTGTTCGGTGTCGTTCATGTTTTTCCCGATGCTGGCGTTGCTGCGGGGTACCAACATGGGCGACTTCGTGAAACTCTTCCCATGGACCATTTTCATCGCCCTTTTGTGCAGTTTTCTCTATGCCATCTGGGTGATCCCGTTCCTGTCGGCCCGCATCATCAAGCGGGCCAATCCCGGCCACCGGTCGCGGTTGGAGAAGATACAGGCCAGATTCTTCGATACGCTTCAGCGGGGCTATAAGCAGCTGTTGGATCTCTGTTTTCGCCACAAATGGGGCACAATTCTTGTGGCGGGGCTCTTTGTGGCATTGGGACTCTTCTTGTTCACGCGCATCAACGTGCAGATGTTGCCCAAGGCCGAGCGTGACAGCTTTGCCGTGGAGATACATCTTGCCACGGGAAAGTTCCTTGGACGAGACGGCGGCGGTGGCCGACTCGCTGACGAAGATCCTTCGGCGCGATCCTCGCGTCCGCTCCGTGACGGCCTTTATCGGCATGGCGTCGCCGCGTTTCCATATCACCTACGCGCCCATGGCCGTGCCGACGGATGCGTATGCACAGTTCATCGTGCTCACGAACTCGGAAAAAGCCACCAAGGAGATGATGAAGGAGTACCCGCGCAAGTACGAGAACTATTTCCCGTTGGCGCAGATTCGGTTCAAACAGATGGACTATCAAGTGGTTAACGCCCCTGTCGAGTATTATATCTCTGGCGACACCTACGAGCAGATATCCCCTTTGCGCGACTCGCTCATCGCTGTGATGAAACAAAATCCCGACCTCTGCTTCGTTCATTCCGACTATGACGAGACGGAGGAGGTTGTGGAGGTGGATCTCAACATCGACGAGGCCAGCCGGCTCGGGGTGACCCAGGCGCAGTTGTCGGTCTATCTGGCCGGGGCGCTTTCGGGCGGCAACCTGGTCTCCATGTGGGAGGATGGCTATAACCTTCCGACCAAAATTTACACGGAAGGAGTTCATGATATTGATTATGAAGAACTTGGGGATATATTAGTGCCCACTGCGCATCCTGGCACTTGGGTGCCGCTTCGTCAGGTGGCGAACCTGCAACCTTCGTTCAGTCACGACAACCTCACCCATCGCAATGGGCGGCGCTGCATCACGGTGATGGCCGATGTGCTGCCTGGTGCTCGTCAACTTGCTCAGTACAAGAAACTTGACCAGTACATTGCGACCCTTGATCTGCCGGAGAACGCCACCATCGAGGCGGGAGGCTCCATGGCCATCACCAAGGAGACCATGCCGTCGTTGGTGCAGTCCATCATTGCGGCCATCGTGGTCATGTTCATCGTGCTGGTCATCCATTACCAGAAAATCGGCATCTCGTTCCTGTCGATTTCGGTGTCGGTGTTGTGCATCTTCGGTGCCACCTTCGGGCTGTGGCTTTTCGGGCTGGACTTGTCGGTGACAGCCATGCTGGGCATCATTTCGCTGATCGGCATCATCGTGCGGAACGCCATCATCATGTACGACCATGCATCGGAACTGCGTGAGAAAGAGCATCTTTCGGTGTACGAGGCCGCCTACGAGACGGGGCTGCGGCGTATGCGCCCGATTTTCCTCACCTCTGCCACCACCGCGCTCGGCGTCGTGCCGATGATTATTGCGAAGACGCTTCTTTGGGAGCCCATGGGCGTGGTGATATGCTTCGGCACCATTCTCACGTTCCCCTTGGTGGTTACCGTGCTGCCCGTGGCCTACTGCCTGGCCTTCGATGCCGGCGAACGCGACAAACAGGCGCGTGCCAAACTCAACAAACGATTCCTGAAGCGTTTAGACAGCCGGGACAAGAGAAATGCAGACAAAAACACAGCAGAACTTCCCGAAAGTCATAGTTATAGTCATTAGTCATAGTCATAGTCATTAGTCATAGTCATAGTTATTAGTCATAGTCATAGTTATTAGTCATGTTGAAAAAAGTCACGATATACACCGTTTTCTTGTTCTGGGTGATGCTGTCTTTTGCGCAAGGCGGTGTGCTGACGTTGGACTCTTGTCTCGCTTTGGTGAAGACCAACAACGCGCAGTTCAAAATCAGTCAGTACGAAATCGAGAAGGCGCGGGAGGTGAAGGCGCAGGTTTTCACCAAGTACTTCCCGCAGGTGTCGTTGGGTTACAGCGCCTACTATGCTATGCGTCCTTTGCTGGAGTACAGTGTGAACGACCTTAGTGAGAGGAGTGGCTTTGGCGAGTTTGTCGCCGCCGTGGTTGAGGTTTTGAACGATCCGGCTGTTGGCGGCAATGTCCCCACAGAGGTCACGGCACTGAAAAAGGGCCATGGGGTCAATGCCATGGCGGTGGCGCCGCTCTATGCCGGCGGGCGCATCGTGAACGGAAACCGTTTGGCCAAGTTAGGCGTGGAGGCTGCGGAGTTGAAGGCCGAGGTGACCGAGCGCGACCTTTTGGAGGAGGTGGAGTCCTCCTACTACTTGGTGCTGGGACTGAAAGAAAAAGAGCAGACCTTGAAGATGGTCATGGCGCTGATAGACTCGCTGGAACATACGGTGGACAAGGCGATGGGGGCCGGCCTCATCACGCGGAGCGATAAATTGCGTATCGCATTGAAACGCAATGAGTTCATGGCTAAGGAAACCCAGTTGAGGAACGGCATCTTGTTGGCTTCGCAGCTGCTTTGCCATCAGATTGGAATCCCATACCCAGAGGGAGGCTTGCAATTGGAGAATGACCTCGACCGCATCGAATCGTTTGCATCCGAAGGAAGCGTTTCCTTCGCCCGCCCCGAGCGGCGGCTTCTTGAACTACAGGTAGAGGCGGAGAACCTGTACAAGAAGATGGCCTTGGGCGAGGCACTGCCGCAGGTGGGTGTCGGTGCCGTGGCCACCTACGGGAATCTCATGGACAAGGCCAAGTTCAACGCGCTGCTGTTCGGGAGAGTCTCGGTGCCGCTGACCCAATGGTGGGAAACATCCCATAAACTCAAGGAACACGAGTGGAAAATCCGGACGGCGGAGATGCAGCAGCAGGAACTGAACGAGAAGATGATGCTCCAGGAACGGCAGGCCTACAACCAGATGGTGGAGGCAAGGTCATTGCTGCGCTCGGATTCCGCTGCCCTTGACATGGCGGAAGAGAACTACCGCCTCGCCGAGCTGAACTACAAGGCCGGCATGAACACGATAACGGACGTTTTGGAGGCCAACGCGCTGTTGCTGCAGGCCCGAAACGCCATCACCGACCGGCAGATCACCTATGCCACGGCGTGCAGAAGGTATCATGATTTGACTGGAAAATAGGCGGTTTGCGGCTTGTTTCAGGCGTAGCCGTACCGCTTCCGGTGCTTGAGCAGCATGGCGGTGGTGAGGATGAGGGCGGCGCATTCCGCGAAGATGATGGCGAACCAGATGCCATCGACCCCGAAAAGCAGCGGGAGGAGCAGCACGGCGAGAGTTTCGCAGACGAGCGTGCGGTTGGTGGAGATGACCGCCGACACCACGCCGTTGTTCAGGGCGGTGAAGAAGGCCGAGGCATAGCCGTTGAAGCCCATCAGCAGGAAGGAGACGCTGTAGATGCGCAGGGCGCGGGTCGTAAGCTGGAGCAGCGAGGGGTCGTAACTCACGAATATGTGCGCCAACGGGTGCGCGAGCAGCTGGGCCAGCAGGAACTGAGCGAAACCGATGCTCCCGATCAGAATCATGCTTTTGTGGAAGACGTTCCGCAGCTCGTCGCGGTTGCCGGCACCGTAGTGGTAGCTCACAATCGGCGCGGAGCCCATGCTGTAGCCGATCATGATGGCCGCGAAGACGAAGGCTAAGTACATGATGATGCCGAAGGCGGCCACGCCGTCCTCGCCGATGTACTTCATCAGCTGATAGTTGTAGAGCATGGAGACCACCGTGGAGGAGATGTTGGTGAAGAACTCGCTCAGTCCGTTGAAGCAGGTTTGTCGCAGGGCCGCGCCGTCGAACACGGGCTTGCCGAGCCGCAGCCGCGAACCGTTCGGGGCGAGGAAGTAGGCGAGCGGGATGAGCCCGCCTACCATCTGCGAGGCGGCGGTGGCCCAGGCCGCGCCCTTCAGCCCGAAGCCGAGTACTCCGACCAAAAGCAAGTCCAACAGCATGTTGAGGAACCCCGCGACGAGGGTCACCGCAAGGCTCAGCCGCGGCCGCTCGGCGGTGATCATGAAGGTCTGGAACATGATTTGCAGGATGAAGAAGGGCAGGGCGGCGAGCAGGATGCGGCCGTACATGACACAGTCGCCGACCATGGCTTCGTCGGCGCCCAACAGCCGCGAAATGTCGTCCAACAGCGGCCATCCGATGATGGCGAACAAGACACCCGCCAGGGCGCCGGCATAGACGAGCATGGAGAAGATACGGTTGGCCTTTTCCGGATTTCCTTCTCCCAAAGTCTTGGCTATCAATGCACTTCCGCCAGTGGCGAAGATGAAACCCACGATGCTGAGGAACATCAGGAATGGGAAGATGAGGTTGAGGGCCGCGAAAGCCGTTTTCCCCGCAAAGTTCGACACGAAAAGCCCGTCCACCACGCTGTAAATGGATGTGAACACCATCATCAGCATGGCCGGTACGGTGAAGCGCAAAAGCTTTCCGTAGGTGAAATGGTCGGAAAGGAGGATTTGGGCTGATTTCGGCATGTCCCTACTTGTTGTTTACGGATTTGATAAGCACTTCCATCGGGTCGGCGACCACCTTCCCGACGGTGCATCCGGACTTGTCGCCCGCCTCGCGCAGTTCCTTCTCGAAGTGCGCCGCCACGGAGCCGGAGAAGTGCCACGGGAGACGGCCACATCCGGAATAATAGCTTTTCTGTTTTTCGAAGAAGGTCTCGAAAGAAGATGTAACAATTTGTTTTACAGATGGTTCGTTGGTGTTGTCGCTAAGAAACGGTGGGAACTGCGACAGGAAACGGTTGGGATGCGGTTCTTGGTAGAGGTGGTGCATGACGATGTCGCGGTTGAGGTGGTAGCGTTCCTCGAAGGCGGTGCGGATAGGGTGGGGGAGCGTCTCCGAGAGGTAGGCGGCGACGAGTCCTTTGCCGAGATGTGTGCCGCTGCCCTCGTCGCCGAGCAACCAGCCGAGCGACGGCGCGCGGTGCACCATCGTATGCCCGTCGTAGTGGCAGGAGGCCGCGCCGGTGCCGAGGATGCCGACGATGGCCTCGGTGTCGCGGGCCAGGGCATGACAGGGAGCCATCAGGTCGGACCAGACGCGGATGTTTGCCGTCGGGAAGAACATCCGCAAGTACCCCTCCATGCGGAAAGCGTTCTGCGGGGTGGCGCAGCCGGATCCGTAATAGTCTGTCTCCGCGATGGTTATCCCTTTCGGAAGCTGGCTTACGGCATCGGCTAAGGAGCGCAAGATTTCCTCCTCCGGCGTGTAGTTCGGGTTGATGCCGGCAACCGCACACCGGAACACACGGCCCTCAAAAAGCAAGGCGCAGGCGGTCTTGGTGCCGCCCGCGTCGATAATCAGCTTTGTGTTTTGATCCTTTTCGCCCATAAACCGCTATTTTCCCATGCCGGAGACCAACTCTTCGCGGGTGAAACAAGCCGGGTTGTGGCGCTTGAACTCGGAGGCGTAGTAGCGTTTGATGAGCACGTGCTCGCGCAGCGATTCGTCGCCCTGAAAATAGGCGGCGAAGAGGCGGTCGGCTTCGAAATAGTTCTCCACACCGAGCTGCTCGCAGTCGTTGGCGCTGATGCCGAGCCCGTCCAAGGGGGTGGCATCGATGGACGACTGCATGGCGGACTGCTGCTCCGGAGTCTCTTCGCCGAGAAGGTAGTTGGCGAGGTTGTAAATCTCAGTCTTCCAGAGATGTTGCACGGGAGCGTAGTCGCCCACGTCGCCGTGGAGGGTCCAGAAGCCGGTGAGGTATTCGGTGTAGTTGTCGGTGGAGATGACCATGCCGCGGTGGAGCTGGGCGAGGTCGTAGAGGACCATCATCCTCATGCGGGCCTTCATGTTGCCCTGGCGCAGCTTGGAGAGATGGGAGTCGTCGTAGCTGACGAGCAGCTTCTTGTTGGCGAAGAAGGTCTCGGTGATGTCGAGGTGTGCGAAGTCGTGGCAGAAGGCCTCGCCCACGGCGATGGAACGGTCGATTTCCTCGGGCTTGTTGGTCTCGATGGTGATGGAGCGGCCGATGAGCGGGATGTTGAGACGGTCGCACACGGGCCGCAGCAGGGCGGCGCACAGCGTGCTGTCTATGCCGCCGGAGATGCCCAAGACGAGCGATTGCAATTTACTGGTTGATACATAGTTGTACATGCGTTCGCGGATTCCTTCCGCCAATCTGCGCATCGTCTCCTCGCCTGCGAGGAAGGGAAAATATTGTTCGTCGGGTCTGATCATAATGGTTGGAATTTTGAAGCGGCAAAGATAGTCTTTTTAGTTCAAAGTTCAAAGTTCAAGCCAACAGCCAATAGCCAACAGCCAACAGCCAGCAGCCAACAGCTAACAGCCAACAGCTAACAGCCAACTGCCAATAGCCAACAGCCAACAGCCAATAGCCAACAGCCAATAGCTAACAGCTAACAGCCAACAGCCAACAGCCAACAGCCCAAAGTTCAAGGTTTAAAGAAAAAAAAACGTGCGGGATGGGGCTCGCACGTCTTTGTCACGGAAAATGTGGTTGTTTTCGCCCGTTACACGTGGCACGGAGTGATGTCGTACTCGAACACGGTGCCGGGGGCGACCTCCTCGGGCTCGCGGCCGTAGCGGAGCACAATCATGTTGCGCGTGCCCTTGAGGGTGATGCGCTCGTGATCGACCCAGAGGGCGGTGCCTTCGCGCAGGCCCACGACCGTCTTCTCCTTGTTGACCGCCAAGTACTCGTTCAGGCGTACCTGGCGCGTCTCACCGCCATGGCGGATGCTGTCGTTGATGGCCTCCGGGTAGGGGTCGATGTAGTGCGGGTTGATTTGGAACGGCACTAAGTCGAGGCACTGGAAGCTCTCCGGCATCACGATCGGCATATCGTTGGTGGTACAGAGCGTCGGGCAGGCCACGTTGGAGCCCGCGCTCCAGCCCATGTAGGGGGTTCCCTCCATCACCTTGCGGCGGATGGGCTGGATGAGCTTGTGACGGTGCAGCTCGGCCACGAGGTGGAAGGTGTTGCCGCCGCCCACCATGATGAGTTTCGCGTCGTTGACCGCTGCCACGGGGTCGCTGACCTCGTGCACGGAGACCACTTTCTTGCCGAACTTCTCGAACACGCCGCGCACACGGGCCGTGTAGCTGTCGTAGCTCTCGGGATAGACTTTGCCGCCCACGTCCACGCCGGCGTACGGCACGAACAGGATCTCGTCGGCCGTGTTTTGCAGGAACTCCGCGATCAGCGGCTGGCACCAGCCGAGATACGGTTCCTTGTAGTTGGTTGAATTGCTTATCAGTAATAGTTTCATATTTTCGTTTTTTTTTGCCACAGGGCTCGCTATCGCTCACCCTGTGTTGACATAGGTCGGGCTTTCAGCCCTTTTTGGAATGATATATTGTGATTAAATCTGCGGGCCGAACGGGATGAGGGCTTTGCCTTGCTCGGTGTCGCTGAAGTTGGCGAAGTTCTTGATGAAGGCGGCGGCCAGTTCGTTGGCGCTCTTCTGGAACGCCTCCTTGTCGGCCCAGCTGTTCACGGGGTTGAGGATGTTGTCGTCAACGCCGGTGACATGCTTGGGAATCACCAAGTTGAAGGGTTTCACGATTTCGGTCTCGCAGCTCTTGAGCTCGTCGTTGAGGATGGCGGTGATGATGGCGCGGGTGGCTTTCAGGGAGATGCGCTCGCCGACACCGTATCCGCCGCCTGCCCAGCCGGTGTTCACCAAGTAGGCCGTGGCGTTGTGCTCCTCAAGTTTCTTGGCCAGCTCCTCGGCGTATTTGGTCGGGTGCAGCAGCAGGAAGGCCGCGCCGAAGCAGGAGG
>JAFXPL010000002.1 GCA_017527945.1 Bacteroidales bacterium | reverse complement strand
TATTGTTATTGTGTTATGACTATGCCTCGGCGGTGATGGGGGCGGGTTCTGCCACGGGAGCTGCTTGAGGGACTTCTTTCTTGGGCGGGAAGCCGACGGTGAGGATGGCGCCGGAGGGGCACTCGCTCACGCACTTGCGGCAGGCCTTGCATTTGTGGTAGTCGATATAGGCGAGGTTGTTTTCCACGGTGATGGCCTCGAAGGGGCACACCTTGGCGCATTTGCCGCAACCGATGCAGGCCGAGGAGCAGTTCTTCTTGGCCACGGCGCCTTTTTCCTTGTTGTTGCAGGCCACATAGACCCGGCGGTGGTTCTTGCCCTTGTCGCGGATTTCGAGCACGCCGCGGGGACAGGCGTTGGCACAGGCCTTGCAGCCCACGCAGAGGTCTTCCTTGACTTCCGGGAGATGCGTCTCGGGGTTGAGGTGGATGGCATCGAACTGGCAGGCCGCCACGCAGTCGCCGCAGCCGAGGCAGCCGTAGGGACATGCTTTCTCGCCGGCGAACAGTGAGTTGGCGAAAGCGCAGGTGAGTGCGGAGTCGTAGAACGACTTCATGGGCGCGTGGTCGCAGGTGCCGTTGCAGCGCACCACTGAGACCTGCGGCTCGTGCAGCACGGCGTTCAGGTGCATGATTTCGGCGATTTTGTCGGTGTCGCTGCCGGGACAGTAGGCCACGTTGAGGTCGTTGTTCTTGACGATGGCCTCGGCCATGGCACGGCATCCGGCGAAACCGCATCCTCCGCAGTTGGCGTTCGGCAGGCACGCCTGCACCAAATCAATGCGAGGATCCTCCTCCACGTGGAAGAATTTCGACACGAAATACAGGATTACAGCAGCAATAAGACCCGTAAGTCCCACTGTGACAGCTGCATACAAAATGGTTGTTGTCTCCATAAACTCGTAGTTTTTTCAAACCGCAAAGGTACGAAATTTTTCTGTATGTTATGCAAAGAAATTTTCTTTGCCGTTGACACTCTGCAATAGGCTCAAACCGTATGTCGCAAATCTATAAAAATAATATTTTTGCCGCATCGCATAGTTTTCTCATCCTTCTGGCCTCTCTATTCGAAGATCGCCATTCATAAGTCACAAATATTAGTTATAAAAATATGAAAATCAATCATTTATTTCGACGGTCGATGCTGATTCTGGCATTGCTCGCGATGTGCGGAGGCGCGTTTGCGCAGGGCACAACCGAAAAAAAGAAACGGGAAAAGAACCCGAACGACGGCTCTTTTTGGCTGGACCTCAAAGCAGGCATTGGTGTCACCACCAGCTTTGACAAAAGTACGGTGCCGTTTGCCTATAACGGTTTGCTCACGCATGTCCAGCCGGGCTTCACCTACGAGTGGAAACGCTGCCACATCCGCTTCGGGGCGGGCCTCGACAGAACCAGGTACAGCTCGCTCGGGGGCAATGCGTACAACATCTCAGGCAACTTCGAGTTTCTCTACAGCTGCCTGAAACCCTCTGCTAATCGCTGGCATTTTTGGTCCGGTGCTTCGCTGAATGGCAATTTCGATTTGAAACAACTCCCGTCATTACAGAACGCCTCTACCAATCTCTCCATATTCGGGAACCTTGCCGCCGAAGAATTGGTGCAGTGCGACTTCGCCTACGAGAAGGGAAACCTTGCGCATCCGTGGATGACAGCCTACTTCCAGTTCTCGCTGCCCTTGTTCACCGTCGCTTCGCGGCCGGGTTTTGCGTACGTGATGGACATTCCTGCCGAAGAGGGCGCGTTGCAAAGGCTCGTGGGACCGAATGAGAGCCTCTTCAAAATGTTCCCCGGCTGCGCCACCGACCTCGGTTTCACCGTCAACTTGCGCAACGGCAACCGTTTCTCTTTCGGCCATCGCTGGGACTATCTCACCACCGGCAAAAAGGGTGCCTACCGTTACGACAATACCTTCCGGACGTATTATCTGAAATTTATGTTCAAAATTTAATATCCAACGACTATGAAAAAGAAAAATATCCTGTTTCTCTGCCTTTTGGCAATGACGGTCACCTCCTGTGAACGCGCTTTCATGGAAAAAGACGAATTGAATACTCCCACCAACGTTTTCGAGTATTTGTGGAACAAGGTCGATCAGCAATACACCTTCTTTGATGTCAAAGGAGTGGACTGGGATTCGGTGCACGCCGCTTACCGTCCTTTGGTGCATGACGACATGAGCGAAGACAGTTTGTTCCGGGTCTGTGCCGCCATCCTCAACACCTTGCGCGATGGTCACACCAATCTGGTGAGCGACTTTGACTTTATGCGCAGCGACACCATCTCGTATTGGATGAGCGAGTATAACTGTTTCGACGCAAATCTCGTCTTGCAGAAATATCTGACCCTGCATGGGCATCAGACTGGTTCCATCAGCCACAATGGTATCCGCGGCGGCAAAGTGGCCTACCTTCGCTACGCTTCTTTCGCCTCGGACATCAGCAATGAGGATCTGAAATATCTTATGGAGCGCTACAGCGACTGCGACGGACTGATTCTCGACCTGCGGCAGAACGGCGGCGGCAGCGACGGCAACATCACCAGGCTGATTAGCCTTTTCGATTGCCACCACCAGCCGCTCTACACGGTGCAGCACAAGGCGGGTCCCGGCCACAACGACTTCACGCCGGCAGAAACCCATTATGCCCCGGACACCAGTCTGCTGGGCAAGAACCCCTATACGAAGCCGGTGGCGGTGCTCATCGACCGCGGCTCGTTCAGCGCGACTTCCTATTTCTCGCTCTGCACGCAGGCATTCGACAACGTGAAGCTTTTCGGCGACTACACTGGCGGCGGCACGGGAATGCCCAACGGCGGCATGCTTCCCAACGGTTGGAGATACCGTTTCAGCTGCACCCGCACCATCGGTCTTGACGGCGGCAACTACGAGAACGGTGTCCCGCCGGATGTGCGCGTGCTCCTCGACCCCGCCGCCGTGGCGCAGGGCAAGGACAACATCATCGAGACGGCCGCTGACTGGATCCAAAATGGCGGCGGCGAACCCGTGGCGTCGAGATAGGAAAGCGACATGTCGGGATGTAAATTAAGGGCGTGGCCACGTGGCTGCGCCCTTTTTGCAAAATGCGGAATGTATAGCCGATAGCTATCCGCTAATTAAAACTTGAACGTCCACATCACCGATGGGATGATTGGGAACAGGCTCATCTGGTAGGCGTGGTTTTGCATCGAAAAGCTCGTGATGTCGCCGCCTTCGGTCTCCACTCGGGTCTCGAAAAAGACGAGGAACGGGTTCTGGCGGTTATAGACGTTGTAAATCGAGAAATTCAGCCCAGTCTCGAACTTGGAGGTCTTCTTGATGGTCCAGTCCACGGCAATGTCGAGGCGGTGATACGGGTTCACGCGGTACTCGTTGCGGCCGCTCCACTCCGTCACCACCGACCCCATATAGAGGTAGTAGCCGAGCGGCACGGTCATCGTGTTGCCTGACTGATAGACCCATAATGCAGAGACACTCAGCTTGTTGCGCAGGATTTCATACGAGAGACTGATGGAAACGTCGTGTCTGCGGTCGTATTTTGCCCAATAGGGTTTTCCGCCGTTGAGGTCGTCGAACTGCCGACGCGTGAACCCCAGCGTGTAGCCGATGAAGCCCGTGAACCGTCCCTTCGACTTCTTGATGTAGAACTCCGCTCCGGCCGACCAACCCTTTCCAAAGACGTACAATTGGTCGGGGTTGATGGTGAACACGCTGAAATCCAGACCGTCACGGTATTCGGCGAGGTTGTACATTTGTTTATAATAAAGATCCACGTAGGTCTCGAACATGTTGTGGTGGAAGTTCTTGAAGACTCCCAGCGTGTATTGGAGGACTGTCTGCGGCTTCAGCAAGTCGGTGGAGGGCATCCAGACATCCGTTGGCAGCGAGATGCTGGCGATGGAAATCTGGTGCATAAACTGGTAATTCAATGTGGCTGAGGCTTTTATAGAAGTCGTGGAATCAATCATCCAGCGCACCGAGAGGCGGGGTTCCGCGCGGTTGTACTGGCAGATGGATTGTGCCGGCTTATAGACGATGGAGTCGGCCACATGGCCGAAGTCGTCGAGCACGTAGCGGGTGAAGGGACCGAGGTGGTGGAAGTTGGTGTAGCGGACGCCGAAGTTGAGCTTCCAGTGCTTGTTGATGTCCCATTCGTCGTGGGCGTAGAGGGCCAGTTCGTTGCCGATGTAGTGTTGCACCGGTGGCAGCCCGAAACTGTTGCCGACACCCGCTTCTACAGCGTACTGCCCTGGAAGACAGTCGTGTACGATGTCGTGGACACCGAAACGGACATTGTGTTTAGGCGTGGGGATCCACGTCAGCTCGCTTTTCAGACTGTAGTCGCGCACACCCGACGCAATGTTTAGCGAGTAGGGGTCGATGCGCATCTCCGTGCCGAAGTTGTAATAGCTGAATGTCGCAGAGGTGTTGAGGAACAGACGGTTGGCGATGATGTAGTTCCAGCGGGCCGAAGCTGCGGCGTTGCCCCAGCGGAAGGTCATCAAGGTCTGTTGCGACTTCGACTTGAAGCCATAGACGTCGCTGCCGTAGTAGGCACCGAAGAAGAGCCGGTGCTTCGGGTTGATGACGACGTTGAACTTGGCGTTGATGTCATAGAAGTAGAAGTTGGTGCCTTTCATCGGCGACTCCTTTTTGAGGAACGGCTGGATGATGACATCGGCATAGGTGCGGCGGGCGGAGATTAGGAACGAGGCGCGGTTCTTTTTGATAGGCCCTTGTACTGTGAGGTGCGAGAAAATCAGTCCGAGGCCGCCATCGACTTCGTATTTCTTGAGGTTGCCCTCTTTCTGATAGACGTTGAGGATGGAGGCCGCCCGTCCGCCGAAGTAGGCCGGCATACCCGACTTGATAAGGTCGATGCTTTTCACGGCGTCGGCGTTGAAGATGGAGAAGAAGCCGAACAAGTGGTCGGGGTTGTAGATGGTGGCCTCGTCGAGGAGGATGAGGTTCTGGTCGGTGCCGCTGCCGCGCACGTAGAAACCGGAGTTGCCCTCGCCGGCAGCCTGCACACCGGGCAGAAGCTGCACCGACTTGATGATGTCGGCCTCGCCCATCAGTGCAGGCAGTGCCTTGATGGTCTGGATGCTCATTTCCATGCGCCCTACGTCACCGCTGCTCACATTGGCGTTGCCGCGCTCGCCCTGGATCACCACCTCTTCGCCCGCAATCGCCGTGGGCTCCAGTTCAAAACTCCGTTTTTCACTTTTCCTCAATTCGATGGTGTCTTCTATTGTTTTATATCCTAAGTAATTGACCGTCAGTTTGTATTGCCCGGGCAGCACAGACACGGAATAATATCCCGCCTGGTTGGTGACGCCGCCCTGCACGTTCGATGGGGTGTTCACCTCGCTCAGAATGACATATACCCCCAGCATGGTCTCGCCGTTCGAGGCGTCGGACACTGTCCCCGACAGCGTCACGCGCCCGCTTTGCGCGAGGGCAGCCGTGCTGCACACCAAGACGAATATCCATATCGCGAATCGCTTTGCCATCATTTGCTCATCTTTAATTTGTCACCTAATTTCATCTGGCTCAGCGTCACGCCGGCGATGATCACCAGTATGCCCCAAAACTTCACCTGCGTGAAGGTCTCCTGGCCGATGGCCGACGCCACGAGCAGGGTGACGATAGGGATGAGGTTGGTGAAAATGCAGGCTTTGGTGACGGTGAGCTGCTTTACGGAGTAGGAGTAGAGCATGTAGGCACCGGCGGAGCAGAGAAGGGCCAAGCACACGAGACTGGTGATGGTGCTGCCGTTCCAGGCCAGTTCCCCCCAGTGCCGGAGGTCGAAGATGAGGACGAAAGGCAGGTAGAAGGGGATGGCAATCAAATTCTGGTAGGTGGTGACCGTAATCGGACTGTATTTCTTGAGCAACCGGCTGAGCATCACGCTGTAGCCGCTTGCCGCCAACATGGCGACACACAGCAGCAGAAGCCCCTTCAAGTTGAACGACATCCGGCCGTCTTCGGTCAGCGAAAGCAGGAACACCCCGATCACGGAAATGAGGGTGCCGAGGAAGAACTCCCAGCGGAGCTTCTCCTTTTCCGTGAAGTACATGGTGACGGACACCACGATGGGAATCAGGGCGATGATGACGGCCGCAAAGCTGGCATCCACGTATTTCAGGGCGAAAGTCTCGCCGATGAAGTACAAAAACGGCTCGAAGAAGGCCAAAAGGAGGAATGTGCGCCGGTCTTCTCGCCGGATTTTCTCCAACTTTTTCTGCCATTTGAAAATGCTGACAAACACAGCCGAAGCCAAAGACAAACGTATGAAAACAATGGTGAAACCGGGAAAGTTGTTGTTTAACAGTTGTTTAGACCATATAAAACTCATTCCCCAGCAGAGCATGGCAAGCAAGATGGCCACGTATCCGAGTCCGGGTTTAGAAGTGTCATTTTTCATGGCTGCAAAAAAACGAAAATTTTTTAAAAAATGCAATAAATTGACGATTTTCTCGTTAGGGGAGCGTTATTTTTTGATATGAAGAAATATATATACTTGATTATAAGTCTTTTTGCATTTAGTGTTCTTGTGCAATCATGCAAGAAGACGGATTTGACCCCGGCGTACATAGAGGTCAATCCCGAAGATTTTGAGAACTGCATCGATGTGAGCCGTTTCAATGAGACGCACAGCCAGAATTTCGACCAGGAGCAGCTGGCCGCCCTCACCCGCCACAAATTCACCCATGTCAACGTTTATGTCGATAACAAAAATCTGGGCTGCTGGGAGTTGCCGTGCAAGGTGCCGGTTTTAGACGTCAGCAGCGCGGACACCAGCACGCTGATCCTCATACCCGCCTTCCCGCTGACGGGCATGGGCAACACCATTATGGGGTATCCGTTCCTGAATATCTGCCGACAAAAGGTGGTCCTGAAAAAGAATGCCTCCTACGCGGTCGCGCAGAACCCGCCGAAGTTCGAATACAGCGAATATACTCGTTTCCCTTATTTCGAAACCTTCTCCAACAGCACCTCCTTCACGGCCAGCTACCCGAACCGTTCGCCCCTGACACTGCTGCCGGTCGCCGTGGAAGGCAAGAATGTGGGCGAAATTGTGATGAGCGACTCCACCTACCAGAATTTCGACATCACGTCAACGCCCTTCGCCGCCCCCGTTGGCAGCTACCGCGTCATGTTAGAGGTGCGCTACAAGTCGGATTGTAACGTGGACATAAGCGCGAAGCTCTCCACGGGACAGAATCCCAACACCGCCCACTCCGTCGGAGGCTTCTTTGCCTCGCCCAACGAGTGGAAGACCATCCATTTCGACCTGACGAACACCATCAACGGCTACCACAACGCTGCCGGCTATGTGACCGAGCTCTCTCTCGTGCTGTCGGGCGCGGGTAAGAAAGGCACGGTGTCTCGCGTCTATATTGATGACATAAAGGTTGTTTACATCCGAACCGCATAAGCCTTTTCATGAACAAAACCAAACTGACCTGCATTTACCTGTTGTTTGACGTGCTCGCCGCCATCCTCACGTGGGTGGGGCTGTACATGTACCGCAAGCACGTGGGCGAGTCGGCGGATTTCGCGACCGTAGTCATGGCCATCCGCGCAGATTCCAAGTTCTGGCTCGGCTTGGCCCTCTATCCGTTGTACTGGCTCTTTTTCCACGCTTTTTTCGGCTATTACAACAAAATAGTCCGGAAATCCCGATTGGACGAGCTGGTGACCACCATCGGTGTCACCTTGGCCGGTTGCTTGGTCTTTTTTTTCATTTTCATCCTCGATGACATCGTGACCTCCCCCAACGACTATGTGAAGTACCTGCTTTTCCTCTTTGTGTCGCAATTCTTGCTGACCTACATTCCGCGTTTGTGCGTCACCTCGTACGTCAACACGCGCATCCATAACGGGAAAATCGGATTCAACACCATCATTGTGGGCCAGGATGAGATGGCGCTCAGGGCCTACGAGACGGTTTTGAAGCAAAGCAAGCGGTCGGGGCATTACTTCATCGGGTATGTCCGCGTGGACGAGCAGAAGCACGATATGATGCAGGGCAAGCTGCCTTGTGTGGGAAATCTTGCGGACATCGGCCGGGTGGTGGAAAGCCAGCATATCGAGGAAATTGTGGTGGCCCTGCATAACGGTCAGCGGAAGCATCTGCAGCAGGTGCTGGCATTGGTCCGCAGCAACCATAACCTGACGGTGAGTCTGGTGCCCCAGGAACACGATGTCCTGTTGGGCTCTGTGAAGACCTCTTCCGTGCTGGACGAGCCGATGATCTCCATCTCGCCGGAGTACCTGCCTTCCTGGCAACGCTTCCTGAAGCGTGGTTGCGACATTGTTCTCTCCCTGATAGCCATCATTCTGCTCACCCCGCTCTACATCTGCTTAGCCATCGGGGTGAAACGTTCGTCGCCCGGCCCTGTCTTTTACAAGCAGGAACGAATCGGGTATCTTGGCAAACCGTTCAATATCATCAAGTTCCGCTCCATGTGCGTGAATGCGGAAGCCGACGGCCCGCGGCTCTCCTCGCAGAACGACAGCCGCATCACGCCGTTCGGAAAGTTCATGCGGCAGTACCGTCTTGACGAGACCCCGCAGTTCTTCAATGTGTTGCGAGGCGACATGTCCTTGGTGGGCCCGCGTCCCGAACGACAATATTATATAGACCAGATTGTGGAACGCGCCCCGTATTACCAATTGCTGCTCGGCATCAAGCCGGGCATCACTTCGTGGGGCCAAGTGCGTTTCGGGTACGCCGAGAATGTCGATGAAATGGTGGAACGCCTCCGCTGGGATATCCTCTATATCGAGAATATGTCCATCCTTATGGATATCAAGATACTGATATACACTGTTTTAATTATTTTAAAACGTGAAGGGAAATAGTGGTGGACTCGCTGAAAGCCAAACAAAAAAAAATGTATTTTTGCCCACTGAAACGAAATCAACCTTCTTAAAATGGAATATAATACCAAACGTAACAATTTAATCATAAGGGAATACGGCAGGAACATACAGAAACTGGTGGAGGATTGTGTGGCCATCGAGGATCGGAAGAAACGCACGCGCACGGCCTACGCCATCGTGCGCATCATGAGCGACGTGATCAATTCCAAGGAAAACAGCAACGAGGCCGAGCGCAGCAACGAAGATTTCTGGAACAAACTTTGGGACCATCTGTTCATTATGTCAGGCTACCGGTTGGATGTGGACGCCCCGTTCCCCAAACCCATGCCCGACACTTCGGAAAGGGAGTTCGTGAAGCCCTCCTACAATAATAAGAATAAGCTGCGTTTTCGTACGTATGGCATCAACATGCAGAATCTTATCCGCAAGGTGTCTGAATATCCCGAAGAAGTGCGCCAACAGTTTGCGCCGTCGCTGGCTAACCATCTGAAAATGATGTATTTGACCTATAACCGAAACTCCGTCAATGACTTGTTGATTCGCCACCAGTTAGCGGAGCTTTCCGATGACAGGATTACCCTGCCGGACGACTTCGCCTTCGTGAACACCAAGGAGCTGCTCAATCTCGCCAATTCGAACCAGGCCTTCTATGTGGCTCCCCAGTCGGGAACCAAGAAGAAAAATAACAATAACCAATGACAATAACTAATAACAATAACTAATAACAATAACTAATAACCATAACAGCAACAATATTTTTGCATGAACATTGTTGAAATAGAGCATATTACCAAGCGGTTTTCGAATTTTACGGCGTTGGATGATGTTTCGCTTTCTGTGCCGCGCGGGGTGGTTTTCGGACTGCTGGGGCCCAACGGGGCAGGTAAAACCACGCTCATCCGTATCCTGATGCGCATCTCCTTTCCCGACGAGGGGCGCATTCTGTTCGATGGACATCCGCTGTCTGCCGACGATACGTACAACATGGGGTATCTCCCTGAGGAACGCGGTCTCTATAAAAAGATGAAAACGGGCGAACAGGCTATCTATCTGGCTCAGCTCAAAGGACTTGACAAGCAAGAAGCCTACAAGCGGCTGCGGGCGAAGTTCGAACAGTTCGGCATTATGGAATGGTGGAACAAGCCGGTGGAGGAGCTTTCCAAGGGCATGCAGCAGAAGGTGCAGTTCATTACCACCATCCTCCACAAACCCGCCTTCCTGATTCTTGACGAGCCTTTCAGCGGGTTCGACCCCATCAATGCCAACCTCCTCAAGGATGAGATTGCGAAACTCAAGCAGGAGGGCACCACCATCGTCCTCTCCACCCACAACATGGCCTCCGTGGAGGAGATTTGCGACCATATCGCCCTCATCAACCGGTCTCGCAAGATCCTTGACGGCGACATCTTCGAAGTCAAGAATCAGTTTAAGAAAAACCTCTATTCCGTAGAGGTTTCCCGTTTTGACGACGAGCTTGTTGAAAAACTCCAGGCGTCTGGCTTTCAGGTGTCGAAATCCATGGACGACGGGCGCTACTCGCGTTTTGAAATCCAGGTTCCGGCGATGCACAATGTCCGGGATTTGATGCAGATTTGCCTGCAATATAGTGATATCCACTCTTTTAACGAGATTCTACCTTCGATGAACGAAATCTTTATCGAACAGGTGGAACAGTCTAACCAACAGCAGCACCATGAAGAATAAAACGTTTCTGATCATCTGTCGCGAATATCTGACGCGCATCCAGAAGAAGTCCTTCATCATCATCACCATCCTGATGCCTGTCCTCTTGGTGGCGATGATCGCGCTGCCTGTTCTGTTAGTGGTGAAAAGTGAAAACGAGCAGTTCTCCAAGATACTCGTGGTCGATGAGAGCGAGATTTTCATCAACAACTTCACCAACAACAATCACTACGAGTTCAGCTACCGGTCGGGCGACATCGAACAAATCAAGAATACCGCCTTCGACCAGGGGTACGATGTGGTGCTGCAAATTTTGGGCAATTCCCAGGCCCTGCGCTCCAACATATACTACAAGAAGTCCTTGCCTTCCGGGCTGCAGTCGGCTGTGGAGAGCCAAATGGACGACATTTTCTTCAACCAGCTGCTGAAGGATTCCTTGAAGATTGAGCCTGCGCGCTTCGAACAGCTGCAAAAGCTGGCCAAATCGGAGGCTGCCACCATCCAGATTGATGAAAAAGGGGTGGAGAAAGAGCATGATGCCGAGGTGAACCAGATTTTTGGCATGTTGTGTGGTTTCATCATCTATTTCATTATCATTTTGTTCGCCAGCCAGGTGCTGCGCGGCGTGTTGGAGGAGAAGTCGAACCGTATTGTGGAGGTGTTGATTTCCTCGGTTCGGCCCACGCAGCTGCTGGTCGGCAAGATTGTGGGCATTGCTCTGGTAGGATTGACCCAGTTAGTGATATGGATAGCCCTGTCCACGGCCATTCTCTTCGGCATCCAGGTTGCCGCGCCCGACCTTTTCAGCGGTGAAGAAGTGGCCGCCGTGGCTTCCGCCGGTGAGATGTTGCCTGAGAACAACGCCCTCGCCGCTGCGCCCGACAATATCTTCTCCATGATTCAGAACTACTTCTCCGTCTCTTTCGGGACCATCATCCTCTGCTTCATCTTCTTCTTCATTGTCGGCTACCTCATTTATTCGACCCTCTATGCGGCCACCGGTTCCGTGGTCGATAACGAGAGCGATTCGCAGCAATACACGATGCCCATCACCATTCCGCTGATTTTGGCCATCGCCGTGGTGCCGAGCATCTCCACCAATCCGGATGGAACGCTGGCGTTCTGGCTCTCCATGATTCCGCTCACATCGCCCATCGCCATGATGGTGCGGCTGCCTTCCGGCGTGCCTGCCTGGGAACTGCTTCTCTCGATGGGGCTTGCGCTCGGTTTCCTGGCCTTCAGCATCTGGTTCGCAGCCAAGATTTACCGGGTCGGGGTGCTCACCTACGGGAAAAAACCGTCTTGGAGGACGATATTCAGGTGGCTGAGGGAGAGTTGAGAACTGAGAGTTGAGAGTTGAGAACTGAGAGTTGAGAGTTAGGTGGTGAATATAGGGTCGTCCATTAAGAATCACTAAACATCAAAGCAAATGGCTAACGAACAAAGGGGTTTTACTTCAAATATTGGTGCGATTTTGGCGGCTGCGGGCGGCGCGGTCGGTTTGGGAAACATTTGGCGCTATCCTTACATGTTAGGACAGAATGGCGGCGGTGCGTTCCTGATTGTCAATATGTTCTTTGTGTTGCTGATTGGCATTCCGCTGATGATGACGGAGTTTGTCATCGGTCGGCGTACGCAGAGCAACGTAGTTGGCGCATACAAGAAACTGGAACGGAAGAAAGGGTGGGCCGCCATCGGCTATTTCAGCATCCTGGCAGCCGTCCTTATCTACGCTTTCTACAGTGTGGTGGCCGGCTGGACGCTCAATTATATCGTTATGGCCTGCACCAACCAGCTGTCGGGGATGACACCTGCAGCGATTGCTGACACCTTTTCCACGTTCACCTCGCACTCGTTTTGGCCGGTGCTTTTTCAGCTGCTATTCCTGATTCTGACCGCTTTGGTGATTTCCCTCGGCGTGCAGAAGGGCATCGAGAAGATTTCCAAGATCTTGATGCCGTTGTTGTTCATCCTGTTGCTGCTGATGGTGGTGCGTTCCTTGACGCTGCCCGGCGCGTCGGAGGGTCTGCATTTCCTCTTCCATCCGGACTTCAGCAAGCTTTCGGGCGCGGGTGTGTTAGGCGCATTGGGGCAGTCGTTCTTTTCCCTCAGCTTGGGTATGGGCGCGATGGTGACCTACGGTTCCTATATCCGCAAAGAGGACTCGCTGTTCAAGACAAGTTTGTGGATCTCCGTTTGTGACCTGCTGGTGGCCATCCTTGCGGGCGTGGTGATTTTCCCGGCGGTCTTTTCGTTCGGCATGGACCCTGCCGGCGGACCGCAGCTGGTCTATGTGGTGTTGCCCAATGTTTTCAACAGTATGCCGTTGGGCGGGCTGTTCGCGGCCGTCTTTTTTGTGCTGTTGGGCATCGCCGCGCTCACCTCGACCATCTCTCTGCAGGAGATTGTGGTGGCGTTCATGGTTGAAGAACTGCATTGGAGCCGTCGGAAAAGCTCGATAATCAGCATGATATTGATTTTCGCGGTGGGCGCGTTCTGCACGCTGTCGTTTGGACCGATCAAACATTGGACTTTATTCGACAAGACTATTTTCGAGCTCTTCGACCTGATTACCGCCTCCTATCTGATGCCGATTGGTGCCCTGGCTATGACCATTTTCCTCGGCTGGTTCTATCCGAAGGCTGAGGTCAAGGAAGAAATCACCAATGAGGGTTCGCTTAAGGCCAATCTTTTCGAGCTCTATTACTTTATCCTGCGTTTCGTCGCGCCGATCGCCTTGCTGTTGATTCTGATTTCCGGTATCACAGGGTAGGCGGGAGGCTGCGGCAGTCGCATCCCGCTGTGGATGTTCGGGGCCGCTGTATTAGCGGCGGCATAGGTGTGTCCCCGTGAGACATCTGTATTCAAAAAAAGAAAAGAAATCGGAAATGTTTTTTTGTTTCAATAAAAGACATTTGGAAATGTTTTTTTTGTATCTTTGCGGGACATAAAAATGTTTGACAAGATGGAGTATTCTGAAGTTAAATCTTTGTATGACAATTCAATACGAAAAATTACATCGGTGAACACCGGCTTCAAGCGCTATCTTTATCCTGTTATAAATTGGAACAATCGGTTGATTGGGATAAAAGGGGCGCGTGGTGTCGGTAAAACCACACTCGTATTGCAACACATCAAAGAGACGTTCAAGAATCTGGAGAATGTGCTGTATGTCTCCATGGACGACCTCTGGTTCGCCTCCAATTCGATAATGGACTTGGTGGATTACCACGTCACTCACGGGGGAACCCACATCTTCATGGATGAAATGCACCGCTTCGGTCATTGGCAGAACCTCATAAAGAACATTTACGATCGTTATGACGACCTTCACATCGTTTATACAGGCTCGTCCATGTTGGAATTGGATGCCAAGGAAGGGGATCTTTCTCGCCGGCTAAGGGCATACAAACTCTATGGGATGTCGTTTCGGGAGTTTTTGCAGTTTGAGGTCAAAATGTCACTGCCGCCTGTTGGACTTGAGGATATGCTTCAAAACCATTTGCACTTGGCAGCGACCATATCTTCTCAAGTGAAAATACTCCCTCTGTTTGAAAAATACCTTAAGTGCGGGTATTACCCTTATTACGCCGAGGAGGGCGACGGCTTTCTCCAGCGACTGCAGGGCACCGTCAGGCAAGTGTTGGACTCGGACCTGCCGGCAGTTGTGGATGTCTCGTTTTCTACGGTTCAGAAAGTCAGGAAGATGCTGATGATTTTGGCACAGCGGGTGCCGCAAACGCCCAAGATGAACGAACTTTATGCCCAGTTGGAAACGGGGCGAGACCAAGGATTGAAGATGCTTCAGCTGCTTGACCGTGCCGGTTTGGTTTCCTTGCTCAGTGCGAAAGCCAAGTCCCTGAAAAAGCTCTCAAAACCCGACAAGATATACCTCGGAGATTCGAATCTGATGTATTGTTTGTCATCAAATGTGGACATAGGCACGCTGAGGGAAACTTTCTTCAACAACCAGCTTCGGACAGGCCATTTTGTAGAGCTTCCCCCGAAAGGTGATTTTTATGTGGATGGGAAATGGCTGTTCGAAGTGGGTGGGAAGTCAAAGGACTTCTCACAGATAAAGGATGAACCCTGCAGTTTCTTGGTGCTTGACGGAATGGAGTTCGGCCACGGCAGTCGCGTCCCGCTGTGGATGTTCGGTTTGCTGTATTAGTCAGCGTGAGGGAATCCGTTTCAGCCATTTTGTTTTTGTCCGGGTTGTCCGGTTGCATTGTAAATGTCCTGCGTCACTAATCCGGCGAGTGTGAAGCCGAAGATGGCGGTAATGTGCGAGGTGGTGCCGTTGATTTGCGCCTTGGAGGAACACCACTCGTGGTTGATGAGGTCGGGGTTGCCTGCTGCGATGATGGCTTTGGGGCAGAGGCAGGCACTGGTGCCGCAGGTCGTTGCCTCCCCTTTGTTGGGCAGCACCTCTGGCGAATAGACGCATTGGAACTTCCTGCGCGGGTACTCGCCGATCCGTTTGAACCGCTTGCGCAACGCACGCGCCAAGGGGCAGCCCTGCACTTTCCAGAACTCGGTGACGGACACCTTGGACGGGTCCATTTTGAGGGCGGCGCCCATGGCGGAGTAGAGCTTGCCCGGGCATTCGGTGGCGTGCAGGATCAGCCGTGCCTTGTGCTCTAAGCTGTCGATGGCATCGATGATGTAGTCGTATTCTTCCAGGTGGAATTTCTCGGCGTTCTCGGCGGAGTAGATTTCTTGCATGGCGTTGATTTCCGCCTGCGGGTTGATGTCGAGCAGCCGTTCCTTGAGCACCTCCACCTTGACCTGTCCGACGGTCTTGGTGGTGGCTTGCAGCTGCCGGTTGACGTTGGTGACGCACACGCGGTCACTATCGACGATGGTGAAGTGGCGGATGCCGTTGCGCACCAGGCTTTCGGCGCACCAGCTGCCCACACCGCCCACGCCGAAGATGATGACCCTCTGGCTATTGATGCGGTTCATCACTTCCTCCCCGACCAGCAGGGCCATGCGGTTGAATATGGCTTTTTCCATGTTGATTTGGTTTTACAATGTGTCGCCCGTCTCGCTGCCGCCCTCCTGTGCCTTCTTTTCCAGCTCCATCTTGCCGAAACGCAGTGTGATGCCGGCGGAGACGTAGCGGCTGTTCAGCATCTTGTTGGTGCTGTTGTTCAGGAAATAGGGGTTGGTGTTGACGGAGCCGGAACCGTAGCGGCCGCCCCAATTGAAGATGTCCTGCACGTTGACGAAAATGGAGAGCTTGCGCTTAAGCAGGTCGCTGCGCAGGCCGAAGTTCAGTGAGTAGCGTGCCTTGCGCTCGCTCATCAGGCTGATAGTCGGGGAATTGTAGAATCCCGAGGCGGTAAACTGCAGCCAGTCGAAGGCTTTGGCCCAGAAGTTCACCCGGACACTCCACGACCACTTGTCGCGTTGGTCGCGCTGCAGCTCGCCGTCGCGCATGTACTCCATCTTGTATCCGTAGTCATAGACGTTGGCGTAGAGCCGCACGTTGAGGAAGCCGGTCGGGCGGTAGGTGGCGTTCAGCGAGGCACCGTAACGCCAGGAGGTTCCCATGTTGTAGGGTATGGAATAGGAGACGACGCGGTCGAGGTACTGGTCGTACTCGGAGTCGTTCAGGGAGCTGATCTCGTTGGTGCTCAGGCGGCCGTAGGCCTCCACGCCGATATTGCCGAAGCGGTTGAAGTATTTCTGCCAGCCGGCCTCGATGCTGTGGGTGAAGCCGCTCTTCAGACCATTGGGGTTGCCGGTGGAGTAGCTGTTATCGCCGTAGCGGCGGTATTTGCTCAGGTCCTCCTCGTCGGGGTGGTTCATGCGCATGGAGTAATTGAGCTTGATGTTGTGCATGCTCTTGGTACGGTAGGTGAGGTGGATGGAGGGCCGTGCGGAGAAGAAGATGGGCGCTCCCGCGTCGGCGAAGGGCATGTCGCTGATGTAGTCGTAGGCGTCGCGCAGCATCCCGACGCCCAAGCCCGTGCTGAGGGTGAAGCCGCCCCAATGGTGCGTCCAGTTCACGTCGGCGTTGAGGTTGGTGGATCCGCCGTTGAAGTGGTAGGTCCGCAGCGTATCCACCACCTCGCCGATAGAGTCGTTGTAGCGCTTGTAGTCGTTGCTCATCTGGTAATGGCTGGTGCGCAGGCCGTAGCTCATCTCGCCGTCCTTGCTGTAGGGACGGTTGTAGCGTGCGTCGAAGCTGCCGCCGTAACGGTAGCTCCGCGTGAGCAGGTAGCGGTGCTCGTCGAGGTCGTGGTAGGTGTCGTAGAAGCGGTTGTACCACTGGTCGCTGGCGTTGTGCGAGAAACGTCCGTTGAGGCCGAGGCGCAGGTTGTGGCCGTTCTTGTCGAACTTCTTGGTGTAGTCGGCCCCGAAGTTGCCCGACATCGACTGCCCGTTGGTCTTGCTGCGCGTGGTGTCCCTGTAGTCGGTTTCGTATGGCGGCACGGAGTCGAGGTAGTAGTAGGTCTGGTGGCGCAGACCGGAGTATCGGCTGCCGTTGTAGTTGTAGAAGCCGCCGAGGTCGAAGGAGATCTCGCTGGTGGTGTCGATTTCGTAGTTGATGCCGAGGAAGAAGTTGCCGCTGCCGCTGCGGCTCGTGTCGCGCTGGCCGACGCTGCTGGCCCAGGTGGTGTCGTACTCGCCTGCGACAGCCGCGTCGCGTCGCTGGTAGGAGGTGGACTCGGTCTCGTTGCGCCGTGCGCTGTAGCGGCCCGACACGAACAGGTTGACGCTCAGCTTCTCCTTGGTCCACATGTAGCTCACCCACGGGGAGACGAACGGTTGGTTGGACCCGTTGACGCCGAAGCTGACGAATTGGTTGCTCTTGACATGCGCCGAGGTGATGATGTTGATGACCGCTTCGGCGTCGGTGGCGTATTTGGCCGACGGGTTGGTGATGGTCTCGATGCGCTCCAGGGCGTTGGCGGGCAGCGTCTGCAGGTAGGTCTTGAGGTTCTCCTCGGTGAGCTTTGAGGGCTTGTCGTTGATCCAGATCTCCACGCTCGACACGCCGCGCAGGGTGATGTTGCCCTCCACATCGACCTCCACGCCGGGAGCGTTCTGCAGGGCGTCTTCGGTGGTACCCGTCTGGATGGAGGCGTCTTCGCTGACGTTATAGACGAGTTTCTCGCCGTCCATGGCATAAATCGGCTTCTCCCCTTTGATGGTCACCTCTTCCAGGGAGGTGGAGATGGGCATCATCTTGAGGGTGCCGAGGTTGGTGTTGTTCTTCACGGTGAAGGGGAAGTGGCGTGGGTTGTAGTTGAAGGCCCACACGCGCAGCAGGCATGGCCCTTGCGGGATGCCGTCGATCTCGAAGTAGCCGTTGGCGTTGGCGGATGTTCCCTTGATCATGGAGGAGTCGGAGGCGTCGAGCACGGCCACGTTGGCGTAGGCGAGCGGGGTGCCGGCGATGGAGTCGCGCAGAAGACCCGCCACTTTGAACGTGGAGCCCTCGCGCACTTTTTTCTGTTTCATCGGGGCGTTCTGCTGGCCCTGGTATTGCCCCTGGTTCCAGCCGCCGCGGTCGCCGCCCATCGGGGGACGGCCGGGATAGCCTCCGGGAGGTCTTCCGCCCGGGTGCCCGCCGCCCGGCGGCTGCGCCATCACGCAGAATGCCGACAGCAGGAAAAGGGCCGCCATGGTCAGAATCTTGATGAAATCTATCTTTCCGGGAATTCGCTGAAGTGTCATCTTGTCAAAATTTTTAAGCCGCGAAGATACGTTTTTTATGCGGATGTAAAGTCCCTTTCGCAAACTTTTTTTGTCGTTTTTGAAAAAAAACGGTTTTGCAGGGCAGAAAAAACATGCTTGGAGGATTACGTAAAATTTTGTATTTTTGCGGTTTTGAAAGGATAGAACATAAATTATTATCATACAATCAATAAAGTACTATAGATTATGTCAAAAGCATTGTTTTTAGGCGACGAGGCGGTGGCACAGGCCGCATTGGACGCCGGATTATCCGGAGTGTATGCCTACCCGGGCACTCCGTCAACAGAAATCACCGAATTCATCCAGAATTCTGAACAGGGCAAGGCCGGCGAGGTGCACAGCATCTGGGCCGGCAATGAGAAAACGGCCATGGAGTCGGCCATCGGCATGTCTTACGCGGGCAAGCGCGCGATGGTGTGCATGAAGCACGTCGGCCTGAACGTGGCCGCCGACCCGTTCATGAACTCCTCCATCACCGGTGCCAACGGCGGTTTGGTGGTCGTGGTGGCCGACGACCCGTCGATGCACTCCTCGCAGGACGAGCAGGATTCCCGCTACTACGCCAAGTTCGCGCTCATCCCGTGCTTCGAGCCTTCCAACCAGCAGGAGGCCTACGACATCACCTACTATGCCTTCGAGATGTCGGAGAAGTTCCGCACCCCGGTGGTCATCCGTCTCACCACGCGCCTGTCGCACTCCCGTTCCGGCGTGGATCGCATAGCCGTGCGCCCGCAGAACCCGCTCAAGCCCGAGACCGACCCGAAGCAGTTCATCTTGCTGCCCGCCAACGCCCGCAAGCACTACCGCAAGCTGCTCGACAAGCAGGCCGACTTCGAGAACGACTCGCTGAAGTCCCTGTTCAACAAGTACATCGACGGTCCTGACAAGAGCATGGGCATCATCGCCTCCGGCATCGCCTTCAACTACCTGATGGAGAACTTCGAGGGCGGCAAGTGCCCGTACCCCGTGCTGAAGATTTCCCAGTACCCGCTGCCGTCCAAGCTCGTCGCCAAGATAGTTGACGAGTGCGACAAGGTGCTCATCGCTGAGGAGGGCTATCCCTTCATCGAGGAGCAGGTGCGCGGCGTGTTGAACCGCACCGGCAACATCATGGGCCGCTTGAGCGGCGAGCTGCCTCGCGACGGCGAGCTCAACCCGAACCTTGTGGCCAAGGCCCTCGGCCTGCCCGACACCTACGGCACACCCGTCCCGGAACTGGTCGTCCCGCGTCCGCCTGCATTGTGTGTCGGCTGCCCGCACATCGACTCCTACACCGCTCTCAACAAGGCGATGGAGAAATACGGCAAGGGCAAAGTCTTCTCCGACATCGGCTGTTACACCCTCGGTGCACTGCCTCCCTACAACGCCATCTACACCACCGTTGATATGGGTGCCTCCATCACCATGGCCAAGGGTGCTGCCGACGCGGGCATGAGACCTTGCGTGGCCGTCATCGGCGACTCCACGTTCACCCACAGCGGCATGACCTCCCTGCTCGACTGCATCTACGAGAACACCCCCGTCACGGTGCTGATCCTCGACAACAGCACCACCGGCATGACCGGCGGCCAGGACTCCCACGCCCTCGGCGTGCTCGGCGAGATCTGCAAGGGCCTCGGTGTCAAGGAGGAGCACATCCACCGCATCAATCCGCTCAAGGGCCATCTCGAAGAGAATGTCGCCATCATTGAGAAGGAAATCGAGTACGAAGGCGTTTCCGTCATCATCCCGACCCGCGAGTGCATCCAAACCCTCAGCCGCAGAATGAAAAAACAGCAAGCGGCGAAAAAATAGTGATATAGGTTAGAGGTTAATCAACCTCTTCCAAAAAGGGCTGAAAGCCCGACCTATGTCAACCCAGGGTGAACGAAGCGAGCCCTGGGAATCAAACAAACAAACAAAAACAAACAAAGAAATGAAAATAGACATCATATTAGCAGGTGTAGGCGGCCAGGGAATCCTCTCCATCGCCACGATTGTGGGTGCGGCCGCCATCAAAAGAGGAATGTACATGAAACAGGCCGAGGTGCACGGCATGAGCCAGCGCGGCGGCGATGTGCAGTCCCATTTCCGTCTTTCCGACACGCCCATCGCCTCCGACCTGATCCCGTTAGGCAAGGCCGACATGATCATCTCCGTGGAGCCGATGGAGTCGTTGCGCTATCTGCCGTGGCTGAAGAAGGACGGCTGGCTGATCACCAACGACCAGCCTTTCGTGAACATCCCGAACTATCCGGATTTCGACGCCTTGAAGGCCGAGCTGGGCAAGATTCAGAACTGTGTGGCCATCAACGCCGACCAGATCGCCAAGGACCTGGGCTCCGCCCGTTCCTCCAACATGGTGATTCTCGGTGCCGCCTCCCCGTATCTGCAGCTGCCGTTTGAGGAGATCGAGAATGCCGTGCGCGAGAACTTCGCCCGCAAGGGTGAGGATGTCGTGAACGTGAACCTCGCCTGTCTCAAGGCCGGACGTGAACTCGCCGAAAAAAAATAGTATTCCCCCTGCCGGATGAATAATCTCATAGAATTTTTCAAGAAGGCATTTCATATCATCGTACTCGCCGTTCTTCTGATTCTGAGTATCGTGATGCTGGGTAAGTCGTTGTCGTTCAACGGCTACCGTTTGGCGAGAGCCACTCAAAGCGTCGTGGGCCCGATTCAGAAGAGCGGTGCGGGTATGATACACCGTTTCCGCCTGGGCCCGGAGAACGAGGCGTTGGTGAAGCAGAACATTGAACTGTTGCGCGAGCGGGAGAACATGTTCATCGAGAAGGTCGATACCACGTTGACGGCGATGAGTCGGCCCGACTCCTTGAACCGGCAGCAGGTGCGCCTCTACGACTACACTTACGCGCACGTCATCTTCCGCACCACCGACCGGGCGTTCAACTACATGATTGTCGATAAGGGCGAAAAAGACGGGGTGACGCGCGACATGGCGGTGCTCTCTCCGGAGGGCGTGGCTGGCGTGGTCACGGACGTCTCCTCCCATTTCGCCACGGTGCGGCCGATACTGCACCCCGAGTCACGGATCAGCGCGGTGGTCACCCCGGCGAACCAGAACGGAACGGTCATTTGGGAGGACAATGACCCGCGCGTGGCCTACCTTGAGGCCATTCCCCAGCACTCCGAAATCAACATTGGCGATTCCGTGTTCACCAACGGCTATTCCAACATCTTCCCGAAGGGGCTCTTCATCGGGACGGTGAAGGAGGTTCAGGTGGGCAACAATGCCAGCTTCCTGACCATCAAGGTGAACCTCGCCACACATTACACAGACATCTACACCGTGTATTTGGTGGAAAATCTCTACAAATCGGAATTAGACACCCTGAAAGCTAATTTCAAAGATGAATAATGTCCTGTCTAACATATTGCGATTCTTGATTTTGCTGGTGGTGCAGGTGGCCATCTGCCAGAAAGTCTCTCTTTTCGGCTACATGTCACCGGCCCTTTTCCTGCTGGCCCTTTTCCTGCTTCCGTTAGAGATGCCTCTTTCGCTGCAGTATCTCATCGGGTTCGCGTCGGGGTTCGTGGTGGACGCCTTCGCGCACACGCTGGGCGCCAGCTCCTTCGCCTGCACGCTGATAATGTTCTTCCGCCCGTACGTGGCCCGTATGCTCGATGGCTCCAACAACAACAAGTTCGAGAACATCAACCGCCCCGAACCGGGGGTGAAGGACTTCCGCTGGATTTTCCTTTACACGCTGATTCTCACAGCGGCCTATCAAGTGGCCTCTGTCATGCTGGGCACCATGTCGTTCCGGAATTTCGGGCACACGCTGTTAGTCATGCTGGGCAATACGGTCTTTTCCGTGTTTGTTATCCTTTGTATCGAGTATATTTTCCATTCTCGCACGAAAAATGAGGCGTAGCATTCGCTTTCTCATCGCGCTCGTCGTCAGCACGGCCTTTTTCTGTTCCTGCAGTTCGGTACGCCATCTGCCCAAGGGACAGGTCATGCTGGTGAAAAACGAAGTGACGGTGAAAGATGCGAAGAGCCCCGATTTCGACAACCTGAGATCCTACGTCAGGCCGGTCACCAACAAGAAGTTCATGGACATCTTCCGGATCAAGACCGTCTTTTACGACTGGGGGCAACCCACGTATGACAAAGAGGGGCAAACCAAGGACAGCAAGTTCAAGAAGTTCCTGCGCGAGAAGATGGGGGAGGCACCGGTGCTGCTCGACAGCGCGGGAATCGTCAATTCTGTCGATCAGCTGAAAATCGTGATGAAACAGTTAGGCTATTTTGATTCCGACGTGGACTATCGGGTGACTTTTCGCGGATCTAAAAAAAACAAGGCTAAAGTCGATTATTTTGTTACAGCGCATAACCCATACAGTATCAGTAGTATAGAGTATGACATTCCCATTCAGGAGTACAAGCGCATCGTGGTGCTCAACCAGCGGGGTACGGTGCTCTCGGCGGGAATGCAGTACAACGAGCGGATTATCAGCGAAGAGCTGACGCGCATCATCAACCTGATCCGCGACGAAGGGTATTATTATGTGGAGAAGTCGCTCATTCATTGCGATGTGGAATACGACGAGCCGGACAGTCTCGGTGTGGACCCGCGTTCGGTGCGGCTCACCATCCAGTTCCGGGTGCCGGACGATTCGAATGCGGCGCGTTATCTCTACAAGTATTACTTCAACGATGTCTATGTGAACCCTGACGCGCAGTCGTTGACGGCGGGGACGGCCCGTTACGACACGTCCTATTACCAGTTGGCTTCCAAGCGCGACACATCCAACTTCTATTTTTTGGAGGAGCCCCAAGAGGGCTTCACAAAACCGTATTTTTCCTACAAGACGCTGGCGGGTGCCATTGACACGCGCAGTGGAAGGCCTTATACGCAGCAGTCGCGGAGCACCAGCAGCCGCGCCCTCAGCAGCCTCGACAACTTCAACTACACGAACATTCAGTATCGGGAGAACGAGTCTCTGCTCGACACTGTCAACAAAATCGGCTACTTGGACGTGCTATATTCCATGATTCGGAAAAAGCAGCATGTGGTTGGCGGCCAGGTGGAATTGCGCAACGACAAGTCCGACATCTCGTTCACCTACACCAACCGGAATCTGTTTCGCGGCGCGGAGCACCTGACCCTCAATCTGTCGGGCGGTTATTTCTACTATTCGTTGAACAACATTTTCAAGAAGGACAACCCGTATTCCTATCCTGAGTTCGGGCTTTCCGCTTCGTTGGAGTTCCCGAACCGCATCCTCCTGTTCAACCGGCACATCAGCGAGAACTCAATGTCGCGAACCACGGCTATCACTTTCGGCATCAACTATTCGGGACTGTACCGCCGGCTGATGTATAACACCGCATTGACCTACCGTTGGGCTCCCTCGTCCTATATTTCGCACAGCGTCAGTCCTATAGAAGTCAGCACCATCAACAACAGCGACAAGCGCTATTCCCGTCTGCTGCATTACGAGGAGTACCCGGAATCGTATCAGCACAAGTTCGGCAAATTTTTCTTGCTGTCGGGCAAATATTCTTTTAATTACTTGATTCCCAAGTTTGTGGAGTCGAGAAAACACAACATGCACTTGAATGTGAATGTGGAGTCGTCGGGGGGGCTTCTCCTCGGGCTCAATGCGATTTTCAGTCCGAACGAGCGTTGGACGCTTGGACAGAACAAGTTAGACACGCTGGGTTACGAATACTCGGCTTTTGAGAAGCTCGATGTGCTGTGGAATTATACCTATACCATCAACAAGAACAATTCGGTGGCCATGCGTTCGTTCATGGGTTTTGCCATCCCGTTGGACAAAGACTCGTACATCCCATACGAGAAGGGCTTTTACGTGGGCACGAGCAGCAGTATGCGCGGTTGGGGCTACCGCGGGTTGGGTCCGGGAAGCTACGTGCATGGCAGTGATTCGCTGTACACGGGCGACATCAAGATAGAGTTCAACATTGAATATCGGGGCACGATCTACCGCTCGTTCAAATATGGTCTTTTCGTGGATGCCGGCAACATCTGGCTGTCGCGGGAATATCCCGACATGCCGGGCGCGAATTTCGATTTCAAGCGTTTCTATAAGGAGTTTGCCGTGGATGTCGGGGTCGGCCTGCGGTTGGACTTCGACTTTTTCGTCATCCGTTTGGACTATGCCGTGCCGGTGTATGACCCCACGCGCAGCGAGGCGGAAGGGCGTGTCATCAATGCCGAGTGGATATTGTCAGACCGTCAGCGTTATCGTTTTGCGCAGGGTTTCAAGCTGGCGATTGGGTACGCTTTTTAACGGTTAAAGGTGGAAGATTTAAAGACACAAGCAGTCATTATGGAAAGGAACAGACAGATTATTCGCGTAAGTGTTGTGGGCGTTTTGGCCAACGTCTTGTTGGCAGTTTTCAAGGCCGTCGTGGGTTTGGCGGCCGGTGCCATCGCCATTGTGATGGATGCGGTGAACAACCTCAGCGACGCGTTGTCGTCGGTGATCACCATTGTGGGCACCAAGCTTTCGGAGCGCCCTGCCGACCGCGAGCACCCCTTCGGGCATGGTCGTGTGGAGTACTTCAGCGCCATCGTCATCTCCCTGATTGTGATTTCCGCGGGCGTGGCTTCGTTGGTGGAGTCTGTGAAGAAGATCGCGGCACCCACCGCGCCCTCGTACTCAACGCTCACGCTGACGGTCATCATCGTGGCGGTGGCCGTGAAGCTGGTTCTGGGGACTTACGTGAAGCGGCAAGGGAAGGCCCTGAAGAGCGATGCGTTGGTCGCGAGCGGCGCAGATGCCCTGTTCGATGCCTTGGTGACGCTCTCCACCCTCGTGTCGGCGGGCATCATGCTCATCTGGCACGTCAATCTCGATGGCATCATCGGCACCCTGATCTCGCTGCTCATCGTCAAGGCCGGCTTGGAGATGATTTCTTCGCCCGTCGGCGAGCTGTTGGGGAGCCGCATCTCTCCGGAATTAGTGAATGCTTTGAAGGAGAAGGCGTTGTCGTTCGACAATGTCTATGGGGTGTATGACATCGTTGTGAACAATTACGGGCCCAACATGATGATCGGCTCGCTGCACGTGAGTGTGCCCGACACGCTCACGGCCCGCGAGGTGCATCTGCTCACGCGCACCATGTCGGAGGCTTTCTTCAAGGATTTCGGCATTGTGATGACGGTGGGAATCTATGCCGTGCACACCGGAGACACCCCGATGGCCCGCCTCCAGCAAGCTGTGCTGGAGTACATCAGCCGTCATCCGGGAGTCTTGCAGGCCCATGCCTTCTACTGCTACGAGGACCGCAAGCTCGTCACGGTGGATGTTGTGCCCAACGACACGGTGAAGGACGAGACGGCGTTTGTGGAAGCCATACGAAGCGACCTTTGCCGGCGTTTCCCCGACTATCAGTTCAATCTTGTCTTGGACCACAATTACAGCTGAGGAAAAACGTTCCGCATATTTCGCGTATCTGCGCGGAACTTGGCGCATGGAGTCGTCCGCGTCCCGCAGACCGTGTTTTGGGATGCATGTTAAGCTGCTGTTTGAAATTTAGGGCTCGTTATACGGGCATTTGCTGCTGTTCCTCTACACGATACCCTCCGTTCTTTTTGGCACCGACATATTTGACAAGGTTCTGCGACCGCAGCTCTTTCAAATAACGCGTCACCGTGCTTTTCGGAATCTTGGTGCCATTGACAATATCGTGTATATTGCAGTCTGGATGATGGAAAATAAATTTTCGGATTATGGTGACCTTTTTGTTTTCTGCTATCGGTTTCACCTGTCGTTCGGGCTTCTTTTTTTCAACATGAGTGTCCACAATCTTTTTCTCGTTTTCCTCTGTTTCCGAAGCATCTTGGTTTACAACATTTTCTGAGACGTCGCTCTCATTCAGCACCTTGTTCTGATACTTCTGCATCTCGGCCATTGCCGTGGTGGCAATGGCCTTGCCTATGGGCAACTTCTCGAATTTGCACGGGGATTTCATGGTCATGACGGTCACTTCCTCATTGTCCCACGCTTGCACATAAGGCATGAAGACTATGGTGTTTCTGGATATTTTGACGCCTTGAAGCTCTTCCGGCGCCATCTCAAAATAATTAAGCGTACCTCGTCTTGTATATTTCTTCCCATCAATGGTGTATATGTTCGTGTAGTTTTGGCTTTGCCGCACGTAGGAGATGCTGTTTGCATCAATAATGCAGTCTTCTTTACCATTTAGTTGCACAAGCATTTGGCCTTTTCGTTTCAACATGAGATAGTCTGTGTCCAGCAGCCTGAACTTTTGGCCCAAATGGTCTGCCATAAGACCTGCAAAGGCCACCAGACAGGTGTCGCGCAAAAGGAGATTGAAATAATAAATGCTCTTTATTTTCAATGTTAACGCATCAGTCAATTCAAGAGGCACAAACAGGAGCGTTTCCTCTATAGTCATGCGATATTCGATTGAAGCAATCAGAGCGGTCTCGGCGATTGTCACAAGAGCGTACAGCCAAAAGGAGTGCCTTTTGAAGAAAATAGGGTAAAGGAGCCAGTAGTTGACCGCCATGGCCGCCACAAGAATCAGCGCAATACCGCATTCCATGGCTACTCCATTGTCGGGCCTTAGGAAACTGTTTTGAATGAAATACCAAACAAATAGTGCAGAAAAAATCACCTGCCCCATAATGACATAAACGGTTCTTTGGTTGGATAGCATACACTTTCAAATTACATTTTCTTGGCAAAGGTAGTATTTTTTCCCCAACAAGACCTTTTTGTATTCTCATTTCAGCAAAAAAATGAAAGGGACGAGGATTAAAACAAATGCATTCGGCGGTGTTTTGTGTGAGAAACGATAATCTATCGGCATAAATAACATGATGTGTAACATGCTGAATATTATGATGTTGTGGCGCGTTTTAAAATCTCATTCCATTTTATATTCTCATTTTTAAAAATATTCATCACAAAGTGACGGATTCAGATGCGGTGAAGAAAAGGGGTGCTGAAAAAAGGTATTTTTGTGTTCGTAATTAAAATAAAACGCGTATGAAAAAAGTATTGTTTGCGTTATGAACAAATATGTCATTTTATTGGCCTTGACAACCTGTGTAATAGCTGCCCCGGCCCAAATCCAGCACCCCACCGCTTGGCTTCGTGCCGACAGCGCGGTGCTGAATGCGTCATCGTGGATGGACGTGTCCGG
>JAFXPL010000017.1 GCA_017527945.1 Bacteroidales bacterium | reverse complement strand
TATTCGGAATAAGCCCCATCACGGTTCTTCTCCGCAAAGAACACAAAATCACGATGTGTGTTCAACAGGTCTTCGTTCAACAAGGACGTTTCCTGACTGGTGAAAATTAACTGCGACTCATTAGAATTCATGACGAATGTGTTGAGGAAATAAAGCAACAAATCATCGTGCAGTTCTGAGTCTATCTCATCTATGAAATATATATTGTGGCTTGAAATCGCATTGTAAAGCGTTGATAAATTGCTTAAAAACTTTTTAGTCCCTTGAGACTGTTCGTCCAAACTGAGGGTGAAAGTTTTGCCCTCAGCTTTGCAATCAAAGTAAACTTTTGTTGTAGAAATGTCCTCACGGAAGTCCACAATATTAAAATCGGCTTTTTCCAACATCTGGAGATAGAAGCGCTTGGCTGAAGCAACTCCCATCACCTGTCGAAGCGATTCTTCAAGAATGAAATTCGGATTGTCGAGCTGATATACATATTTAGATATCCAGTTATACAGATTGGCGATGGGTTTGGCATCGGCCTCAAATGCTCTCTTGCCGAAACAAGAAAGAACGGTATGGTTGTTTAAGGTGTTTTGCAGAAAAATGTCCTTTGTCTTGGCCGACAGGCTCAAACTTTGACCGAATTTAATGGAAGCTTGCAAATCATCCGACTGGTATTTGCGTTCGTAGAAAAGCGACTTCGAACCGTTCGGGAACCATTCCATCAGTTCGTCGACAATATGCTCCATCGTATAAGAAACGGTATAATCGTAACGGATATGGTTAGCATAGAACGAAACATGCATCCGTGTGGGTTTGTCCATACATAAGGCAAATGGTCGCCTTGTCTTAACTAACTCTGTTTTATTTTCCCGCGTATGAAACAGCAGTTCGAAAACGTTCAAAAGGGCCAGCAACATATTTGATTTCCCGGATGCATTGGCACCATATATTACCGCCAGTTTGTTAACCCGCTTCTCGTTACCCATGTCCACAGAAGCCCAGTCATCCTCCTTGGATTTCGTTTCGAAGTTTAACGTTTGGCGTTCCTTTATCGAAAGGTAGTTCTCGACCCAAAATTCTCTTATCATAATAACAGCATTTTTATTCCGCCGCGAAATTAATAAAAATATTGATATGGTAAAGAAATAAATCTTATTTTTGTAAAAAAGCTACGAAATCGGCGCGGATTTCTTGTGTTTCATTTTTTTATACATTGACAGTATTAACCGGCGATGACTTCCTCACATCACCCTCCCAATAAACCTCACGAACGCTTCAATATTTCCTTCCACGCTCGCCTGCTCCAACGCCGACATGTACGCTTCCCGCCGCTCCACGGGAATAACCACCCAGGGGTAGCCGGCGGTCACGAGCTGGCTGTTCATCACGAAGCGTGCGGTGCGGCCGTTGCCGTCCATGTAGGGATGGATATAGACGAAGAAGAAATGCCCTAAAACCGCACGTACTAAAGCACTCTTCTCTTCCGTCATCAATTCCGACAACGCACTCATCGCGTCCAACACGGCGTCGGGATTCAGCGGCGTGTGCATGGAATTGCGGATATAGACCTGATGCCGGCGGTAACCCACTAGATCCGAAGCTTTCACGATGCCCGCCCGGATGCACGGCTCGAACAGCTGGAAGTGCCAGTCCTGATGGCTTTTTACGTACAATCGCGCCGGTGCTTGCCCGGAAAAACAGTCGGCTACGCCCTGTTTCAGCAACTCGTACGCCTGATAATAGCCTCGGGCGGCTAAAGCATCCCGGCGTTCCCTGTCCGCCTCGTTTTTCCCGGGATCCCAGTCGCCGCTCCGCACCCGCTCCAGCAGCCCTTCCGTGATCTTGTACCCCTCAATCGACAAGGAGTGGTAGCTGTCTTTCACATACGTCGCGTCCATCATCGCCAGCACCGATGCCGCATCCTGCTGTATGGGCTCAACTTTCAGCGTCTCCAGAACCACCTTCCGCATCTGCGTCCACATCAGGCGAATCCGTGACACGTAGGGAGGCACCGCAAACATCCCCATGCGCACATCCTCCTCAAATGGGTTCTCCTCCGTCACCGCATGTCCCACCTGGCGCATTCTACGCAACAGCTCGTCAGCCATCTCTCCCCGGCCAATGGAACGCAACGCCCCAGCCACGCGCCCCGCCCGGGTGGTGTGCCCTCCGTCAATGGCCGCCGACACTATCGGCGACACGTCCTTCAGACTGGCTAAACACGATCTTGCTTCCAATGCGTCGTGCCGGTAATAATCCGATCCCACCATCAACAAGGCATACTCCATCGGATACAACCGCACGCCATAGCGCGGCTCCTGCACCACTTCCGGCGGCAAAGAAGCCTTGATATCTACAATTGAAGTCCCGAAGGGCAGTGGCAGGATATTGTTCTTTCCCAACTCGCTACGCACAATCAGTTGCTTTGGAATGACTGTTTTTCCACTGTAATAATAAAGCGAAAGCTCAGGCGACAGACACCAGTCCCCACCGAAACGCTTTTCCAAGTAAGCCGTCACGAAACTCCAGTATGACACATACCACACCGTGGAATCGCCCTCGCTTCCTGGCGACGATGGAATATACCATCCCCGGATGGCCATCTGCAAATACCCGCTGTCCACTAACCTCTCTGTATGCGTCCTTCCTAATGTGTCCGCTCCTTGAATCACCAAATTGTCTCCGTGGGCATCCTGGTACTCTTTCAGCACTGCCAATGAATCCGCCAATTTCTCTTGTATTGTTGCCATACTTGTACTGTTTCTGTTCCTATTAGTTTATTCCGATTTATTGTTGTTAGTTTTTATTGTCTTATTGCTGTTAGTTTTTGACGCTGCAAAGATACAAATATATTTCAATATCACGTTTTTAACTTTGACAATTGTGGTGAATGGTATCGAAAGTTGCTCCTTGGTGCGTTTTTCCTCACGGTATCCCGTTTCGCAAATTCAGATCTGTACCCCGTTGTTTTGCATACCTTTGCTGTGCTGTTTTTCACCCAATGTTGCTCTCGCACACGTCCGCATCCGTCTGCGGGAGAATGTCCAATAAAATCGTACTTTTGCACCTCGAATTTCAAAAAACAGCCGTATGAAAAACACCAAACTGATACTGCTCCTCGCAGTCGTGACGCTGACCGCCGTTGCCTGCGGTTCTAAGAAAGAGTCCCCGAAAGAGGAAGCCCCCAAGATGCTCGTCCTCTACTATTCCCAGACCGGCAACACCAAGGCCGTGGCACAGAAAATCGCCAACAAGCTCGGTGCTGACATCGAGGAGATCACGATGGTGGACCCCTACGACCCTGACTTCCAGGCCACTATCGATCGTTGCAAGAAGGATCAAGAGCAGGGCATCCTCCCTGAGATTCAACCCGTCAAAGCGGACATCGCCAACTATGATGTCATCTTCCTCGGCTTCCCCGTGTGGTTCGGGACGTACGCGCCGCCCGTGACCGCCTTCCTC
>JAFXPL010000016.1 GCA_017527945.1 Bacteroidales bacterium | reverse complement strand
GCTGTAGGAGCCGCAGTCCATGCGCGCCTTGTCCACCTTGATGCCGTTGGCCTTCAGGTGCGCAAAAGCCCGCTCCAAGGTTTCCGCCTGCTCGAATTTCACATTGGCGTTGCCGTCGCGGTTCTCGATGTAGAAGGGGTGTAGGTTGATCTGCGCGATGCCGGGTAAGTAGCCGTTGGCTTTCTTGTAGGAGTAGGTCGCGGGCGATGGTGTCCGCGCTGCAGAAGCGGTAGTCGGGGTTGGCCTTGAAGGCCTCCTGGCGGAAAAAGTTCACATCCTCCAGCACCTCGCCGCCGCTGAGATAGACGGAGGTCAAGTTCTCCACGATATTGGAGTATTTGTATTTTGAGTTCAATCCCTTGACACCCAGTGTGTTGTTAACGAGCTGGGCGAGCCCCGAAGCCTGGAATTGGTCGATTGAGAAAAAAATTCCGCCGAAACTGTTGATTCTGTCGTTTTTAATTTGTATTTTTGCAGCCATATTTCTCGTCTATTGTTTGTTGACTTAATCAATCGCAAAAATAGGTGAAAAATATGAGAAAAGCAAGTCATTGCTAATTTATTTGTTGACAATGACTTGCTGATTTATCAACAACTAAAATTGAAGTTAGTTTACGGAATTAAAGTAAAACAAGGATTAAGACCTTCCTGTCATAACCGGTTACCGGTGACAGATCGGTGAGCCTCCGAGACCATCTTCCACTAAAACAAGGACGGTTTCAGTTAGGAATGAGGAATTAAAGCAGGGCGATGCGACGCGGCAGTCGGTTTGGACCGGAGCACGTCACTTATGCTTGGCAAGCTCCGATTATATGGTTTTCGGGGCGTTTGTTGCTGAACGGCGGATTCCTGTCGTCACAGGCGGAATGGTGTATTGCATACAAGGACAAAAAGGGGAAAAAAGGCGGCGGCGGTGCGTATGGGGCAAACTGCGTCTCGCAGTTTGTGTGTCTTCGAGGAAGCAGACGCCACCATGACCGCCGCCTTCTTTTTCCCTCTCCCAACAGAACGCGTCATTCCTGAGCGAGCGGAATCTCCTGCGGGAAGTCACGAAAACATGCCAACAACCGAAATTGAAAAAGAGCCTGCGAAACGTGAAAAGGGAATGAGTGCCGGGAAGTGCTCGCAGGCGGGGCGAAGGTCGTGCGAGACGCGAAGTGTCTTTCGGGATGTCGCTGCGGACGGGCGCGCGAGAGGGATTGAAGTGGAAATGTTTTTTGGCTGGGAGTTGACGGTGTCCCGCCGTCAGGACGAAAGGCAGGTGGTCTCTGCGGGGCGCTGATGTTTCCGGAAAAAAACATTGTAACGGAAAGCCCGACGGCGCGGCGGAAGGGCCCAATGTTTCCCGACGTTTTTCCATTGATGCATTTATGCGACGATTGGAAGCGTTGCTCCTTTAGCCGCGCCGGCTCGCCCAAATAAAAAACAATGCGTATCCGAAGATGGAATTGTCTCGCGCCGGAACGCCCAAAAAAGTATATTTTTGCCGCCCGAAATGGAAAGGTAGGTGCCCAGGCAGGCCGAGGAGGCTTTGGGCGTCTGTGACGAACAAAAGTTAGAAACGATGAACAGAAACCAAATTGAAATATGCTGCGGCAGCATTCAGTCGGCCGCAAACGCCAAGGCCGGCGGCGCGGTGCGCGTGGAGCTGTGCCAGGGCTTGGTGGAAGGCGGCACCACGCCGTCTCCTGCCACCATACGCTGCGCTGTGGAGGAACTTGGACTGCAAGTGTTTGTGCTGGTTCGTCCCAGGGGCGGTGATTTTTGCTACAATGGTTTGGAAATCAAGACGATGGAGGAAGATATCCGCTTCTGCAAGGAGGTGGGCGCGGCCGGTGTCGTGGTCGGCTTCCTGCATCCGGACGGCTGCATCGACACGGAACTGACCCGGCATTTTGTGCAGTTGGCCGCGCCGCTGCCCGTCACCTTCCACCGCGCTTTCGACGAGTGTGCCGACCCTTCGCGAGCGTTGGAAGAGATTGTCGATTGCGGATGCGCACGGATTCTGACCTCCGGTTGCAAACCGACCGCCATGGAAGGTGCTGAAATGCTGCAACAGCTTGTGGAACAGGCGGATGGACGAATCGTGATTCTGGCTGGCAGCGGTGTCACGCCGGAAAATGCCCTCGCTTTGCGCGAAAAGACCGGAGCACCGGAAATCCACGGCTCCTGCAAGAAAACCCGTCAGGATGGCGCTTGGGAGACGGATGCGGAGGCGGTGCGCTTGTTGATCGGTTCGTTAGCGTGAGTGTTCGGCGAGGACTGCCGCCACCTTCCGCGCAATCGCTTCGCGCCCGGTCTGCGTGTAGTGCTCCGTCGGGAAGTCGCGGTCGCAGAAGTCCGCGTCGCGCACCGCATGCAGGTTGTTGACGACGATTACCCCCTCAGCCTCGTAGCGGTCGGTCACATACTGCACGTTTCGCTCAAGCAGGTAGAGCAGGTCGGGGCCGCAAAGGCTGTCGATCTGATCGACGTTTTCCGCGAGGATGTTGAAAACAGGCTGCCATCCGCGCCTTTTGCATAACTTTACGATATTGTCCAAGTCCTTGATTCTCGGGTTCTTGTCGTTCAGCTCGCAGGCGAAATGCTTGATGTGGTGGCAGGCTAAAGCCAAGGAGTCAGCGGACGGCTGCACCCCGTTGTAGAGCGTGTAGGAGCCGCCCACGCCGTGATCCCATTCATTGGCGTTTCGGTAGGGGAAGGGGTGGGGCAGGGTGAAGGTCTGTTTCTTGAATCCTTTGCGGATGAGCGCCTCTCTTTCCGCGTCTGTCCAGATGGGGTAAGCCTTGAATGCCAATAACATACGCTTATACAACGCCGGAGCTTTCTTCATCATGATGCGCTCCTTGCTCAGGGCCGTTTCCAAGTTGGAGTAGATCCATTCCGCAGTGAAAGAACGCATGTTGACGGTCACGACGGCCGTTTTCACGTCGTTGCCGCGCGGGATGTTGCGCAGGACGTCGTAATAGACTCCGGCATGGCAGGCGCTCTTGGCCAAATCGCCTACGACATGCTCGGGAAGCAGGTCGCCCAGCATGGTGCTGATGGAACGACGGTCGGTGTCCGCCTCGGAGCTGGTAAAGTTGGAGGACTCGCCGAGATAGACGATGTCCACCCCTTTTTTCGCCCGTTGGGAAATCTCCATCAGCGTGCAGTTGCGTTCCAGGTCCTTCGGGTACAGCGTGAAGTAATAGAGCAGGTCCAACCCTGCAAGCACTCCGGTCAGGATAAGCAGCTTGAGCGCAATTTTTTTTATGGTATGTTTCGTTGTGTCAGTCATTTAGAATTGGAAATAGATGAACGGGTATTGTTCGACGGACGACAGGGCGATGACGCCGAACAGCAGCAGGGCATAGACGCACCAGCGGACTGCGGTTTTCTGCCGGCCGCACCAAACGTCGAAGCGGCTGTTGCGGATGAGCAGGTCGAGGGCGATGAAGAGCGCGAGGGCGGCCCATGCGACCGGTGCCACCTGTAGCTGGCTCGGGACCGTGCCGTTGCGGAAGAGGGCGGAGAAAAGGTCGTGGAGGTTCCCGAAGGAGGTCGCCCGGAAGACGCTCCACAGCAGGGTGACGAGGACGAACGTCTTGGCGACATTGCAGATTTTGATGATGAGTCGGCCGTTTTTGCTCTCGATTTTGTCAAAAAGATGAATGTTGCGCAGTCCGCGCTCGATGATCAGCAGCACCCCGTAGGTGAAGCCCCAGATCATGAAGGTCCAGTTCGCGCCGTGCCAGATGCCGCATACCGTGAAGACTATCAAGGTGTTGAGAGCCCAGCGCGGCACGGAGACGCGGTTGCCGCCGAGCGGGATGTAGAGGTAGTCGCGGAACCAGGTGGAGAGCGAGATGTGCCACCGCCGCCAGAATTCCTGCACGCTGCCCGCCAAGTAGGGCGTGTTGAAGTTGTCGATCAGCGTGAACCCCATGGCGCGGGCGCAGCCGAGGGCGATGCTGGAGTAGCCGAAGAAGTCGCCGTAGATTTGGAACGAGTAGAACAGCATCCCCAGCAGGATGTCGCCGCTGCTGTATTGGAACGGGTCGGCGTAGATTTTGTCCACGTAGGTCCCGAGATTGTCGGCCACCACCATCTTGAGGAAAAGTCCGAACAGGATGAGTCTCAGGCCATTGGCGATATTATCGTACTGTAGTTCCTTGTGCTCGTGGAGTTGTCGGAGCAGGTTCTGTGGCCGCTCGATGGGGCCGGTCACCAACTGCGGGTAGAACATCACGTAGAGGGCATAGTAGCCGAAGTGCCGTTCCGCCTTCTGGTTGCCGCGATAGACCTCAATGACGTAGCTCAGGCTCTGGAACGTGTGGAAGGAGAGGCCGATGGGCAGGGCGATGTTCAGGATTTTCTGCGGGTGTGCCCATCCGAAATGCTGGGCGAGGGCCACTAAGTTCGCGCTGCAGAAGTTCAGGTATTTGAAGATGAACAGCACCAGGCAGGTGGAGACGATGCTGGCCACGAGGCAGGTCTTCTTGCGGGGCTTGTCGCGGTCCCATTTCTCGATCAGGATGCCGGCGGAGTAGTCTATCAGTATGGTTATCAGTAGAATGAGGATGTATTTTGGGATGAACCACATATAGAAGAAGCAGCTGGCGGCGAGCAGGAGCAGCCAGCGGTGCCTGTGGGGCAGCAAGTAGAACAGCAGCGTCACCACGGGGAAGAAGATCAGAAATTCTATCGAGTTGAAGAGCATTTCGTCGGGATTCGGTTTCAGCCGGCAAAGATACAAAACTTTTGAAAGCTATTCACAACTAAATTATAGGACAAATGAAACAGTTAGAAACTGTTTCAGCCGGCAAAGATACAAAACTCAAGTTTCGCATGTTAAAAAAAGAAGAAAAACAAGCGAGTGAAGAATGTTTCCGGCCGCAGCAGGCCGCTGCGGCGCGGGCGAACGAGGGTGTGTCAAAAGTCACGTTTTGGCACATCCTCTTTTTCATGCGACGATGTGTTGTGGCTTATAGAAATGTCTGTGGTGATTATTTCTGTATCGTGTTTGTTTGTGCGACCGCGATGTGGTTCGCGAGGAGGGTTGCCAGCGCGATTTTTTTGCAAAAAAGTGCTTTTTTGACCTTCTTACGCCGTCATCCGGACGTATTTTTGGATGTT
>JAFXPL010000015.1 GCA_017527945.1 Bacteroidales bacterium | reverse complement strand
GGTTGTTGCAACTCTCAAACGCATGCTGAAGAGATTGATGAGATTCAAATTATTGAACCAGTGGATACCCTCGCAAATATACCTATGACTATTAAGTTTACATCCGTTTACATCCCTTGTACCGTTAATGGCAAAACCAAATTGTTTATTCTGGATCCTGAATGGAAACACAATTGCATAGGAAAGAGGTTTATATCAGAATTATACGACACTACAGGAACGTTGCGCACTTCATTTAAGGATGGATACTCTACTGTTTTAAGTATTCATACACTACAATACACCATCGGAAATCAAAATTTCATGCTGGATACGTCTCAGGTGATTTCGCACAACGACAGTGACTGGTACGGATATATTGGGAAACCATTATTCAACGAGAAGGTTGTTTGTATAAATTTTGACGAAAAAGAGATGTATATAACGAACAAAGTGCCTGACAGCATCCCTGGTTATATTCAAAAGGATTACATGGTTAATAAGAAAGGACATCGTGTCATTACCGTAAATTTTCCGACATCTGAAGGTGATAAAAAATACAATTTGATTGTTGACTTTGGTGCCCCCACCTCTAATCTCGACAATGATTTAAAAGAAATTATCACCATAAATGATAATAAGCCAAATCCTACTGATATTGCGCAAATGCTAATAACTTTTTGTAATAGTATTCGTAATCGGAACCAAACCCATTGGACAAATTCGCAAACCGGACAACCAGATGACCCCTATAAACGTTGGGGTTGTGATGGTTCAATTGGATTGGACATCATATCCCTCTATAATTGGATAATCGACTATCGTAACGACAAAATCTACTACACACCAAACGAACATTACAAAAAAAAAACGAAGCAATGAAAAAACACCTCATTTTCATCGGAATTTTAGGAAGTCTGCTGTCGTGCACCGGTCAACCGAGTGGCGGTGATGCCGACAGCCGTTTCGTTCAAAAATACCCCTACCGTTTCCATACCTTCACTCCGCACATCTACGTGGATGCATTCCTGAACGACAGCTTGCCCGTCAAGTTGGTTTACGATTGCGCCGCTCCTTTCGTGTGGTTGGACAGCACGTTTGTAGATAACCACTACGGTTACGAAAGCAAGCAGACAATGGCATTTGAGGGAATCGGTACGGAAGGGCGGCAGGTGGTGAAGGCGTTTCAGGATTGGAACATCACGATTGCAGAAAAGCGGGAAGAGTTTCCGATTATTCCCGCTCCCAACCTGCGAAGCACGTTTAATGACAGCATTGACGGGGTAATAGGGCTTGTGTTTATTAAAAAGCATGTATGGGCATTTGATTTTGGCACGCATTCCTTCGATATTCTGCCTTCTGTCCCTGATTCGGTGCGGAAAAACTGGCACGCCCTGAAACTGTTTTATCGGGACAAGGACTATTATTTCGAGGCACCTGCCACGCTTTTTGTGACGGACAGCGTAAAAATTTCGGGAAAATTGCTATTTGATTCGGGCATGGGTACAGATGTTAGCCTTTTCGCTGATGTAGCGCGGAAATTGAATATTGGCAGTTTGGATATAGCCAAAATTTCAAGGACAACCCAAGGGGCTTCGGGCAGTAGCACCAATGAAGTTTTTGACGCGAAACGCCTCGTGATGCCGAACTTTGTGGTGGATTCCGTACGCACGTGGGCAAATACGGACGCTGCCGGCCACGCCAGCAAGGCTCCCTCCAAGGATGTTATCGGCTATTTCGGTTTCGGGTTACTGCAACGCATGGGTGAAGTGGTGATTGATTTTCCGAATCAGATGGTGTATTTTAAGCCGAAGGGGGCGGAATGAATCCACTTTTTTGGAGCTGGTACAGTTCCTCTCGGTTTTGTCAGAAACAACGCGTTTATTCCTCTCGGTTTTGTCAAAAATAATATGTTTATTCCTCTCGGTTTTGTCAAAATTTGTATCTTTGCGGCCTGAAAGGATGTAATAAAACATTTTGAAATGTATATTGAAAGACAAATTGACACCTTGCTTTTGGAATGGAAAAACAGCAGTCGTCTCAAGCCGCTACTGCTTAGAGGTGCTCGCCAAGTGGGCAAATCATGGGCTGTGAAGCATCTGGGCGAAACGTTTGATTATTTTATTGAGGTGAACTTTGAAAAACGTCCCGACATGTTGGAGGTTTTTCAAAAAATCCACGAAGTACACGAGTTGACGGACACACTGAGCATGCTCTACAACACCCCTGTTGTGCCTGGAAAGACCTTGCTTTTCCTCGACGAAATCCAGAATTCAGTCGATGCCATCAAGAGCCTTTGGGCTTTCAAGGAGGACTTTCCCGATCTTCATGTGGCTGCTGCCGGGTCGTTGCTGGAATTTGCCCTTAAAGACCTGCCTTCGTTCGGGGTGGGACGGATACGCTCGCTGTTTGTCTATCCCTTCTCGTTCGACGAGTTTCTTGTGGCTGAGGGTAAAACCGCTTGGGTGAAATCCAAGCAGAATGCAACCCCCGAAAAGCCCTTGCTTACTACACTGTACAACGATCTTGTGCAACACTATCGTACTTTCTTAATGGTGGGTGGAATGCCTGCCAGTGTGGCCGCCTGGGTGACAACCCGCGATTACCGTCAATGTCAAACAGAGCTTGATGATATCCAGCTGACCTACTATGACGATTTTCCCAAGTATGCTAAGAAAGTTGACCCTACGCTGTTGCGTAATACGTTGCAGAGCGTTGTCATGCAGATTGGCACCAAGTTTACTTATAGTCGGGTGGAGGGTGGCTATCGTGCCGAAGAGGTGAAGAAAGCACTGTCGCTTTTGTGCGATGCGGGCATCATAAAACGCGTCAGCCACACCGCTTCCAACGGCCTTCCGCTCGGTGCCGAGGTTAATGATAAATTTCGCAAATATATCTATCTCGACAGTGGTCTTTTGCTGCGCATTCTCGACATGGATTTGGGAGGCGCACGTCAACTCACAGAACTGATTCTTGCCGGCACTGCTGAAGATTTGGTGAACAAAGGTTGTCTGACTGAGATGATGTTAGGTTGGGAACTGGTGAAATACAACAATCCCCGTTCTCAACACGAACTTTACTATTGGGAGAACACAGCCGAAGGAACACGCTCTGAGGTGGACTATATCATTGCCCGTGACCTGAGGGCGTTGCCTGTAGAATGCAAAGCAGGCGTAAGCGGTAAGATGAAGAGCCTGTACGAGTTTATGCGTCAGAAGCACCTGACCGATGCAGTCCGCTGTACTCTTGAGAATTTTTCAGCTATTGAACATTGCGACAAGAAAGATAACGATGTTGTGCGTCACGTTCAGATACTCCCACTTTTTGCAGTGTCCAATTTGTATGACAAAATTGAAAGCATGGCCGATCTGAAATAGGCCTGAGAGTGATTCCCCCGGATAAGGACTCGGAAATCGAAAAAACACACAACCTCCTGTAAGGATTTTCGGGCGGTGTTGTCTAACGTCATAAAATCCCAAGCGGTCAGATGAAAAGTGCCAAAGAACAGCAATTTGAAGAACTGGTGAAACAGTACAAGAGGAGGAAACACCCCTATTTCCCCGTCGTGAAATTGATTTCCGTGTTTTTGCCTGCGCTATGCCCGTCCTTGGTGGGGAACTTGGTACCCATGACAACGAACCCGTATTGGTGCGACGGTTCCAAGAGGAAAACCACTTCCAACGTCTTGTCGTCGCGCCAGGCATAGCTCTTGACAGGAGGAAAATCCGCCCCTGAAGGGCTCGTATACAGGGCGATGCTGTTGACCATCGGTTTAGAAAATTTGATGACGAGTGTGAAAGGACCGCTGGAAACTTCCTTCGCGCCGTCCTTGAGGTTCACTTTGTAAGTGGCATTCTTCTTGGCTAGTTCTTTCTGCTGCTTGTTGTACTGCTTCAGGTCAAAGTCGTTCACCATCTTGGCATAGACGGGCATGAAGTCGGACATCGTGGCGTACTTGTCGCGCTGCTGCTCGTACTCTTTCAGCGCGTCGCACAAAGTTTGGATGAGGATGAAACCCTGCCGTTCTTCCTCTCCGACAAATGCGGATTCCTCGATCTGAGGATAGTGGACTCTCATATAGCGGATGACGGAGGCGCGGACAAAGGTCTCGTTCATCATAATCAGGGCCGAGCCGTATGCGGATTGCCGCAGTTGCTCTTCTCGCTCCCTGAACACCTTGTCGGCGGAGGTCTCCATCAACGACCAAAACTGGCCGTTCAGCGGATTGCAGTAATGGTGGCAGAACTCGTGGATGACAACGGGCAGTACGACATTGGCGTTGTAGGAGATGTTTCCGTTATCATCCACTTGGCAGCAGCCGATGACGGGGCTCAATGCGTTAGTGCCGTCTTTCAGTTTGGCACTGCACCCGTAGTTGTTCGGACCCACTAACAGACTGAGCACGATGCGGAAGGTGCTGCCGCTTTCCGCCCCGAAATAGCCGTTGAACCAATCGTAATCAATTTGCTGGTTGATGGCCTCGAACGCCTCCTCCACCTCGTCGAACAAAATATCCTGCTGCAAGTACCAATCGTGGAAATGGGAAGCGCGGTAAAAATCGTTCAGCGGTTCCAGGAACTCCTTTTTCTGTTGCTCCGACCAACGGTCGAAAGAGTTGTCGCTGCCTTCCAAGAAGCTGTCGTCTAATACGATAGCACCGTTCGCATTCAACGTCAGATGCAAACCGTAAGAGGCCACCGCATCATAGCTGATTCCCGATTCGTTCTGGTATTGGCGAGCCAGCTGCACGACAGGATGGTCTTTGTATGGCCCGAAAACGGAATCGACCTCGTGCGCGTATTGCGGAACTCTGCAACGATTGTATTCTTCGGAGCCCGAAAGTCGCCAGACCGTGGCCATCAGCTCCACACATTCGTCGAAGTGCGCCGGAATCGGGTTCTGGGCAAAGGAGGTCAGCGCAGAGAGAGCGGTGCAGAGGAGAACGGTTAATGTTTTTTTCATATCGTCAAGGGGTTGAATTTGTCTGCAAAAATAGTAAATATATTCATTCAGAGCACTCGAGTTGATTGTTGATTCCATTTTTTGTATCTTTGCGGCATGAAATAGTATATAATTCACGTTTTGCATGTTTGGAAAAACAGATATTCAGAAGAGTCGTTCACCCTGCCCGACGCCAACTATATCGGCTATGACGCCATCGAGTTCAATGCCGACAAAACCTCCCGGTGGCATAGAAGCGACCTTTATGTCCAACAAGGAATGTATGACGACCCCTACGCAACATTCAACTGGCAAATTGTCGATGACACGTTGATTATCGCTTCTGAGTTGAAATATGCAATAAAAGAGCTCAACAAAAACGATCTTGTCATCGAGGAATATGCCAACAACGGAGGTGAAGAGTATGGCCATCACCATTGGGAGCAAATACACCGCTACACGCTCAAACGTGCCCAATAGATGATTCAAAAACGGCCACCGACGCCGTCTTACAATCCAAAACAGTCAGAAAAAAAATCAACAAACTGCAACCTTTTGACTTTTCGGTGTTATACGTATAGATAAAGTTTCTAACTTTGCAGCGTCATATTTTCAGATTCTGTTTAACGGACCTCGCAGGGTCTGGAGATGTGACGCGAAAAAGTTAAAAATAGAGGTCCCCAGAAGTTTTCACCAAAGATGCACAATATGAAAAAGTCAATGCTTATCGCGGTTTTGCTGCTGTTCGCTGGTCTCAGCCTGACAGCCCAGCAGAAAGACAAATCCTTCCTGAACATCGACTACAAAGCGATGGAGAAATTCGCCAAGGACCAAACCGAAGATTTCACGGCATTGGTCAACCGCTTCAATTCGGGCGACACCACTTTGACGGACGTGGAGGTGGCGAAAATCTATTACGGCAGCTATTTTTCTCCCGACTATTCCTATAAAGACGCCTCTAAGGAGTTGAGAGATCTGATGAAATCGGAATCCTACCGGCCTGCTTTTGAACAATGCAAGAAGGAGCTGGAGAAATCACCCTGCTCGCTGGATTTGCTGCTCAAAGCCTATACCTGCGCCAATCGCCTTGGCGAGAGCAATGCCCTGTACTCCACCCAGATAGGGCAGATTGTGAACGTTATTCTCTCCTCAGGCGACGGACGGACGGAAAAGACCGCTTTCAAAGTGCTGGAGGTGTCGGACGAATATTGTATTCTGTATGGCATTTTCGGTCTTAATCTCAAATCGCAGGCATTGATCGGGCATTGCGACCAGATGACGGTCTATGAAGACGAGGCTCCTGACGAGACATTTGACATCTATTTTGACGTGTCGCTCCACCTCGCCCACCTCGACGAATTGTTTGGTGTCATGGACAAAACCGATAAAATGATGAAAAAGTCGAAGAAGTCGAAACGGAAGAACGGGAAAAAGTATGGAGAAATCAGCTTTTGATAATCGTACAGTTGCATCTCGAACCTGAAGTTTTTGACAATCCCGCGCAAAAATGTTTACGGCCGGAGGGTCGGTTAGAGAAAATACGCCATATAAGCGGGCAGATATTTCACGGATTCTTCGCGGTCATAATCCTTCGTGAAAACAAGGCAACGCTCGTTGGTGATTCGTGACGAGCACTTTTTGCAGAAAGCGTCTAAAGATGCGTGTGTCTTGTAAGAAGAGGATTTCACCTCAACAGGCAGAATTTTGGTTTCGCGCGTGAGGAGGAAATCAATCTCATAATTGTGCGTCCCGTTTCCTGTGGGCCAGGAATGATAGTAAAATTTTTCAAGTTTCGCATGTTAAAAAAAAGAAGAAAAACAAGCGAGTGAAGAATGTTTCCGGCCGCAGCAGGCCGCTGCGGTGCGGGAAAAGCGTGCGGACGCGAGTCTCGGCATCGGGGATGACAACACCTTTGCAAGAAAAGGCTTTTTTTCTGAGATACATATAGTTGAAAACAAACATGCGAAACTTAAATAAAAGACTTCTACATCCCCCCCCCTGTAGTCTCAACGTATTGTGCGGGTTTGAAGTCGATAAACGGACGCGACATTTTTTTATCCTTTCATTTTCTTTCGATCAACAAAAGGACGTTTAGACTTTGGCGCGATTTTGGCGCGGTAATTTTATAAAACCCCGCAACGTTTTGTAAAACAGCGCGTTGCGGGGCTTCCGCGGAGAGAGAGGGATTCGAACCCCCGGAGGTGTTACCCTCAACGGTTTTCAAGACCGCCGCAATCGACCGCTCTGCCATCTCTCCAATTTGAGGCGGCAAAAATACACTTTTTTTGGAAACACAAGACGATCTTTTTTTGCCGTGGGGATCGGTGGCGGGCGTGGGGGCAGGTTTCAGTTCAAAGTTCAAGGTTCAAAGTTCAAGGGGCCAAAAGCCAAATGCCAAAAGCCAAAAGCTAAAAGCCAAAAGCCAAAAGCTAAAAGCCAAAAGCTAAAAGCCAAAAGCTAAAAGCCAAAAGCCAAAAGCTAAAAGCCAAAAGCCAAAAACTAAAGTCCCTTCGTGATAAAACCGTCCTCGGACACGGCGTACCGGTTCGTCAAATTGAAACAACACCGGATGTTCTCTTCGGTCAGGACTGCGCCTGTATCACCGAATTGCAACAGGTTCCCCTCTTTCAGCAACAAAACCTGCTTGGAATATGCCTTCGCGATGGGCAAATCGTGGAGAATGATCAGGATGGTGGTGCCCCGCTCCTCGTTGAGAGCCTGCAAAATGTCCATGATCTCGAATTTGTGCGTGACATCCAAGTTCGACAGCGGTTCGTCCAACAGCATGATGCCCGTCTGCTGCGCCATCGCACGGGCGATGGTCACCCGCTGGCGCTCGCCGCCGCTCAGCTCCTGCAATAGATGGTCACGATGATGCCAGACGTTGCATTTTTCCAGCATCACCCTCACAACATCCCGATCCTCAGGACGTTCCGTCTCCCACGGCGTCTGATACGGATTCCGTCCCAACATCACATAGTCGAACACGCTGATTTCGAAAACAATATCCTGATACTGTGGCACGTAGGCGATTTCTTGGGCCAACTCCATCATCTTGTACTCCGACAGGAGCTTTCCGTTGAGGGATACTGTGCCGCTGTCGGGCTTCAGCAACCCCGCCACACACTTCAGCAGCGTGGTCTTTCCCGACCCGTTCGGCCCTACTATCGAGCAGAAGCCCCCTTGCGGAAAATCCAACGAAAGGTCGTTGAGAATCGGTTTCCTGTCGTAGGCGAACCGGAGGTTTTCTATACTGATACTGTTCATTTAACGATTTGCGGTTTGCGGTTCTACACTGTGCTGCGCTTGTGTGTGGCTAATTGCACTTCGTGTTTGCCTCTCCAAGACTGTTTGAGGAATATATACCATCATCACTGTTTTTGCATTGAACGTCTCGCGTCTTATGTTTCACTCAAAATAGCGACGTAGCTCCTCCGCGCCGAAAATGTGCAGGGTACTTTTCCCTGACGGGGACAATGTAGGCATATCGCTCTCGAACAATCTGCATATCAATGTTTTGACTTCCTCTTGCGTGGTCGGGACTCGCTGTTTGGAACGCTTCTGCCGGGCCAGGCTCTGCGCCATCCCCGCCATCCTGTCACCTTTGTTCATCACCTGGTTGGTCTGATAGGCACTCAACACGTTCTCAATCAGTGTCTGCACATCGCCCTCCTCGTCCTCGTTATTCGGGGTGGCGTTGACGGCGAGGTGCGTGTTGTCAATCTTCTCCAAGTCATACCCCAACCGCAAAAAATCCTCCTTCAGCGAGGAGGCCAGATCGACCTGCGCGGCTGTGAGCGTGACCGTCTGTGGGAAAAGGCTCTGCTGAGGTCGTATCGGCGTGTTTTTCAAGGCGTTGATGTACGTCTCGTAGAGAATGCGCTCCTGCACGTTCGGCAGGTCCGCCACCATCACCTGACCGTTCAGGTCGAAGAAAAGATAGCGGCCGCCAAACACGAAAAAGGGGACGGTTTCGGGGATGTCAAGTTGGTTGTTCGCTGTATTGGGCTGAAACTCAAATTGTTGCTGTTCCTCCTTCGGGTAGTCCACCTTCTCCACGTTGAGCTCCTTGAGGAAGTTCTCCCAGTCGTTGGAGGTGGGTGTTTCGCGACGGAAACCGCCGCCGAACTGCTGGAACGGGGAACTGTGTTTCTTTTCCGGCACCTTGTCGAACGGGTTGTAGTTCGGGTTGGTGCGGATTGTGGGAACCGTGATCTCCTGGTTTTCGGGACGTTGCTTGATGATGTCGGGAAACGAGTCGTCGAAGTCGATCATCGGGGTGAGCGACATGGTGCCCAGTGCCTTCTTGACGGTGGAGTTGAGAAAGCCGAAGACCAGCCGTTCGTCCTGGATTTTCACTTCCACCTTGGTGGGGCTGACGTTGACGTCGATCATGGCGGGGTCCATCTCGATGGAGATGAAATAGGCGGGATGCATCCCCTGCGGGATGAGGTCGGCGTAGGCCTTTTCCACGGCGAAGTTGAGCAGGCTGTGGCGCACAAAACGTCGGTTGATGAACATGTACTGTTCGCTTTTCTGTTTTTTGGCCTTCTCGGGCTTGGCGATGAAGCCGGTGATGCGCATCAGCTCGTGGTCGAGCTCCACGGGGAAGAGTTTGTCGTTGAAGTGCTGCCCGAAGATATTGACGATGCGCTGGCGCATGTTGGAGGCGGGCAGCATCAGGACAAGTTGCCCGTTGTTGTAGTACTGGAAGGTGATGTCGTGGTGGATGAGGGCGACACGGTAGAGTTCCTCCTCTACGTGGGTGAGTTCCACCTTGTCGGACTTGAGGAAGTTGCGGCGTGCGGGCACGTTGAAGAAGAGGTTTTTGACGGCGATGGAGGTGCCGTCGGAGGCAGTCACGGGCGCGTGTTCCTTGATTTCGGCACCCTCGATGCACACGAGAGTCCCCATTTCGTCGTCGGCGGGCTTGGTCTTGAGCTCCACGTGGGCGATGGCCGCGATGGAGGCCAGGGCCTCGCCGCGGAAACCCTTCGTGGAGATGCGGAACAGGTCGTCGGCTTTGCGCAGCTTGGAGGTGGCGTGCCGCTCGAAGCAGAGCCGCGCGTCGTTGAACGACATGCCCTTGCCGTTGTCCACCACCTGCACCAGCGTCCGGCCGGCATCCTTGACGATGAGCTGGATCTGCGTCGCGCCCGCGTCGAGGGCGTTTTCCAACAGCTCCTTGACCACGGAGGCGGGCCGCTGCACCACCTCCCCGGCCGCAATCTGGTTCGCCACCGCGTCGGGCAAAAGTCTGATGATGTCTTCCATAGGTTTGGTAAGTTTAGTAGGTTTAGAAAGTTTAGAAAGTTTAGTAAGTTTAGAAAGTTTAGAAGAACTTCCAGAGGACGAGGGCGAGTACTATGACGAAAAAGATCATGAAGATGATGGTCAGCGAGTTGTGGTTCTTGCGTTCGCCGCTGGTATGGTTGCGGCGGCTCTGCCATTCGTCGTGGAGGTTGCGGGCGAAATCCTTCCGCGCGTCGCCGGTCGATTCCTCCTTTTTCGGGTCATAATAGCGGGGCTTGTAATTGAATTTCCGATTCTCGGTTTCCTGCTTGAAAAATGTGAATGCCATAATCTTGGGTTTTGCTTGATGTGATTGTCCTTTTATTTGACGTGAATCCTAAAAAAGCACTATTCATTGGATTTGCGGTCGAATAAGGGCGATTACTGTTTCGATAAGTCGTTCTGTCGGTTCCAACAAAGGCTTGACGTCTGCTTCTTGCAAATCAAAACAATCGCCATAATCCCCTGTGATACGCATGGTAAAAAGCCTGTTGTATTGCCTTCCCTGTTCAGTGTCAATTCTCCCTGTTTTGACGAAATGCATGTTAAACATCCTAATGATTCCTTCATGGGTTTTGGCATTCAACCCATGGAATAACAATAAAGAATACACCGCGTAATAGGCTGCATAATATAACCGGTTGGCCGCAGTCGCCCACAGTTCCAATTCGATGACTTTTTTTGCATCCTCCAGGGTCTTCTTCGCCTTTTCCAGTCTATAGGCTATAACTTGCTGTTTTTCTTCTTCGTTCGAGCTCATATCAACACAATTGCATCTTTCATGACATTCTTATAAAATGGAGTGAAGCTTTTCTGGTTCCATTCGTCTTTGGTCTGGATGATGGTGTTCACATCCTGGCCGAGACTCCAGAAAAGCATATTCAAAGGATAACCGACATTGTCGTAATCCTCCCACGTAGAATGCCCGTCACGATTCAGGATAACCAACAGGTCCCAGTCAGAGTCAGGACGACAAGTGCCTCGCGCGCGGGATCCGAACAGCAAAACACGCGCACCTGAGGGCAACAGGGCGTCTATTTCCCCCCTTAGAGCATTTATTGTCGCCTTTTGATCTACTGTCGGTTGGTTATCCATAGGACATCTGTTTCAATTCAATAAAAACACTGTGCAAAAATACACAATTATTTCATTCAATCTGAAAAAAGATGTCGAAATCAAAAAAAATTGTTCCCGTACCGCCATCTCGAATGCCAAACCTGTCGCTTGGAGCACCCGTTCCACCCATTCGAAGAGTCCTGTCGTGCATTTTCCACACAAGATAACCGGGAAAATCCGAAATGCAATCGTTTTATACACAATTAATTACATAAAAATATTCATTTGCGGTCGCGGAATCAAAAAAAAGTGTATTTTTGCGGCCTGAAAAAAGGCGGGGTAGCTCAGTTGGTTAGAGCGTCGGATTCATAACCCGGAGGTCTCGAGTTCAACTCTCGATCCCGCCACAAAAGGAGGCGACTGTTGCAGTCGCCTTCTTTGTTTCAAGTTTCAGGTTTCAAGTTTCAAGCAAACCAGAAGTTTGAAACCTCATTTTTTGTATCTTCGCCTGTCATTTTTTAAACGTAGAAAAAACATAATAGTCTATTGTAACATGTTGAAAATTAAATCAATCTTCATACTGATGATGGTGGCAGCGGTCATGCTTCCGGCGTGCGACCGTGCCAAGAAAGCCCCCAAGGAGACTCCGCAGGCCACGGTCACGCTGCCGGCCTTCAACAACGATTCCGCCTACGCCTTCGTGAAGGCGCAGACTGACTTCGGTCCGCGCGTGCTTGGCTCGGAGGCGCACGAGAACTGCCGTGTCTGGCTGCTTGGAAAACTCCAGCAATATTGCGATACTGTTTATAACCAGTCATTTACAGCCAAAACTTATGATGGCAAATCGTGGCCCTGTGCCAACCTCGTCGGCAGCTTCGGCCCGGAGAAGTCCAAGCGCATCGTGCTGGCTGCACATTGGGACTCGCGTCCTTTCGCCGACCACGACCCCAATCCCGCCAACCGCGACCAGGCCATTGACGGTGCCAACGACGGTGCCAGCGGCGTGGGCGTGCTTCTCGAAGTGGCGCGGCAACTGCATGAAAACCAGCCGAATGTGGGTGTTGACATTGTCTTCTTCGATGCGGAGGACTACGGTCCGCGGGAGAGCGAGAACGTTCCCGGCGACTGGTGGGGCCTCGGCGCTCAGCATTGGGCGAAAAATCCTCATATAGAAGGATATACGGCGGAATACGGTATTCTGCTCGACATGGTGGGCAGCCCCAACGCGCAGTTCATGCAGGAGCAGTTCTCCCTGCGCGACGCCCAGGAGGTGGTGCGCAAGGTGTGGGCCACGGCCTACGAACTCGGCCACGGTGCCTATTTCCAGAATCGGCCTGGCGGCATCATCACCGACGACCATTACTATGTCAACAAATATGCCTCGTTCAAAATGATCGACATCATCCACTACGACGCGGCCTCCGGTACCGGCTTCGACCCGGTTTGGCACACTGTGAACGACAATATCCGGAACATCGACCAGAACACCCTCGGGGTGGTGGGCACAACCTTATTGCAAGTCCTTAAAAACGAATAACAGACGATGAAAGTATTCAAATTCGGCGGTGCCTCCGTCAAGGACGCGCCCGCCATCGAGAACCTGAAGAACATCCTGCAACGCTATGAAAACGAGCAACTTGTGGTGGTGATTTCCGCCATGGGAAAGACCACCAACTTCCTCGAAAAGCTGTTAGACGCCTACTGCCACGAGCCGGAAAAGGTGGAAGGCCTGCTCACCGAGCTACGTACCCGGCACGAACGTGTGGCTGAGGAGCTGATGGGCGTCGGCAACCCCTTCCTTCCCCATTCTGAACGCCTCTTCACCCTCTTGGCCGAACAACTGCAACGCCCCACCTCCGACAACTTCGACTACGACTACGACCGCATCGTCAGCTTCGGCGAGCTGCTTTCCACAACGCTGATCTCCACATACTTGAACCATCAGGGTCTGGATGTCCAGTGGCTCGATGCGCGGCAGTTGGTCCGCACCGACAACACCTACCGCGAAGGTCATGTCGATTGGACGGTGACCCGGAAACTGGTCTGCAACACCATCAACCCCTATTTCCAGAACCGCACGAGCGGAATGGTGCTGACCCAGGGGTTCATCGCGGGCACGGCCGAAAACCAGACCACCACGCTCGGTCGCGAAGGCTCCGACTACTCCGCTGCCATCCTCGCCAATACCCTTGACGCCGAGTGCGTTACGGTGTGGAAGGACGTGCCCGGCATCCTCAATGCCGACCCCAAGCGCTTCCCCAACGCCGTCAAAATCGACAAGCTCACCTACCACGAAACCGTGGAGTTGGCCTACTACGGCGCGAGCGTCATCCACCCGAAGACCCTTCGTCCTCTGCACAACAAGCAGATACCGCTGTTCGTCAAGTCCTTCTTCCACCCGGAGAACGAGGGCAGCATGATCACGCAAACCGCTGACACAAAGGATATTCCATCTTATATCGTAAAAGACAACCAACTTCTGATTTCCGTCTCCCCGCGCGACTTCTCCATCATCGGGGTGGAGAACTTGTCCAAGATTTTGGACATTCTGTCCCAATACCGCGTGAAAATCAACCTCATACAGAACTCCGCGCTCACCTTCTCGGTCTGCACCGACAACGTTCCCATGCGGTTGCAACCCTGTATTGAGGCCTTGCAGAAGGAGTTCGTCGTCAAGTTCAACGAAGCCATCCGGTTGGTCACCATCCGCCACTATGATGAAAGTTCGGAAAAGGAGGTTCTCGGGATGTTCGCAGGCGAGGAGGTGCTGATCCGTCAGAACAACCGGCATACGATACAGTTGGTGCTGAAGTAGAGTTTAGTAAGTTTAGGAGGTTTAGGAGGTTTAGGAGGTTTAGTAAGTTTAGTAAGTTTAGGGAGAATGTTTATTTGAAAAAAAAGTTTTTTATAGTTGGTTTTTTGAAACAAAAGTGTATTTTTGCGGTGCGAAAAATTTGAAATAAACATCATTCATTAAAAACGTTTTTATGAAAAAAATTTCTTTACTTCTTTTCATGAGTGCCTTGTTGACGGCCTCTTTCGCGCAGCTGCCGAACGGAAGCTATGCGCCCGCTTTCACCGGTTATGAAATAGACAAGACAACCGGTAACATTATTTCTACCAATCCCATTTCCCTTTACGAAATGACGGATGCGGGTTACACAGTCTTCATGGACGTGTTCGCCACTTGGTGCGGTCCGTGCTGGAACTACCACAACACCCACGCTTTGGAGGACCTTTATGGTCAATACGGTCCTGAAGGAACCAATGAGGTGCGCGTGCTGGCCATCGAAGGCAGCAATGGAAACTACAATTCGCTGAGCGGCGCGGGAGCCGATGCTGGCGGATCCGCCACCCAAGGCAACTGGCTGAGCGGCGTGGAATATCCTGTCATTCCGTTGAAGATGGCCCCCAACACCATGGCTTTCGACAACGATTACGCCATCGCCTACTTCCCGACCGTCTATATGGTGTGCCCGAACCGCTTGGTTTATGAGGTCGGTCAACAGCAGACCGGTGCCCTGTACCAAGCCTCCAAGAACACCTGTCCGCAATTCGACGCCACGCTGGCCAACAACGGTCTCGTCCTCACTGTTGGTGGTATCGAAAAGGTTTACCACTGCTCCTGCACAGCCACCCCGACGGTGGATCTCCAGAATGTGGGAACTGCCAACCTGACCTCGGTGACGTTCAGCATCGAATTTGATGGCCAGACTTCCACTTTTGACTGGACAGGCAACCTTGACAGATACAACAAGACCACAGTGACGTTGCCGCAAATCACTTCCAACACGGACGGTACCCATACCTATACAGTATCAATCGCCACTGTGAACGGCAATGCCGATACCGATACTGTCATGAACACCGTTTCAAACTCCTTCCACGTGGCTGTCACCCCCACTTCCGTGACAATTAACGAGGACTTCTCCAGCGACATTCCCTCCGACTGGTGCAACGCTGAAGACATCCTGTTCACTTACAACTTGAATGGCGACTACGGCAAGGCCGTCTGCTTCAATGCCTACAACTTGGACGAGGGTACTATTGCCAACCTCTACCTCCCGTTCGAGAACATGTCCAGCCTCACAACGCCCACTCTGTCGTTCGACGTGGCTCATAAACGTTACAACACCAACTATACGGAGAGACTTCGCGTGATGTATTCCACCAACTGCGGTCAGACCTGGCAGTCCGCCTACACGAAATCGGGCTCTTCTTTGGCCACAGTCACGGGCAATGCGAGCAGCAACTTCATTCCTACTGCCAGCCAATGGCGCACGGAGACCATTGACCTCTCCAACATCACGGACCGTGACGATGTTGTCATCAAATTCGAGTTCAGAAGCGGTTACGGCAACAACGTGTGGATCGACAATGTCCGCATCGCAAACGGTACGGGTATCCAGTCCGTCGAGTCGGATCTGACGATTTATCCGAACCCGGCCACCGACAATATCACCATCAGCACTTCCGAGAATGCGCAGCGTGTGGAGATCTTCAACATCCAAGGCCAGCTTGTGAAGGCCGAGGCCGGCAATGTGACCCACATTTCCGTGAAAGATCTCGCCAACGGCATGTACACCCTGAAGCTGACGACCGAGAACGGCACCTCCATACACAAGATTGTCAAGAAGTAATTCTGATTGACCCCATCATAAAAAAAGACCGGCCACACTGCCGGTCTTTTTTGTTTTTCGAAATTTGGGATTATTTCTTTTTGAAGAGCGAGATGACCAGGAGAAGCACCACTGCGCCGATAACCGCCACGATGAGTTCCCAAAGGAGCCCGGCCTTCTGAATGTGGAGGAGGCTCATCAGCCATCCGCCGATGAAACCACCGATAATGCCCACGATGATGTTGACGATCAGGCCGAAGCCGCCGCCTTTCACCAGTTTACCAGCCAACCAGCCGGCCACTGCACCGAAGAGCAGGTAAAGGATAATGCTTACAATGTCCATAGATTTTAATTTTAGTGAAACAATGCGGCAAAGGTATATTTTTTTTGATTGTTGACCCAAAAAATTGTACTTTTGCGCCGAAAATCAAAACGGATTCATCATTAGCATTTATAGCGTCATGGAGAGAGCATTTCGTATTTTGGCAATTGTCGCCATCTTGTCAACAACCTTGCTAACTGTCAAGGCTCAAGCACCTTACAAAAACGGATTCGGTATTTCCGCAGGCACCATGCAAGCGTTGTCGTTCAAGACCTTTGGCAGCGACCATTTCGCCTTTCAGTTGGATTTGGGCACGGCGTTCGTCACCACGAGCGGCCGTTTCCAGAATGTGGAACTCAAGAAGGTGAACTTCTGGACACTGGAGCTGAACCCGAACTTCATGTTCGAGGGGCATTTGGTCGGCGGTCTATACGGATTGGCGGGTCTTGGCGGAAGCATCGGCTACTGCTGGAGCGACATCCAATACCAGGGAGTCTTCGGCCTCACGCTGACCCGCAACGATTTCGGCAAGTGTGGTGCCAACGCGATTGTCGGCTTGGAGTACAAGTTCAGATCCCCCTTGGCCGTGCAGATCGACTTCCGGCCCGGCTACGGCTGCCTCTTCGCAAAGCACTTCGCCGCCCACTACTTCGACTGGAGCGCGAACCTCGGCATCCACTATGCATTCTGATACGCGAACCCGTTGTGGTCATCCTCTTCAACAAACCCTACGGCGTGCTGAGCCAGTTCACCCCTGAGGCGGGACATCCCGCCCTCAACGAGTTCGGCTTCCCGCCCGGCGTCTATGCCGCGGGACGACTCGACCACGACAGCGAGGGTGCCCTGCTGCTGACCGACGACGGACGGCTGGTCAAACGGCTGTTGGACCCGAAGAACGCCCATCCGCGCACCTACCTCGCCCAAGTGGATGGCGAGATTACCGACGAAGCGCTGCAAAAGTTGCGGGAAGGGGTCGTTATCAAAGGTTACCGCACCCGCCCCTGCAAGGCTGAGCGTACGTTGCCGCCGGAGAACCTCTGGGAGCGCGTGCCCCCCGTCCGCTATCGCGCCAACATCCCCACCAGCTGGGTGCGCCTCACCCTCACCGAAGGCAAAAACCGCCAGGTACGCCATATCACTGCCGCCGTCGGCTTCCCCACGCTGCGGCTTATCCGTGTCCAAATCGGCGACCTCGGCTTGGGCATGCTCCAGCCGGGAGAGTGGCGAATCGTCAAAAAGTGAAGAGGTTGTCCGTCACGAAGATGCTGTCCCTCGTGATTTTCAGCTGGGGAACGCAGGTGCGGCGGTTGAGGTCCCGGTGCTGGTCGAAGATGAAGTTCCCGAGACTGTAGTAGATGGGTTTGCCGCGATACCGCTCGATGGTCTGCAACGTGTGCGTGTGGTGGCAGACGAGGGCATCGGCGCCGGCATCGATCAGTCGGCGGGCGATGCTGCGCTGTATCGGCTCCGGCTCCAGGGTGTGCTCCTTGCCCCAGTGCAGCGACACGATGATGACGGCGGAACTGTCTGTCCCACGCAGGGCACGGATGCGAACCAGCATGGAGTCGATGGTCTCCTGGTTGACGGAAGGGCGTTCGGGAAGATAGGGGAAATGCTCCAACGGCAGCTGCAGGGAGGCGAGAAGCCAGACCTTTCGGGGGTGCTTTGCCAGCAAGACCGGCCGCGCGGCTTCGGCCATCGTATTGCCCGCCCCGACGGGTGTCATGCCGTACCGCTCCACATTGCGCCACGTATCCACCAACCCGCGACGGCCTTGATCCACCGAGTGGTTGTTGGCCAGGTTGAGGTGGGTGAAACCGTGGGCGTGCAAGGCCTCTAACCATTCCGGCTCGGCACGGAACACGAACCGCTTCATCATCGGTGTGCTCAACGCGGTGGCCGGGCATTCCAAATTCCCCACCACGATGTCGGAGCAGCGGAACAGGGAGTCCGCCCTCGCGTCGAAGAGGCTCTCGATGCCGAGGCTTTCGATCTGTCGGCGCACCCCCCGGTCGAGGAGGATGTCGCCCGTGAAGGCCACCGTGAGCGTATCCCCGCCCGACGGCCGCACCGGTTGCGCCCAACCGCCCTGAAAGGAGATCAGCACCGCAAACGTAAAAATCCAAAAAGCCTTATAAACCAGCATTCTATCTCTACCGAGCTCTTGCCCCTGACGGGGCCGTTCAAGGAATTTGTTTAACCCATAACCAATAACCTTTTAACCCTCTAAACATTAAACATTAAACTCTAACCTCTCAATAACCAATAACCAATAACCCATAACCATTAACACCCTGTGCTGTAATAGATCAAGTCGTCGTCTTTCGGCACTTCGATGGGGGCGGTGATGCTCTCCATCCATTTGGGGACGCCGAGACGGGGCTTCTCCTTCAACAGTTCCTGCCACTCCTCGTCGGTGTGGCGAGGGACGTCGAGCGCGTCGTGGAACTCGCGGTACGAGAAGACCGCGCCGCGCGTGAGGTAGAGATAGCCGCCGATCTCTACCACGACATAGATGACGTCGGCGGGACCGACCGCGTTGTAGAGCACGGCCTTTTTCTCCATGGGGACGTTTTTGCCGTTGGCCGTGTAGATGTCGGCGATGACCGCCACTTTGCGGTCGGCACCCTCTATATCTTCCCATTCAAGATACTCGTTCCCGTTGCGCATCATGTTCAGCGTCATGTTCTCGAATACCGCGCCCACGATTTCGAGCTGGCGGTATTCCTGCTCGCTTAAGGTTTTTCCGGCAAGCTCCTTTTTACTGCAGTTCAGGAAGAACTGCGCCTCCTCGGCCATGTCGTCGGTCAGGGCGAGCATCTCGTCGGTCATGATGCCGAGTGCGCCGAAGGCCTCCTTCGTGGCATTCAGCAGGTCGATCACCGCCGTCCAGAAGTCGATGTTGGGCTCCACATACCCTCTCACGATGGGATCCTCCGGCCCGCCGTCGCCGCATTCAGCCCCCATGGGCTGCTTGGCATAGAGGATGGCGTCGTGCTTCAGCTCGGCGTAAGAGGCCAAGGCCGCGTTCAGGTCTTTTTTCCCCCATGCCGTACCGGCCATGAAATAGGGGGCGTTCGAGGGGTGGCGGCCTTTGGAAAGATCGAGTAGCACCTGCTGCCACCGCACGGCGATGTTCTCCTTCCAGTCGATTTCGCCCATCCGCTTTTGCATGCGACTCATGTTCGCGTCGAACTCGTCCCAGGTCTCCCCCTCCTTGTCTAACTGGAGCGCGAGCGGACTGCCGCCCGCCGCGAAGAAGTCGATGCCTTTCGGGCAGAAACGCTGCGACACCTTGCTCTTCCAGTCGTACATCTCCTGCAGCACTTCGGCATCGGGCTGGTAGCGCTGGGGCATCAGGTTGACCTTGTTACGGCCCGAGAGCTGGACCTTCGGGCGGATTCGCGTCTGCCGCTCCGCCAGGACATCCACCTCGGCGACAAATTTCCGCAGCTCCTTGTCGTTTCCGATCAGTTTGGCGTAGTTGTAGCGTTGCAGAATGTCATATACCTGCATCAGGGTGATGTTGTCGGGCTGGCCCATCAGGAACGTCATCGGGTCGAAGATGGCCTTGAAGGCGGCGTGCAGCTCGGCGTTTCCGCAGACGGTTTTGGCCATGAAGGCGGCCCTGCGCATCATGGAGGGCTTGTCGGTGTCGAAGGCGGCCGTCTGCACCCACATCATGCCGCGGAAATAGCGTTGCAGCCGTTCGTTACGCGTGTAGTGCCCGCGCGGGCGGAACAGGGCGTAGGGGAACATCACCTCCGTATATTCCATGAAAGGCGAGAAAGCGGTGCTCGCGGAAGTGCATTTCGCCACCTCGTCCTCTACCATTTTCTGGTATTGCGGGGCGACGGCACACTCCTCCTTGGGGTCGAGCAGCCGCAGCGCGATGGCGAAATAGGCCTGGCTGAACTCGGCGAGCGCCTTCTCCTGTGGGTTGACGGGGTTGGGAACGGCGCGCGAGCACTCGCGATAGCCCTTGCGGCAGAAGTCCTGCAGGGCGTTGAACAGTTTGCCGTCCTCGGCTCTGCGCAACATGCAGTCGAAGTACATGTGGTAGAGCTGCAGATAGAGGTCGGTGGTGACGAAGCTGGGGAAGTTATGGTAGTCGTTGTTCTCATACACTTGGAACAGCTGGTCGTAGGTGTCGGGCACGATGGCGAAGCCCTGTTTCACGAGCATGTCCGTGAGCTTCGGGTCGGGGCTCTCGATTTGGAAGCGGTTGATCAGGTTGTCAATCACCGGCTTGCCGTCGGCGAAGTTGTGCTTCTTGAGTTCCTCTTCCCTTGCCTTGAGTTTGGCCATGAAGGCCTCCTCCTCCTTGGTGAACTGGTACTCTGGCACCTTTCTTCCTTCGTATTCTGCATATTCTTCAAGTTCCCAACGGCCCATCATGGTGTCCCAATACCACGTGGTCTGATTGAACACCGACCGCAGATCGGACATCGTGAACGCATATCCCTGTTTGGCGTAGAACGAATTGCGCAGTACCCGCAACTCGTTGACACTGAGGTTGGAGATGTCCATGTTCAGGTCAATCTTCTGGTTCAGCATCTCCACATCGATCTTGCCGTTGCCGGGAAGGATGTAGTGCTTTTTCTCATTTTGCTGGCTCCATCCCGTCAGGACGAGCATCGACAGCACGACTGTGGTCAGTATTTTTCTCATATCGGTTGAATGTTTGTTTGACTTCTTCCAAGGTAGCGTTGGTCAAGATGTATTTCGAGAACCGGGGGCCGAACCTCGACCATTCCCACTCGTCCAAGTTGTATTGGCCGTTCCGGCACCGCTCTATGCTGATGAGTTTGCCGTCTGCCACGCAGAAATCGACGATCTCTTCCCCTAATCGCGATCCCATCCAGAGGGGGCGTACTCGTCCGTCGCGGTTTTTGAAGACAAAGAGCCGGTTGCCCATGTCGGGGTAGAACCTCGTGGCCTTCACCACGCCCACCAAGGCCTCCTCCACGCCGTCGCCGTCCACGTCGCCGGTACGGAACTGATAGACGGGATGGGGTAGCGGCCATTCGTCCGACAGGGAGTCCGTCGTCAGTGTCAGCACGCTGAGCGAGTCGTGGACCCAAGCCAGCGAGAACGTCTGGGCGGCCAGGCGGAATGCGGCCAGGCAGGACAACAGCAACACTATGGCGATACGGATCGGCATACGGATCTGGGGTTGTTTTGAAACGGCAAAGGTACATAAATTATGGACATAGGCGATTTTAGGGGGAAGAGTTTTTTAGTGAATAGTGAATAGTGAATAGTGATTAGTGAATAGTGAATGGTGATTAGTGATTAGTTCACAAATCCCCCTTGAACTTCTTCACCGGATTGCCCCGTTCGAGCGTGTTGTGGTTCATCCAGACGTCGCGCTCGCGCTGGGCTCTCGCGGCTTCGTGGTCGGCGGCGAGGCGCATCAGCAACCGCTCTTTAGCCAACTGCTTGTTGCGCAGCTGCGACCGCTCGTCGGAGGCCGTCACGCTCAGCCCCGTGGGCAGGTAGGTGGCCCGCACCGCCGTCTCCACCTTGTTGACGTTCTGTCCGCCCGGGCCGGAGGCGCGATGTGTCTCATACACGATCTGCCGCTCATCGACCTGCTGCGCCTGCATCGGGGCGAAGAAGTGGACCCCCACGAACCAGTTCTTGCGGCGGTGCCACGGACGGAAGGGGTTCTTCTGTGCCACCCACAGCACCGAGCCCTCCCACGCGGCGGCGAGCGCGGACAATGCCGTCTCGTCGCCCTCCGCCGACAGCGTGGCCGAGAACATACAGCCATCGCTCAGTCCGGGCTCGTAGTCAATCAGTTTGCACAATATGTTCTGTTCGGCGGCCTGTTGCGTCAGTTTCTGCATCACCAAGACCACCACGCGGCAGCATTCCTCGGGGCCGCGACCCGATGTTATCTGAATATAAGTCTTTTCCATTTTTTTATTCATTGTTCATTCTTACTATTTTGGGATGGATTCTCCCCACCACTTTGATTAGCTGTTTCGAGGCGGCCAGCACCTCGTCGATGGATTTGTAGGCGTCGGGGGCCTCCTCGGTGGAGCCGCCCAGCAGCGTGACACCCCGCTGCGCCAACTGCCGGTTGAGGGCGTAACGACTGAAGCTGTCCCGCGCTTCCTGCCGCGACATCGCCCTTCCCGCCCCGTGACTGGCCGAGCAGAGGGCTTCCTTGCAGCCGAGGCCGGTCACCAACAGTCCGGCGTTGGTCATGTTGGCGGGGATGATGCCTAACTCGCCCGCGTGCGCCGGGGTCGCGCCTTTGCGGTGCACGATCACCTCCGAACCGTCGGCCAGCGTCTCCCGCCACGCGAAGTTGTGGTGGTTGCTCACGTTGGCTAATGGTTGCAGCCGCATTCCTTGTGCCACGTTCCGGTGTATCAGCTCGTGGCAGACCGCCGAGTACTCGCCGGCGATCTCCATGCACCGCCAGTACATCTCGCCCTCCTCGCTGTCGAGGTCGAGCCACGCGAACGGTCCGGCCTCGCGGGGCAGTCGGCACTGTGCTTTGGCGATGGCCGTGAAGTGCTCGGCGATGGCCGCCCCGAGGCCCCGGCTGCCGGAGTGCGACAGGGTGGCCGTATAGCTTCCCGCCGTTAACGTCAGCGGGTTGTCGGCATCTAAATGCACTTCGCAGATATCGACGAAGTGGTTGCCGCTGCCGCTGGTGCCCAACTGCCGGATGGCTTTGTCCCTCAGCTTCTTGAGTATCGGGATGGTGCGCCACTCTTCGCGGTCGAAGAGCGGGTGGTACTGCTTGAACGGAAGCACGCCCTCCATCCCGAAGGCGGTGTTGTCCCACAGCGCCTTCTCGATTCGGCCATGGTGGTCGCGGATGTGGTCGCCGGGTGCGTTGAGGAGGGTGAGCGACATGCGGCAGCCGATGTCGAGGCCTACGGCGTAGGGGAGCACGGCGTTGCGGGTGGCCAGCACGCCGCCCACGGGGAGCCCGTAGCCTGCGTGCGCGTCGGGCATCAGTGCACCCGCCACGGCGACGGGCAGCCGCATGGCCGTGTCCATCTGCCGGAAGGCCAGCGGGTCGATGAGGTCGCGCCCGAACACAGCGTAGGGGAGGGGACTCTCCCGCAGTTCGTGGTGCTGCACGGTCGTCTCTTCCGGCGACAGCAGTTCCGCCAGCGTCCGCCAGCGCGGGTTTTGGTGTTGTTTGTATTTTTCGGGGTGCGCGAGGAAGTCCTGCAGCAGCGACAAGATCTGTTCGGCGTTGAGGTGTTTGCCCTCCTGTTTCACGAACTCCAGCATCCGGCTGCGAAGCACATTGTCGGAGACTCCCATTTTGGTAAGTTCTTTCTTTAAATTGCCCATTTTTTCTTGCTTTTGGCTTTTGGCTGTTGGCTGTTGGCTGTTAGCTGTTAGTTGTTCACTGGCGAGGAACGAATGACTTTGTTCAGAACTATGACTATGACTAATAACTATAACTATGACTTTGAGCTTTGAGCTTTGAGCTTTGAGCCATTGACCAGCCTAAATTTGATGCGGGAATGCCATTTCCGCATCGGTTAATAAAAATAAAAAGTGAAAACGGCGGACACGTTCAATGTTCGCCACAATATCTGTAACAGCTTGATACAGAATTGTTCTTATCGGATGTTGTTAATCTTTATTCGCATCGTTGCGCTCCTTTCTTTTTAAAATCAGGGGTTCAACTTTCGGGCGGCAAAGATACGATTTTTTGTGAATGGTGAGTAGTGATTTGTGAGCAGTGAACTGGCTCGTGAACGCGAGGTTTTGCAGATTTTGCTAATTTTGCACTTTCAAAACCAAACAACCGAAGAATATGAGAGTGAAGCCGTATGTCCCTGATCCCGAGACCGATGTGTTTATGAATAGCTACGACAACGAGATCCCGTTGGCGTGCAATGTCATCTATTACGTGGAAAGCGCGGAAAACGAACCCTTGAATGCAGCCATGCGCGATTTGGCGAAGCAAGACGTCACGCTGTTGGATGACGCGAAAATCCAGCCATATCCGTTTGGACTTCAGTATGTTGCGCAGTCTGATTTGGATGAAGAGATCCTTCGCAAAGCCTTGATTCCCAAATATGGCGAAGCGCTGGCGGCGGAGACCGTTGGCGACCTCCGTCGCTGTTTTTCGGACGCTCAGGGCGGCACGCTGGTGGCCCGTTGTCTGCCGAAATTTTCCAGCGGTGACTTTTTCGAGGACGACAACACTGTCTGCACCTTCCCCGGATTCCGGCTCACCGCCCCTGAGAAGGCCGCAGGGAAAGTTGCGTGGTTCGCCCAGAAGGCCGCCGAGCGGAACTTCTATCGTCTGACCGGTGAATCCTACCAAGACTATATCACCCCTCCGGCTCCTATTCGGGAATCCCGGTCGGGGTACGGGGGCTTTGAAATTGGGTTTCTCACCCGGAAAAAGTCCAAGCAGGAGATCACTGAAGATATGTTACGTCACTCCGAGGCATTGTCGGACTGGATTGTCAGGAACATCCAAGATGACAACGAGGCCATCTCCGTTTTGGATCTGGTGATGAAACAGATGCGCAATAAAGGAAAATTGAAGGTGCCATGCAAGATTAAAGTCAAGGACAAGAGCATCTACCGGATGCTTCCCACAAACGAGCTGAAGGAATTGTCGTTCCGGCGGGGCAGCATCGCCAAGATGTTGTACGTTTTTTTCCTGATTCAGATCAAGCGTGCAGAAAAAGATCCTAACGCACCGACGCGTATCACGCAAGTGAATCTCGCGGATTATAAAGACGATTTGTTATATATTTACCAGGGAATCTGTTCCAGATGGGATGCCGACATGCATAACATCGAGTCGGTGTGGGACAATGGAAGCAATGATTTCGCGAATGCTTTGTCGTCCATCCGCAAGAGTTTTGACGACATTTTTGATGTCAAAAGCATTCTGCCAAAATGTTATTCCATAGAGATTCTGGGCAAAGACAAGCTGGGCAGTCTGTACGGCATCCAGCTCGACCCTGACGACATTGAGTTGGGGTGGCCGTATGACGGGATGGTGTAAGGAGGCGTTTTTTTTCGTGTCCACTTTTGGAGCTGGTACAATTCTCATCTGCGCCCCACATCATACGTTCATAAAAGTGTTATGTATTCGTGATGATTCGTTCATTTTTTTGTAACGAGCATAATATTGTTCGTTCATTTTTTTGTATTTTTGCATCGTGAAAAATGTATGTTATATGTTTAGAAATGTTGTAAATCAGTTAGTTGAATGGAAAGAATCAGATGAAAGAAAGCCTCTCGTTGTGCTCGGTGCTCGACAAGTGGGCAAAACGTACAGTTTACTGGCGTTCGGGAAACAACAATACAAGCATGTTGCATATATCAACTGTGACGAAAATGAACAGGCCAAAAGCCTGTTTGCACAGGATTTCAATATGGAGCGTGTCTTATTAGCAATTTCTGCCATTACCAAAGTGCCTGTTGTTCCTGGAGAGACGTTGATTATCCTCGACGAAATTCAAGAATTGCAAAGAGGTCTGAATTCTTTGAAATACTTTTGTGAGAACGCGCCAGATTATCACGTATGTGTTGCCGGTTCACTACTCGGAATAACGTTGCAACACGGCACGTCTTTTCCCGTTGGAAAGGTTGACGTAATAAAGATGTATCCTATGACCTTTTCGGAATTTCTCATTGCACGTGGACAGGATCTGATGGCGGAACTTTTGAAGAAAAAAGATTGGTACACCTTGACAACCCTGCATCCGACCCTCGTTCAGATCCTGCGCGAGTACTATTTGGTGGGAGGTATGCCGGAAGTGGTGAAAAATTATCTGAAAACCAACGACCCTAATAACGTCAGAAGGATTCAGAACAAGATACTGCTGGCATACCGTAACGACATTGCCAAACACACCACCAACGAGGAGGCAAAACGTATAGGAATAGTTTGGCGTTCTATGCCGTCGCAGTTGTCTAAGGAGAACAAGAAGTTCATATACGGCGTGGCCAAGAAAGGGGGGCGGGCAAAAGAATTCGAGATGGCAATCCAGTGGCTCATTGATGCAGGGCTTGTCATCAGGGTTGGACGGGCAAGCAGTCCTCAAATGCCATTGAAGATATATGAGGATTTATCAGCTTTCAAACTATACCTGTTTGATGTCGGTTTACTCGGGGCAATGGCGGAGATTGATCCGGCTTTGCTGATTCTTCCCAACGAGATGAAAGAAGGCAAGGGAATGCTCACAGAGAATTTCGTGTGTACCCAGCTGGCGGCGAGCATCGAACAATCCATATTTTATTATAGCAAAGAGAACAGTCCGCTGGAGATTGATTTTATGATACAAGATGGCTCAAGGATTGTTCCGATAGAAGTGAAGTCCGAAGAGAATCTGAAATCGAAGTCGTTGAGTGCTTTCTTAGAACAGAACGCCAACGCGCACGGCATACGGTTCTCCATGAGTCCGTATCGCGAACAGGAGCGGATGACGAATGTCCCGCTTTACGGGGCGGGGGTGTATTTTGACAGGGGGTAGCCGGATTTGGTTACTATTCTATCTCAGATATTTTTCTAAAATTTGCTTCTTCCGCTCGGTGCAGCCTTGCATAACGGCTTTTGCTTTTGAAATCTCGGCTTCGTAGGTTTCGATTTTGGAAACGATGCGCTGTTGTTCGGTGAGGGGCGGAATAGGGATTTCCAGATTTTCGTAAAATGAAATAGGCACTCGCCGATGTCCACTTGCTCCAGTCATGTTTTGAGCTGCCTCTTTTCTAACAATTTCACGATTCAAATAAGCGAATACATATTCCGTTGAGTATTCATTCTTGATTCTGAACACGTGGAATTCAGAACTGCCCATTCCAATGCCATTAGTTAATCCTTTGGCAATTGCACATTTACCATTTTCCATACATGGTGTTATTTTGGCAATGATGATGTCATTTTCTGCAAAGTACGTATAACTACCTTTCCGCAATTCGCCTAATGGTTTGTCTGATTTGGTTTCAATGAAGCCATCATTACTAACTGATGACATTTCTACAAACGAAATAATTGTATCATCGGATAATGAGCGTATATCTGATTTTGAAGGATTAATATTTTTACAAAGCGTTGATAATCTGAGAATTACCCCCCCCCCTGGGGCGGCTTATAACTTCAAGACGTTCAAACACTTCCGCAATCTTCTTCTTATACTCCTCTACCGTCATTCGGCTTTTGTTGTATTCTTCATCAACCTTTTCACATTCGAATACGATTTTCTTCTGTAAATCCTCATCAACATTTGGAACCTGGATTAGTTTCAAATCGTCGGGATATACGTGGGGCTGTGCAGAACCTTTCTGCAAATAGTAAATCTGATTTTGGATAGAGAGTAAGAAATTATACAAAAACAAAGTATGCAAATCGTTCTTTCCTCGAACAGTTGTGCAATCCGATGCGAAAATGGGTTCGCGCCAAAAGTTTACGAATCCCGCATTCGCGCCGCTGGCACTTATAGTGATAGTGTTAGCTTGTCGATTTGCCTCATTGTGTAAATAGGCGAAGTCTGTGCCACCAGCAACAACTTTTATATTGCCTTCCTTAGTTTGTGCCGAAGTAATGGATTTTCCTTTCAAAACTTCCGCAATTTCTCCCAACTTCATCAACGGGTATTTGCTTACGATTTCAATCTTCTTGTCTGTCGTCAGTTTGATTGCCTTATCAAATTCAGTGCGACTAAAATCAACCATATCAGACAATTTGGCGTATGAAAGCAACTCGCCCATTTCACCGTCAAAGTCAGTGCTGATTTCTTTGTCGTTTTCTCCAAACGAGAATTTACGGCTTTGCTCATAGATATGCTTGCGGATGGCAAATGCAAACTTGGTGCTGTCCCAAGCGTCGTTAGGATTATAAAGGGGCGTATCGATATATTTTATAGAATTAATGGCTGTAACCACCTCTGCGTCCTTGTCGTTTTTATCTGTCGTATCATCGTCGACATCCTCGATTGGTTTGTTAGTAACATATTTTATGCCCTCATCACCTTTGCGATTGCTCCAATCATAGCCCAAGAATTTGACAATCTGAGCTTTGTTGCTTTTGTTGTCAATCTTGTCGGGTGGCGATTGTAGAATGGCTACTTGATTGCTCTCTATTTGAATAAAAGTGTTAAGTTTTTCGCACTCTATTACCTTCGCAAATGCAATAAATTGTCTGCGATGTTCTGTTTTTTCCTGTCTTTTATACTCGTCGCTTTGGCAGAACTCAGCAAACAATTTTCTGAAATCTTTTGTGTTTTCTTTTACATCGTCTTTGAAGTACGAGGAAGCCTTAAACCATTCCAATTGAAGGTTCTTTTTTATTGCCGACGGCTTGAAACTTCTCTTGTAATCAGCAAAAATCTCGTGTTTTTCAATATTGTCGCTCAATTCGTCATCTTGCATAAGAGCAAAATATGCCGATTCTTCGTATCCTTGCTTCTGAATGTATTTGTCAATGGCTTGATGAGTTGTATATTGCGTATAATCTTTCTTTGCTATAAACGTTTCTAAAAGACCGTGCGAATTCTTGTTTTTTACTCTTTGTGCAAAAAGGACAATGGTATTTGTACCAGTTGAGCCAAAAGTACGGCTGTTTAGGTTTACTATCGCCAATATGTTGAAATTGGCAAACAAAAGTTCTCGTGTCTTAATGTAAAGATTACCATTTGAAAGAATCGAACTTGGAAGTACGATGCCCACAAATCCATTAGGGCGCAGAAAATGTTTTGTGCGTTCAATAAAGAAACACTCAATACTATTATTTGCTCCGTAAGCTTTTTCCTCTACGTATTTGGCAAGGTCAAATTGTTGTCGGTCATTGTCGGTCAGAGTGTTCAAAAATCCTTTTACGCTGTATGGCGGGTTAGCAATTATACAATCAAAACTTTCGTTGTCGAAGCCTTGAAAACGAACTTCTTCGGTATTTAGGTGGCTCAACGAATCTTTGAACACAATTTTGGCATCTTTGCTTCCATTGATGATGGTTGCAATCTTTGCCACTTGGCTGAGTGTCTGACTCTTCTCTATGCCGTATGCTTTGGTGGCAGGATAGTATTTTATAAACTCAGTAAGGAAGTGACCCGCACCGCAAGCATAATCGAGAACCTTCACGTTGCTCGAATTAGGAAATTCAGGCAAACATTTAATAATAAAGTTCACAATCGGAAGCGGCGTGAAAAATTGTCCTTCTGTTTGATGTACGTTCTTCGACAACAAACCCTCGAATAAATCGCCAAAGAAGTGGTTCGTTTCGCTGTTGCTTAGGTTTATGTCTTGTATGAGCGCGGCTATCTTGATGAGTATTTGGAAGTTTTTTTCAAAGTCTTCTTTATTCTCAACGTCTATATAATTGAATTTTTTGATGTTGTAGAATTTGATTTCCTCAAACAGTTCTTTGATACCAGCAAAAAGTCCGTTAGTGACAGAGCGGTTTGTATCCTCGAAAATCTGTTTGATGTCGCTTTCTTCTTTGTTAACCACGGCAACATTGAAAAGTTGCTTTTTGCCCTCCTGATACAGTTTCAACAGCCGATTGCAATAGTCCTTGGGCGTGTCGCGAGTTATGCCTTTGTAGTAAAATTGCAAATCATTGGGATTGTTTTTCTCATCAGTAATCTTACAGAGGAACAAGTCAATAAGAATATAAAACGAATGCTCGAAATCTGTTATGGCGTGGTTTCGCAATATTGTGGCAAATTCGTGATAAATAGGTCGGATTTCGGCGTGTGAGAGTTCCTTCAAATCGGCAATAGTATATTTCTGTTTACCAATGGAATATGCGGCAATATCATTTTCAAATAAGCCTTTGGTTTCAAATGATTTTGCATATGTTTCACTCCACACATCAAAATATTTGCCTTGAGCGTTGCTGAATGTTTTTGGGTTGACCAAATCTGCGATACGCTTTTTATTGTCTTTCAATGTGATAATATGATTTTTCAGAATCAATTTATCCTCAAAATCAGCAGCGAAAAGTACAAGGTTCTCGCAGAAACCAAGTTCATTGACAAGAGGTCCAAGGTAACTGAAAAGTTGTCCGCCATCTTTTTGCATATTGTTCCACTCGTGACTAAACTCGCTGCCGAATGTCTTGTTTTCAATCAATACGAGTGGTTTATACTCCTTGTCGAAAACAAGGATGTCACCGTATGAAGGCTTATTAACGTGTCCTACTTTGAAGGCTGGTTCAAAAACAATGTGCTTTGCTTCATAGCCTTTTTCAAGCAAAAGATGAACACAAACAAGACAGACAAAATTTTCTTTTGCCTTGAAGTCTAAAGTTGTGTCTCTGTGAATCACAAAACCTTTTGCAGGTTTGTCTTTGGATGGATATTCGCCATTTTGAAAGTCGTTGTCTATTGGCGCGTATGTGATTTTTTGCGTTTTGAAATTTACTTCGATGCTCGCACCATTGGCATACTCCTTTTTGTAGGAGTCGTTAACTTCCACGAAGCCCAAATGCTTCAAAACGAGTTTCAAATTATCTTTTGTTATCATTTGCTTTGCTTGCTTTTGCGAACCCATACCTGCTCCCACTCCAAGCCCCCAAACGAAAAAGGCGTTCGCCAATTCGCTTGTCGCTTATTATCTTGTCGAGGTACCCCTACCTTTGTGTCTAATAAGCACGAATAGCTCACGCCATAGCGCGAACTTTCGCAAACTTATTCCGACACAATGTTTACTTGGGGTGTTTCGACAAGCGGAATAAGAGCGTAAAGCTCAAATGTTTATTATTCTATTGTTTTTACCTTTTTTTCGTATTTTCTAATCAATTAATTACACTTTTTCCTTTGTTTTTTGACATAATTCTGACTCGTTGCAAAAAACGCGGCAAAATTAGCAAAAAAACATTGGATAAAAGCAATTTATTTCAATTTTATTTTCGACATCCGACTCCCCTTATTCCCTGCTACTAGCAGAAATCAACCCCCTGTCCGTTGATTTCCGACCTTTGCCGCGTCGTTCTTTGACTATGGCTTGGGACTATGAACTATAACTATAACTATGACTATGAACTATGACTTTGGCTATTAGCTGTTGGCTGTTGGCTAAGGTCCCACCCTAAAGTCTCGTGTCACAAGTCACAAATCACAAGTCACAAATCACAAGTCACAAATCGCTGATCACCAATAAAATCAATATGGAAAAAAGCACCAAAACCTTCAACGCCCTCAAGACCTTGACAGAGGTCGCCAAACTTATGGAAAATTCCACCGACAGGATGATCCGACTTTACGATCCCGAGTTCACGGCTTCCGGGAATGCCGACGAACGCTCCAGACGGAAACAGGACAGCCAGCTCATCAGCGCGATGGAACCGCAACTGCGCGAACAGGTGGACCAGCTCGGCCGCTTCCTGAAGACCACTCCGTTGGAAACGCTGCTCTTCGTGGCAATCTTTGCCATCCAGCTGATCAGCAACAACAGCGTGGATACCCGCGACATCAGCCGCTACCTCGACATCAACGGGCTGGACTTCCTGCCGCTGAAGCCCGTGCTGCATTCGCTGCTGAAAAAACGCCTGATCCGCGTGGTGAACCGCCGGCGCAGCACTAACGACTATCTCGTGGCCGATACCGTGGAGCACTCGCTCCTCCTGAACAAACCGGTGAAACGGATGAAAGCGCAGGAAATGGACCAGTTCCAGTTCTGCAACCTCGTCTCCGGACTTATCGAATGCCGCAGCAACGAGGACTTTGACTCGCGTGAGCTTTTCATCCAGGTGGAACGGGAAGAGGAAGCCAACCCCAACATCAAATTAGTGAAAGAGTTGAAGAAACTTTCGCTTGACATTGAGGACAGGACTCTCTTTTATGAAATCTGCGACGATTTCGTCCGCGACCGCCGGCGCAACACGGGGGTGGAATGCACACTGAATGACATCTACGACAACTTGCGCTGTCGTTTCGACATTGCCAAGAACATCATGAGTCAAAGCCATCCGCTCATGCAGTCGGAGCTGGCGGAGCTGCTCCCTGCCAAATTCCTCGCCGAGGCGGAGATTACGTTGACCGAAAAGGGCAAACGGCTGCTGTTGGACGAGGACTACGACCTGTTCTGCGGCAAGGGTGGTATCGACAAACGGCTGACCGCACCCGACAAGATTCCCGCCCGCGAACTATTTTTCAGCGAGGAACTGTCGGCAGACCTCGACTTCGTGAAGGAGAGTCTGCAGGAGGAGAAATTCGTGGAGCTGCAGAAGCGGTTGGAGGAGAACTCACTGCCCAAGGGCGTGGCCATGCTCTTCCACGGGCTGCCCGGCACCGGCAAGACCGCCGCGGTCGATATGATTGCCAAGGCCACCGGCCGCAGTGTCTATCACGTGGATATCGCGGCCTCCAAGACCTGCTGGTTCGGCGAGAGCGAGAAGCTCTTCAAGCGGATCTTCACCGACTACCGCCGCATGTGCGAGACCGAGGAACGCAAGCCCATCCTGCTGTTCAACGAGGCCGACGCGCTCTTCAGCAAGCGTAAGGACGTGGATTCCGGCAACTGCGCCCAGACCGAGAACGCCCTGCAGAACATTCTGTTGGAGGAGATGGAGACGCTGGACGGCATCCTCATCGCCACCACCAACCTGTGCGACAACTTCGACAATGCTTTCGAGCGCCGCTTCCTCTTTAAGGTGAAGTTCGGGCAGCCCAGCACGGAGGCCAAAAAGTCCATCTGGAAGAGCAAACTCCCGTGGCTCACGGAAGGGCAGTGCGGGCAGTTGGCGGCTAAATACGACCTTTCGGGCGGCGAGATTGACAACATCGTGCGCAAGAGCATGATGGAGGAGGTACTGAGCGGTCAACGTCCTGACGTGGAGATGCTGGAGGCATGGTGCAAGGGGGAGAAGCTGACGCGCAAGGGCGGGAACGCGATTGGGTTTGCGTGTTGAGGGTTCGGCTGTCGGCTCCGATGCGCGCCACCAGCCCTCGCGAGCAGGGGGTTCCGCTCGACGCTGGCGCGTCTTGCGGAATGGTGCAGCGCACTCGGGGAAGAAAAGGGAAAAGACGGGCGGCGGCACTGGCGGATGTCACCGCGCTGACGGGAACGGAGGGACTGACCGACCAAACGGAATCTTTGGCTCGCGAGGACAGAAACTGACGAAAAAAACCTTTTTTCCGATTCCGAGCGCAAAAAAATGTCATATTGTGCCGGACGTATGATATTTTCGTAATTTAGCTGCGCTGTTTTCATCAGATGGCGTTTATCGGGCTTCGCGTCATTTTAAGATACGGCGTAGAAAGTAAAAATTCAGAAGTAAAAAAGCAAAAAGATGAACACACTAAACAAAAGGCCATTCGACATCGGAATTGATGTTAGCAAAGAAAAATGGGGATACCTGAAAGAGAATTCAAGGAAAATCAAGAAGGGTGAAATTGATGATGACATTGGGTTGCACTTCACGGGATTGGACGAATACCTTGATGTAATATTCCCTAACAATAAATGGATCTACAACAAATGTTTTTATTATTATGATGATGGTAAACGGAAACACCTTATTCCAGATTATAGATGCGAAGAATTGAAGCTTGTTGTAGAGTTTGATGGAAAACTACACTACACAGATCATAATACAATTATGAGAGATGTACGCAATGAGAAGATATACAAAAAAGAAGGCTACACAGTTATTCGCATACCTTATTTCATTCAATTGACAAACGATGTTGTAAACACTCTTTTCAAGCAATTTTCAAAGTTTTTATCGGTCAACGAGCCCCTTTTCAACCCTAATATTTCTTCGCTGTATGGTGAATGTGAAGGATTTGGCCCAGCTTATACTTGTGCATCTGGCTTTAAAAGAATGGTGAAAGTGCTTAAGCAATTTCCGCAACAATATGAATTACTAGTAACGTCACTAAAAAGATTTGTTGACGATTATAGTGTTAATGGCGTTGACTTGCTTGAGGAAGAATACAAAAGACAGTGACCTGATGAAATAGTAAAAAGCATTATTAGCAGATAACGATGAAAATGACTGACACTATGCCCCAGAAAACCCTCTTCATAGACATGGACAATGTGTTGGTCAACTTCCAATCGGGCATTGACCAATTGAACGAAACGGAAAAGTACTTGGAATGTATATGTGTTTTTTGTAATTTTGCAGCCTGAACAGTTATAAGATATGGAAAAAATCGAAGCAAAAGAAGTAGATAATAAAAACAAATTTGTTGACTTGGGGTTGCCAAGTGGCACATTGTGGGCGACTTGTAATGTTGGAGCATACAGTGCCGGAGATTACGGCGATTATTTTGCTTGGGGTGAGGTCCAGCCGAAAAAATACTACAGTTGGGGAACCTATAAGTGGTGCAATAAAGCATGGAACAAACTGACAAAATACTGTGACAATACAGATTGTGGTGACAAAGGGTTCGCGGATAATTTAACGACCTTGGAAGCTTGTGATGATGCCGCAACAGTCAACTTGGGCAATGGATGGAGAACACCCTCTCAAACGGAAATACAGGAATTGATAGACAATTGCAGGTGCGGGTGGAGGAAGCTGAACCGAACAATTGGCCTTTTGTTTACGGGGCCTAATGGGAATAGTATTTTTTTACCTGCGGGCGGAAACCGTATTGATGGTACTCGCAACGGCGTAGGTGAGTTTATGGAGTACTTGACAAATTCACTTTGTTCAGAAGCAGGATCTCCTTCCGAAACACGCGTGTGGGTTCTTGGTTCATCAGAGCCCAAACCGACCTCCTCTGCTTTTGACAACCGTGCTTTTGGGTATCTCGTGCGTCCCGTTTTCTCCCCCGAAGACTAAGCCGCTCCCGCAAGAAGGTTTATTGGGTGAAAGACCCACCATTATTTTGCAAGAACTGCTTCCCTGTTTTCTGCTAATAGCAGAATTTTAGACCGTGTTCATCGCCGTTGTATTTTTGCCGCGTAAAAAAACATTCGACGATGAACATCCTATACCTGCACGGATACGGCTCGTCAGGGCAGAGCAGCACCGTGGAATACCTGAAAAAGTCCCTGCCAGATTACTATCACATCGAGGCCCCCGACATTCCCGTCGATCCGGCGGAGGCGCTGCCGTTCCTCAAGCATCTTTGCGAGGAGGAGCATTTCAGCGTCATCATCGGCACCAGCATGGGCGGCATGTACGCCCACCAGCTGTCCGCCGACTTCGTGCGCATCTGCGTCAACCCGGCGCTCCACCTCTCTGAAATCACCGACGTGATGAAGGTGGGCACCTTCGACTTCTTCCAGCCCCGCAAGGACGGACAAACCCAGTACACCATCACGGAGGAGATCATCCAGCACTATCGCGAGATGGAGGCGCACCAGTTCGACCAGTGGAAGGCGGATGCCCCCGAGAACGTCCTCTGTATAGGGTTGTTCGGCACACGGGACACCACGGTGGACTGCCGCGACGAGTTTGCCCGCTACTATCCCAACGTGCAGACTTTCGACGGCGAGCACCGGATGAACCAGAAGGTGGTGAAAAACGTGGTGCTGCCCATCATCCGAAAACACCTTGCGACATACAAAAAAGACGACATTCTGCTTTTTATGACCAGCGAACCGCAAGCCCACGTGTGCGAAATGTTTGGAGGCGAGGCTGTTGAAAAGGAAGATGTCGAGCGTGAACCCTACTATGGTTTCGTGAAATCGGTGATCTCCGCCTCAAAGGGCATCTACTTGATGCAGACAATAAAGCCAATGGAAGGCTTTGTCTGTATCGCAGAAAAGACGGACATCATCCGCGTGGTGGACAAAAACGAGTTGCCCGAAGCGGAGCGCGAGCGGAAAAGCGCTGAATGGCTCGAAGCCCCGAATGTCTATGTTCCCGCGCAAAACACATCCCTTTCGGGACTTTCAGAAGAAGAACGCTGCATCACCCTTGCCAAGGAAGCGCTTGTGCACCTGTTCCCCGAAATCCCAACCACGGAGTTTGAGCTCAGAGACAATTGGTTCTCAAAAGCCGGTTTCATTTCCACACTCAATTATTTTGATGAATATTGGAAAACGATTAAAAACTCCAAGAGAGAAAAAGAGCTGGGGCAGCTTAAGAACGAGATTCTCAAAGATATTCAAACTGCAAGATTCAAGGAATACTACACCGTGGAAGTAGGAACCCCGATAGAAAACGGGACCGCCTATTTCATCGTGGCGGTCAGCAAGGAGTTTGACGAAGCGTGCGTTCTGCTCGACCTTACCGAGCGGAGCAATTTCTTCAGGAGTCTCGGACCGGAGTTCAATGATGTGGAAGACGAGGAGGACCACTACAGAAACAGATTGATGAGTGTCATAAATAAACAAGACAATGAAACGAATTGAAGACTATGCAAAAAAGGGTGAGCATCGGGATGAGATGAAAGCCCTGAGGCTTTTGACAGAAGCGTATATTGATATGTGCGGTATCAGCCTTGGCTTCCGCACCGTCGTTTATTGCGCGGCGGAGGCGTGGGTGGAACGGTTGGCCTGGCTGGACCTTCCGCTCTCGGAGATGGCCCGCAAGGAGCCCTTGGTGTGCCTTATGCCGCATATCACCGACCTCTACAAGCCAGAGATATACGACAGGTACGACATCGCAGGGATGGGAGACCCGGAGCTCTTGGCGGCTTGCCGGCAGATTATCGTAGAGAAGACCTTCGACGAGGCTACCACAGAGGTGCTCTGCTGGGGAATCCTGAAGGCGACAGAAGAAAAGGAGGAACTTTCGCAAGAGGTGGAGGCCACAGCCGCCGACGGCACGCTGCTGAAAGGTGTCCTGACCGAACAGAGCTGTCCGAGAACCTGGGTGAAAATGACATCGCCTTTCAACGGAATCCTTATTTGGAAAAGCGAACTTGTCCGAAAACCCGGGGAACTGTTGCTGCAGGGTTATGAGGATTGCCGTTGCCTGCAGGGTCGGGAACAGGAAATCCGAGCGCTGTATTCGGAGTACCAGGAAGCGTTGAGGCAACAGCGGAACTCGTCTATGTGGAAAAAAGATCGCGTTTTTGACGAAATATTCGCAACGGTTGTGGGCGACACGACCCTCGCGTATCCTCAAAAGTTGTTCCGCGAATGGTTTGGAATGGAGTTCTTTGACACCTTCACTTGTAAAGATCCTTCGTGGTTGCGATAAGTATGTGTCGCATTGTGCAAATGATATTTTGTAAAGATTGTTATGAAAACCGTTTTTGAATTAATAAGGATTTACACCAACAGCAAAACGCGCTATCCACTTCGGAAAAGTCAGATAAACACGATGGGGTTGTTTTCAACTTTAGCCAAAGCGGAAGCACAAATGACTCATGACGCAAAAGGATACCAAGAGAGTGAATGCGAACGCCTGAAAGACATTGCGGAGAAGGAAGAATACCATAACGACGAGAAACGTTTCGGGCATGACGTCGTGCTGGCGTACAGAATCACGGAATACAAACTTGGCACAGAGGTGTGGAAATGTAGCAGTACCCAGTCGGTGCGCACCTACACTGCCAATGGGAAGCCCAACGACGAATCTCTGCTGGATTACCAATGCGAACGCCATTTCAAGGGCCGCACCCCCGAGCAGATCCGATTCCAGCCAGGCGACATCGTGGAGGTGATTGACGAATGGGGAGCGGAGCTCTGTGTGGTAGGACACGCACAGCCCACTATGGAGGACTACGCCGGTTTTCGTAAACGTTGCTGGGAAGATTGCATGAAGGATTGCCAAAAGTCATGTCGCGACAAAAGCGTTGAAGTCAAGGAGGAGAATTGCATTTACCATTGGGACTACAGCGACGACAGCTACTTGGTTTACTCCTTAGGCGAGGGCGACACCCACTTCCACCCCGAATCACCGAATGTGTTCCGTCCCACCAAGTCGGTGCCGAAAGCGTTGCGGGAGAAACTGAAAGCGAAATACGAGGAAATGCTACGGCTTTATAGGGCAAACTGAACTCGTTCGCCAGCGTTCCATCGGCACGCTACAAAGATAAAACACTATTGATGATGAACGAGAAAGAAAACGAACAAAATCGTATTACCGAAGCTGAATTGGTTGAAACACTTCAGAATCTCAACAAATACAGGGAAAAAATCGCACAAATGAAGCCCGAGGATTTCAAGCCAGCAGGCGAATACTTCCAAATAGAGGGAACCACATTTCAGCTGAAGATGTCCCCTGAAGCCACCCGTGGAGACTTGCTATACTTACTTTCGCACATAGAAGATCTTGTGAAAAGGAAACTGCGAACACTGTCATCAGAAGAAGAGGATAAACTAAAAGGAAAACCATTATGAATCATTATTCAGGAAACATCATCCCGGACAAGGACATCATCCCCGACAACATCTGGTTCAGCGAGGAATGGTCCAAGGCTGTCCATAATAGGCACTCTTGCGAGCAGGAGGTTCCGCTCGACGCTGGCGCGTCTCGCGGAATGGTGCAACGCGCTCGGGAAAGAGAGGGGAAAAGACGGGCGGCGGCAGGGAATATCTTCTATTAGCAAAATTCCCCTGGCACCGCAAAGTTTTCCTATTTTTGCCGTGTTATTCAGTTTAAACAAAACAAATTTACCGAAATGGAATCAGATGCACAGAAAAAATTAGATGTTATGAGGTCAGAAGAGATGGTAAGTGCCGACAACCTCCAAGAATCGCTTGGTGCCGAATCGGTCGAACCGTGGGATGGCTCGTTTTATGTCGAAGGCGACGACGAACCCCTCATCGTCAAACCGAACCATACGACGTTAGGGGAGTTGGAGCGTATGCTGGATGATGTGGAGGATAAAAATCAAATGGTGGAAGAGTTGTTGGAATGGGTCTCCATACGCACAAAGGGGAATGTTGACCTTGCGGCCACGTTGATGAAAAAGGGGTTGCGGAGGCTGAACAACAAAAACAAACAGAAAGATCCGTGCCGTATTGTCGTGAAAGAAAATGGGATCTTTGTTGAACTTCCCGACCAAAAACTCAAAAAGGTGACTTTTGGGCGGGGGAACTTGTCGAAAACGCTGTATGTCTTTTTCCTTCGCCAAATTGTGCGAGCTACGAAGGAAAACACGATCCCGCGCTGTCTCTCGCAATTTGAGATGGGGGATTACAAGGAGGAGTTGATGTTCATTTACCAAAACGTCAGCGGCAAGCACGGGGACATCAAGGAGGTGGAATCCTGGTTGGAGAAGGGCACGGTTTCCAACAACTTCGCAAACGCCACCGCCTCCGTCCGGAAGTATTTCGACAAGCTTTTCGACAACTATGTCATCAAGTACAAATGGGAGAAATGCTACAGTATTGAAATCATGGGGACGGACCGTTACGGCAACCCCCGCTACGGCATAAAACTCACCCCGGACGATTTCGTGCTGAAGTGGCCGTTTGAGGTGTGAAGAAGGAGGGGGGCATCACAGATGCCCTCCCACAAATTCCACCACCTCGTCGAACGTGATGAGCCCTGTGTCGCCCAGCGGGTTGAACACGCCGGCGAGCAGTTCAGAAAGCTCCTTATTCGCCATGAATTTGAGCGTTTGTTCCACCTCAAAGTGCCTTTCCTTCAGCGGTGCATTCTGGTGGTGGTAAAACATCCGTGAGATTTCACCTGCCTGGAATTGCTGTTTGAGATGCTGCTGGCGGGCTTCCAGCTCCTTGAGTTCCCGCTTGCCCTCCTCCTGCTTCCGGCAGTAGTCGGCATACCAGTTCGTGAGTGTCTCGCGCTTGCATTCGAGGTAGGCCTTCAGCAGGGTGCTCCGCATCTTCTCCATCGCCTTGGCACCGGCCTCCTGAGTGTCCTGTATTTGCTGCCGCAACACCTGATTCTCGCGCCGAAGGAGAAACAACTCTCTTTCTAACAGACTGTCGCCTTTGTCGTTGGCCTCCAGCAGCTTCACCACCTCCTCTAACGAGTAGGCCTCGTAGTGCTCCTTGGCCTCGTCGTAGCGGGTGTTGACTTCCACGAAGGAATGCCAGATAGCACTGAACGGATTGGGCAGGCACTCCGACCGGCATTCCCCGTTGGCGTTGACGATGCCGCAGCAGTTGCGGCCCGACAGCGGACTTCCCGCGATGTGATACACCAGCCACGTGTCTTTGCGGTAGCGGCCGATGATGGCGGGAATGCAGCTCATCCACCATTCGATATAGACGCCCAAGGTGGGACACTTGAACCCGCTGGTGCCCATGTAGGCGATGCCGTTTCTAACAGGTACGGGGGCGAGGAACATGCGGCTGTCGTTCAGGATTTCTTTGTGGTGGTCGAGGAAGAAGAAGGCGTGGTCGGTGAAGAATTTCACGGCCAGCCTGCGCTGCTCTTCCTCCTCCGGCGGGGTGGTTTCCACGACAGGTCTCCGCCGACCGATGGTGAGGTACTGTCCCGTGGTGTCGAGTTTCATGCGGTTGTCGATGGGTGCGGAGGGCTCCACTTTCGGGTAGCACAAAAGTTCGCGTCCGCTGAGCAAGGTGATGTGATGATTTTCGTTCATCTTTCGGTTCCGGTTGCCTCTACACCGGAAGGTCCTGTGCCGAAGATGAGAAACGCGGTGCCCTTTATCGCTAAAGAACACCGCGTATGGCGGGTTGTTATTTAGCGCGTTTTTTAGAGAGGTTGGCAATTTGACGTAAATCCGTTCCTCTTTCTCATCCGGCGGCAAAAGTACAACATTTTTTTGAAATGGAAAAATTCTGCTAAAAATAATCCTCGTATGCCAAAACCCATCCTCTTTTTCGATATGGACAACGTCCTCGTCAATTTCCAGTCCGGCATTGACCGCCTGGACGAAGCAACGAAACAAGCCTACGAAGGCAATCTTGACGATGTGCCGGGTATCTTCGTGCTGATGGACCCGATGCCGGGTGCCCTTGAGGCCGTACACAAACCTTATAAAGCCGACTCCTGCAAGAAGGTAGATTGGATGAAAGACTCCTCCTTGACAGTTTGCGGGAGCGGCTTTTGTGTCTCTCTTGCGGGCGGGAGGTTCCGCTCGACGCAGCTTTGCGCTCTTGCGAGCAGGAGGTTCCGCTCGACGCTGGCGCGTCTCGCGGAATGGTGCAACGCACTCGGGAATAAAAAGGGGAAAAGACGGGCGGCGACGGAAAGGTTGCTGGCTACGGCACTATCCTCTCCGCCGCCCGTCTTTTCCTCTCTTTCGTTCGCCGGCAAGCACCATTCCGCCGCGAACGCAGTGAGCAAGCGGAATCTCCAACAGAAAGCTATGAGTTTTACGGAATCCCGTTCAACCGGACAGGTTTTAGTTCCGCACTCAAATCAACAATGATGATATGAAGAAAATTATGGCGGAACTGATAAAGTGGCAGCCCTCACAAAAACATCGTCATATACATGGGAACGTAAACCACGTCGCCATTGCGGTTTCGCCCCATCGCTGTTTTCATTCCCAAATCCGATCAGGAAAATTTACTATTCAAAGTTTAATTGTTAAATTAAGGATTGCAATGCGTTGACTGGCAGCAGGAAACAAAAAACGCTAATCCCTTGACAAATTCAAATATTTGTTGTATCTTTGCCATCGAATTATTACAGTGTTATGAGCAAGAAATCTATAAGATTCTGCAATGATCACGTGGTTCGTGCGGTTTGGGATGAGGAGAACTCCAAATGGTGGTTCTCGGCCACGGACATCGTGCGCGCCATTAACGACGAGGAAGACTACACAAAAGGCCGCAACTATTGGAAATACCTGAAAGGCAAGATGGCCAAAGATGGTATCCAACTGGTTAGTGTCACTAACCACTTCAAATTCATGGCTCCCGACGGGAAGCAACGTTCCGCCGATGCTTTGGACGCTCAATGTGTTCTGACTCTGGCCAAAAACTACCCGGACAACCGCGCAAGCGCCTTCCTCGACTGGTTCGTCTATAGCGACAACACCATCGACGGTCAGAGTAAGAAGAAGGCCTACACGCTGTTTGAGAGCGGCATCCTCGACAGTATGAAGCCCGGCACGGTGGAATGCCTCCAGCAGATCCATGCCTACCTCTTCGGCGGGCTCTACAACTTTGCCGGAAAGATACGCACCAAGACCATATCGAAAGGCGGCACAATGTAACGACTATTTGGAAGCCATGCGACGGAGTGTGACGGACACCGAACCCATCAGAACCTTGCTGAAAGGGGCAATGACCGACAAGATCGACGATCGTGAAATTTTTATGAAAGGCATCGACTATTCCTATTATTATGAGCAGGAGGAATAATAGCAGAATGACAACACCGAGACTAAAGACGTTGAGAGAAAATCCACGTTGCGTCCAACAGAACAAGTTCGTATTCACTTTCCCCGCCCCCTCATCCCCAACATTGGCACGCAACCCCGCTGCCGGTTTTTTTGCTACTCGCAACTCCGCCACCCATCCCCGTTTTTATCCTATCTTTGCCGCGTAAAATTCTGTTACGAATCTTCTATAACCCACAATGTTATGAGCAAACCCATCCTCTTTTTCGACATGGACAATGTCCTCGTCGATTTCCAGTCCGGCATCGACAGCCTGGACGAAGCCACGAAACAGGCCTACGAAGGCAATCTTGACGATGTGCCGGGCATCTTCGCGCTGATGGATCCGATGCCGGGCGCCATCGAGGCCGTGCACAAATTGGCGGAGAAGTACGATGTCTATATCCTCTCCACCGCCCCGTGGAAGAACCCCACGGCTTTGAACGACAAACTGGCGTGGGTGAAGAAGCACTTCGGCGCCGAAGAGGGGAGTGTGTTCTACAAACGCGTCATCTTCTCGCACCACAAGAACCTCTGCCATGGTGACTACCTCATCGACGACCGGCCCAACAAATGCGGAGCCGGCAATTTCTCCGGCGAGCTGCTCCACTTCGACCCGAAAAATCCGGAAGCACGTTTCCACAGTTGGGATGAGGTGGTGACGTATCTGATGGCGAAGTAATACTACCTCAGTCGCTGGCAAAGCCATGCAGAAAACTGTATGCGCTATTCTTATAAAGCCGACTCCTGCAAGAAGGTAGATTGGATGAAAGACTCCTCCTTGACAGTTTGCGGGAGCGGCTTTTGTGTCTCTCTTGCGAGTGGGAGGTTCCGCTCGACGCAGCTTTGTGCTCTTGCGGGCAGGAGGTTCCGCTCGACGCAGCTTTGCGCTCTTGCGAGTAGGAGGTTCCGCTCGACGCAGCTTTGCGCTCTTGCGGGCAGGGGGTCCCGCTCGACGCAGCTTTGTGCTCTTGCGAGTAGGAGGTTCCGCTCGACGCAGCTTTGTGCTCTTGCGGACAGGAGGTTCCGCTCGACGCTGACGCGTCTCGCGGAATGGTGCAACGCACTCGGGAATAAAAAGGGGAAAAGACGGGCGGCGACGGAAAGGTTGCTGGCTACGGCACTATCCTCTCCGCCCCCCGTCTTTTCCCCTTCCCCCGTCCGGCGGAGCGCACCATTCCGTTTGGCCAGGATGCGTTGACGAAGGGCGACGGCACTGACGGATGTCATCACGCTGACGGGAACGGAGGAACTGACCGGCCAAACGGAATCTCCGGCTCGCAAGGGGAGGGTGTTACTCAATACGCCCCCCGTCTTTCCCCCTTCCCCCGTCCGGCGGAGCGCACCATTCCGTTTGGCCAGGCTGTGGTGACGAAGGGTGGCGGCAGGGAATACCTGCTATTAGCAGAAAACACACCCTTGTTTCCCAATATTGTACTTTTGCACCGTAAAAAACAACAAAGCTATGGATAAGGAAAAAGTTAAAGACTATCTGTGGGATTTTTTCTTCCCCATCACCTCCGCCTCGGAAGAAGAGCGGCGGGAAATGTACCGCTGTGCCATCGAAGACGGCTATCTGATCTATGAAGGTGATCTCTACGAATGGGAGCGCAAGCAGCAATGGGAAGAATTTGACCGGCTCATCGACGAGATGATAAAGGATTACGCGAAAAGCGTGTTTGAAGACAGGAAGAGAGACTTCTCCCGATGTTACGACCAGCCGATGTTCTCACCGCAGCTGCGCTGGAACGAGAAGTACCTCACGCCTGAACTGGAGGGCTTTACCCCCATCATCGCCATCCAGGATTTAGTGGACTACAAGTACGTGGTGTGCGCCATCCCCGATGAAAAGGTAGAGTTTATGCTGATGCAAAAGGAACGCACCCCCGTAGTGGTGGCGCAGTACGACTCGTTGGACGAGATGGTGTGCGACGGCTGGTGCGTGGGAAGCTGAGGACTGACGAAATCTGCTTGACCAACAAAACGGAATCTTTGGCATTCCGATTTTTTTGCTACCTTTGCGCTTTCAAAAGAATTATCAACAAAAAACCGTAAATATCAGAGGAATAGAGTAATTAACATAGTATAAACCATAGCGTTTGCAATAGAATGGGAAAGGAAACAGCGTTGTCACATACTGCCGAAACATCATTCATCAGCGACATCAAAAAAATCGTTGAGGAAGGTCGCCGTGCCGCATACGGCGCAGTATCCTCTGTGATGATTGAAACTTACTGGCACATCGGGCGGCGCATTGTCAAGCAGGAACAGAGCGGGAAAGAACGGGCGGAGTATGGTGCGCAGCTGATTGACATACTGTCGAAGGAACTCACGGTTTCCTACGGGAAAGGATTTAGCAGCAGATATTTACGAGCATTCAGGCAGTTTTATCTTATTGTTCCGGACATTGAGATTTGGAAATCGCGATTTCCAAATCTGACGTGGACCCACATATTCCGTACTTTGCGGGTGAATAACGACACCGCCATTCGGTGGTATTTGGAAACGGCAGCGAAAGAGTCGTGGAGCGTACGAGTGCTTGACCGAAACATCAATACGCAGTATTTCGAACGGCATTTCAAACAGCCGCAGTTGCCTTCTGAAAAAGAGGAAGGTGACAAGACGGAATTGTTGAAAAGTCCCATAATTGCTGAGTTTTTAGGATTTAAGCAGGACGAGAGTTTTAGTGAATCCCAATTGGAAAGTGCTATCATAAGCCATTTGCAGGAGTTTATTATGGAGATGGGTAGGGGATTCGCGTTTGTCGGACGACAGCAGTTGATACGTACGGCTGCACAGGATTATTTCATTGACTTGGTATTCTACAATATCTTGTTAAAGTGCTATGTGCTCATTGATTTGAAAATTGGTAAAATAAAGCATCAGGATGTGGGACAAATGGATATGTATGTGCGTATGTATGATGAATTAAGAAAGGCCGAGGCCAATAATCCCACTATCGGAATTGTATTGTGCAGTGAAACGGACGAAGACATTGCCCGCTATTCCATTCTGAATGGGAACGAACAATTGTTTGCCAGCAAATACAAGCTATATCTTCCTACAGAGGAGGAACTCCGCCGCGAAATCGAACAACAGAAAGAACTGTACAAGTTACAACATAAAGAATAAATTGAATTATCAACGAAAAACCGTAAATATCAGAGGAATAGAGTAATTAACATAGTATAAACCATAGCGTTAACTATTATTCGCGTTCAAAGAAAAAAGCGTAGGAAACTGTTTTCTTGAAAAAACGGGTAATGTTCGCGGCGAAGCCGTAAGGTTAGAGTCCGCAATGCATCTCTATAAAGTTTGCTCAAAAGGGTGTGAACTAATCTATAGAGATGCAGCGGGTTTCTCCTACGCTTCCCGCGAACGCGAGTAGAGAGGTTCGCACCTTTCTTTTTGCCGTGAGTGATTGATAGTCGCGCTGCAATCATCAATTTTTATGGCAAATAATACTTTACAAAAGGCAAAAGCAGCCAAACAAGACGAGTTCTATACACAGCTCGCCGACATTCAAAACGAAATGAACGCTTATTTGGATTACAATCCAGACGTGTTCCGTGACAAAACCATTCTTCTACCTTGCGACGATCCTGAATGGAGTAATTTTACTCTTTTCTTCTCGCAAAATTTCGAAAGATTCGGGTTGAAGAAGCTGATATCCACATCGTATGCGATTGAAAGCAAACATAATCTGTATGGCTCTCAATTATCATTGTTTGAGACGGATTATGAGAAAACGTCAAAAAAATACGATGCTAACATTACTCGTTCACGTGGAAAAATCTTTGTCCTCGACAGGGATTGCAATGCCGACGGATGCATCAATTACCATGATTTGAAATGGGAATATCTAAACGGCGATGGGGATTTTCGTTCGGATGAAGTAAAAGCATTGCGTGATGAGGCCGACATAATCGTTACCAACCCACCCTTTTCTTTATTCAGAGATTTTTGGAAATGGACTTTGGATGCCGAAAAGAAATTCTTGATGATAGGAAATGTAAATTCTATTTCGTATAAAGATGTTTTTCCATTTATTAGAAGCAATAAAGTTTGGCTTGGCGCTACTGGATTCATGACGGATATGGTTTTTGGTGTTCCTGAAGGAACTGTTATCAAGGCAAGTGACAAATTGAAAGCGGAAAAGATGGGTTATTTGGGAAATTATACACGACTGGGTAATTCTTGTTGGTTCACTAATCTTGATCATGGTCGTCGTCATGAAAAATTGCAATTGATGACCACATCTGATATTTTCAAATATAGCAAACATTCAGAATTGAGAGGGAAAAACGCTTTTGACCACTACGACAACTATAATGCAATAGATATACCCAAAGTAGATTCTATACCAAGTGATTATAACGAAGTAATGGGGGTCCCTATCACTTTTATTGACAAATATTGCCCTGAACAGTTTGATGTGTTGGGGATGGCTTCTTCTGCTGGATATAATAAAGATATTGTGGGCATTGAATTATTAGGAGGGAAAGACGCTCGACCTCTTATTAATGGAAAAAATAAATATGTAAGAATATTCATTAAAAAAAATAACTCACTTGAAACCTCACAAATATGAAAACCACATTAAAAACTAACATCGCCGTTCGAGATATTTGCAACGGGTTTGTTTACAACGAATTAGAAGAAAAAGGGCTGTACGGGCTTTCTGGCAAGTTAGTCATTCAGCCGGAATACCAACGCAACTACATCTATGGCGATGGCAAAAAAGACGTGGCTGTTATCGAATCCCTTCTTAAAGAGTACCCGCTTGGCCTCATATATTTCAATGAACGTGAGGATGGCATGCTGGAAGTACTCGACGGTCAGCAACGTATAACCAGCATTGGACGTTTTGTGACAGACAAATTCCCGATCGTTGATGCACATGGCGTGCCGCAGTATTTCAGTAGTCTGCCCGCCAATCTCCAAGATTTGATTATGGACAGCAAACTCTTGATTTATGTTTGCAAGGGTACAGAACAAGAAATCAAGGAGTGGTTCAAAACCATTAATATCGAAGGAAAACCACTAAAACCTCAAGAACTGCTCAATGCAATTTATTCTGGCTCGTTCGTCACACTCTGCAAAGAGGTGTTTAGCAAACGTAAGCAGCCTATTATGCAGAAATGGCAGGCTTACGTTAGTGGTGAGGTGAATCGGCAGGCCATTTTTGAAAGGGCATTGGATTGGGTAAGTAAAAGTGACATTGAAGGTTATATGAGCCGTCACCGCCACGATACGAATATTGATCCAATCAAGCTCCACTTCGAAAATGTTATCCAATGGATAGAAAGTGTTTTCCCAACTTATTACGACCAAATGTGTGGGTTGGAGTGGGGTCGCCTTTACGACACATACCATACCAACCCTTACAGTCCTTCCGCGGTAGATGCTGATGTGGCCCGATTGTTTGCTGATGGCAGTGTGGAGGACAAGAAAGGAATTTTTGAATATGTATTAGGAGGAAAAAAAGATACCAAACTTTTGAATATCAGAATTTTTAGTAAAGCTGACAAATCGACCGTTTATCACCGTCAAACTGCTGCAGCGAAGGCAAAAGGAGAATCCAATTGCCCGTTATGTGCCATCGGGCACGATGCAAACAAATCCAAAATATGGAAACTTGAGGAAATGGATGCCGACCATGTGACCGCATGGAGCAAGGGCGGCGCTACCAGCATAGCCAACTGTCAGATGCTGTGCAAAACACACAACAGGGCGAAAGGAAATAAATAGTTGACATTCAGTTACACCATTATGCCGTTCTCCATCAAATTTGAAAGAACGGCATTATTTCTGCTACTCGCACCCCTGCCGCCCTTCTTTTTCCCCCTCTTTCATCCGCCGGCAAGCGCCATTCCGCCGCAAACGCAGTGAGCAAGTTGGGCGGAGGTGGAGGAGTATCTGATGAAGAAATAAAAAAAACTCCTCATGTTCAAAAATGAGGAGGTTTCATGAAGCGGTGGTCCCACAAGGGCTCGAACCTTGGACCCTCTGATTATGAGTCAGATGCTCTAACCAACTGAGCTATGGGACCCGACAGTCGTGCTGCCAAAATTTCAGTCGGCAAAGATACAATTTTTTTTGATATGCTGATTGGTGAATGTGAATGGGGAGAAGAGGATAGGGAAAGGTTAGGTCTTGGTAAGATTCCGCGTCATGAATCGCGAAGAAAGTGTATTTTTGCCGCATAATTATTTCGCGATGGCTGCAGACAAGCATTTTCTGCCGATAACCAAGAAAGAGCTCGACTATTTAGGTTGGGATTACGTGGATGTCATCCTCGTGAACGGGGATGCCTACGTGGACCATCCCTCGTTCGGGGCAGCGGTCATCGGGCGGGTGCTCGAGCGCGAGGGGTTGCGAGTGGCCATTTTGCCGCAGCCCAACTGGCAGGACGACCTCCGCGACTTCAAGAAATTGGGGACTCCGCGCCTTTTCTTCGGGGTCACTTCGGGCAACATGGATTCGATGGTCAACCATTACACTGCTAACAAACGTCTTCGCAGTGACGATGCCTACACGGCCGGAGGAAAATCGGGTTTCCGCCCCGACTATGCCGCAACCGTCTATTCGCGCATACTCCGGCAGCTTTTCCCCGACACGCCCATCGTGCTCGGAGGTGTGGAGGCCTCCATGCGACGGCTCTCCCACTACGACTATTGGAGCGACTCTCTCAAACCCTCCATACTTGTTGAAAGTCAGGCGGATGTGCTCGTCTATGGCATGGGTGAACGCCCTATTGTGCAGCTCGCCCGGCTGATGCGCCATCCCGACTGGCGCGAACACCTGCACGAGTGTGCACAAATCGCCTTTATAGATAATGCTGTCGAAAAATACAGGTCCGAGAACCCAATTTTGTTGCATGATTATGCGGAGGAGCTAAAGGACAAGCGAAAGTACGGCGAGAATTTCGTGGCGATGGAAAAAGAGTCGAATAAGCGTGTCCAACGTCCATTGATTCAGCCATATACGGACAAGTTTGTCGTAGTCCGTCCTCCTTTCCCAGTGGCCACGGAAGCCGAGATGGACAGTTTCGCGCTGTTCGACCGCATGATGAACGCACCACATCCCAAATACCTGAAACGGGGCGATATTCCCGCCTTCGAGATGATTAAGAACTCCATCACCATCCACCGGGGCTGTTTTGGAGGATGCAGTTTTTGCGCCATTGCCGCCCATCAGGGCAAGGCCATTGCCTCACGCTCTGTGGATTCGGTGATGCGGGAAGTGGAGGATCTGGTGAGGCGCCCATACTTCAAAGGACATATCAGCGACCTTGGCGGTCCGTCGGCCAATATGTACAAGATGCAGGGCGAAGACCTGTCGAAATGCGAGAAATGTGCCCGTCCTTCCTGCCTCGTCCCGAAAAAATGCCCGAATTTGGTGGCAGACCACCACGAGGTCACGGCGTTGTACCGGCGGGTGATGGAAACGCCCGGGGTGAAGCACATCACCATTGGCAGCGGTATTCGCTACGACATGCTGCTGACGGACAGCGAGAAAGAACGTGCGATGCTTGGATTAGGGGAGTACCTCCGTCAAGTGGTGCGGCATCATGTGTCGGGGCGACTTAAAGTGGCTCCGGAACATACTGACGATGAGGTACTTGCACTCATGCGAAAACCGTCTTTCGACCATTTCCTTGAATTTCTGAAAGATTTTAATGCTGAGAACAGGCAGTGTGGAAAAAATCAGCAGTTGATTCCCTATTTGATTGCTTCGCATCCTGGATGCACTGTTGAGAAGATGAGCAGATTGTGCGACATCGCCCACCAGTACCATCTGATGACCGACCAAGTGCAGGACTTTACGCCTACGCCCATGACATACGCCACGGCGATGTATTTTCTTGGTTATGACCCATATACAGGTAAGAAGGTGCATGTTGCCAAAAGCAAACAAGAACGGCAGGACCAGCATCTGTTCTTCTTCGCGGACCTTCCTGAGAATCGGAAAAGGGTCAGACAGCTGCGCGATAGTTTCAGGGCAAATAAAAACAGACCAAGGTCCAACTGAACCTGCAACCGGGTTGCAAACAGGGCGTTTGAGGTTAGTTTGCAACTTGGTTGCGAAAAGGAAACTGTATTTTTGCCTCGAAAAATAAAAGTTACAGTCATGGAAGAGAGACAATTGGAAAAATGTGATAGTCAATGCCATTGTCACAAACACAATCACGGTCATGATCATAGTCACGGTCATGAACACGGTCACAGTTGCGAGCATGGGATGCGAGCACAACTCCTGAAAATCGTGCTTGCGGCGGTGTTGTTGGTTGCGGCGGTGTTGTTGGAACGATTCACCGCACTGTCCACGTGGCAGTTGTTGCTGGTTTACCTGGTTCCGTACTTGCTGGTCGGGTGGGACACGCTAAAGGAGGCGGCCGAGGGACTCGCGCACGGGGAGGCTTTTAACGAGCATTTTCTGATGTCGGTGGCCACAATTGGCGCACTTTGTATCGGTTTTCTGCCCGGTGCGGAGACCCAGTTCCCAGAGGCGGTCTTTGTGATGCTTTTTTTCCAGATAGGGGAGCTTTTCGAGGGCTATGCTGAAGGGAAAAGCCGAGATAGCATTGCACATCTGATGGATATTCGTCCCGACACGGCCAGCGTGGAGCGTGATGGTAAAATATTGGTTGTCAGTCCTGAAGAGGTGAAAGTAGGGGAGACCATTCTGGTGCGTCCGGGCGAACGGGTGCCGTTGGACGGGGTGATTGTGGAGGGGAACACTGCGTTGAATACCGTGGCCCTCACGGGTGAAAGTGTTCCGCGTGAGGTTCAGGAGGCCGATGAGGTGTTCTCCGGCTGTGTTAATCTCACCGCTGTCATCAGGATGCGAACAACTAAAAGCTATGGCGAAAGCACCGTATCGAAGATTATCCGGCTGGTAGAGGATGCTAATGATCACAAGTCCAAGAGTGAGACGTTTATCAGTCGCTTTGCTCGGATTTATACGCCGGTGGTGGTCTTTGCGGCATTGGCCTTAGCCGTGTTGCCGCCGCTTTTCTCCGGCCATTTCGCCGCCGCTTTTCCAGTGTGGCTCTATCGTGCCCTTCTTTTCCTTGTGGTTTCTTGCCCGTGCGCCTTGGTCATCAGTGTGCCGCTCACTTTTTTCGGCGGCCTTGGCGGGGCTTCGCGCAACGGCATCTTGGTGAAAGGCGCCAACTATATGGACATCCTTGCTAAGTTAGATACCGTAGTGTTCGACAAGACCGGCACGCTAACCTACGGACAGTTCGCCGTAGAGGCCGTGCATCCGGAGCTGCTCGACGAGCGTCAGCTTCTGCATCTCGCCGCTCACGTGGAGCATTTCTCTACACATCCTATTGGTGCGGCACTACGCGATGCCTTCCCGGACGAAGCAACGGATGGGTGTACAATCTCGGAAGTTGAAGAGGTTGCCGGTCAAGGGGTTAAGGCGAATGTGGGGGATAATCGTGTATGTGTGGGCAATACGAAGTTGATGGAGGCGGAAGGTGCGAATTGGCACGAATGCCACCTGACGGGTACGGTCATTCATGTGGCGGTCAATGGTGTGTATGCCGGTCACATCGTCATCAAGGATCGGGTAAAGGAGGAAAGTGTGGCGGCGGTGGCACAGTTGAAAGCGTTGGGGGTTCGTCGTGTCGCGATGCTGACTGGTGACCGGAGTGAAGTGGCTGAGGAAGTTGCCAGAAAGTTGTCTATCAGTGATTTCTATGCGGGGTTGCTACCAACGGAGAAAGTGAAGCATGTGGAACGCTTTTTGCAGGAGAAGCCACGTGACAGGTTTTTGGCGTTCGTGGGCGACGGTATCAACGATGCGCCGGTTTTGGCTCGTGCAGACGTGGGGATTGCCATGGGGGGCTTAGGCAGCGATGCGGCCATTGAAGCTGCTGATGTGGTGCTGATGGACGACAATCCCTCCAAAGTGGCGGCGGCAGTGAAGATTGCCCGCCGTACCATCCAAATTGCCCGTCAGAACGTCGCTTTCGCCATTTTTGTGAAGGTGGCAGTGCTTCTGTTGGCAGTGTTCGGGTTTGCCACGATGGGGATGGCCGTCTTTGCCGATGTAGGTGTGACGGTTTTGGCTGTGCTGAATGCTATGCGGGCAATGAAGTCCTGTTAGGGTGTTATAGCGGTATGTGATATGATACTATTTGATATATGGACAATTATAGTGATGAACAAATAATGCGAAAGGCAGGAGTGCGGGTGACAGCCGTGCGTTTGCTGATATGGCGGACTATCCGTCGAGGACACGCAGGGGTCTTCAGTTTGGCCAATTTGGAAGAGGCGTTGCCCACCGTTGACAAATCGACTCTTTTTCGAACGTTGACACTCTTGAGCGAACACCATCTGTTAGATACCATCGATGATGGGTCCGGATCTCAGAAGTATTGTTTGCGCGATGGTGAAGACCCGTTGCGTGGTGTCCGGCATGTCCATTTCAGTTGTCGGGTCTGCCATCGGACGGTCTGCCTGACGAACATTGCACTTCCGGAGGTGGCTCTTCCTGAAGGGTTTACAGTGGAGGACACGGAGTATGTGGTGAAGGGAGTTTGTCCGAAGTGCCGGTAATTGTGAAGGCGGGCGAAAGAGGTGGGGACGTTCGTATTCTTTTTTGATTTGAAGGCAATTGTAGGATTGTGAGCTCGTCTAATATGTTGTTTTATAAGTGTTTACTTTTCGTCGGTCTCCTTTTTCCAGTATATGGAAGTTGACTGTTTACCCTTTTCTGGCTGTCTAAAGCTATTTAATTCACAGTTAAATAGTAACAGTCTTTTTGCTGTCTTTGGAGGCTGGCACTTGCATGGTACCCCTGTCGCGGTACCTCTGTCACGGACTTACCACGTAGTATGGGATCACCTGTTCGACGCGCCCCATCGCCCGCTCGAACCGCTGCGTGTTGTTGCATCGGCAGGCCCTCCTCCTGAACAGTGCTTCATAGACGTATCGGTGGAACATCGCGGCGGACACGAAATGGTAAATCCCCGCCACC